>DKGH01000018.1 GCA_002453165.1 Verrucomicrobia bacterium UBA6775
GCCCGGCTCAAGCCCCCATATGCCGGAGCGCTTGGCCTGAAACCGGACGTCCGCCGCGTGCAGCAGCGCCTTGGTCGGCATGCACCCGCGCAAGATGCATAGCCCTCCAAGCGCTTGGCCGCCCTCGATGACCACCGTGCGTTTGCCCGCCGCTGTCACGGTTCGTGCCGTGGCGTACCCGGCACTGCCTCCCCCGATCACGGCCACATCAAAATCAAACTGCCCCATATCGCTTGGCCAAGGTTTACCGGAGCGAAGCGCGGGCGGGAAGGATTGACTTTTGTGCAGACATCCAGTAGTCAAGACGGGCATCAGAAAGCGATAAATCATGGCAGCAAAGGCAACCCCAAAAACCGCGTCGGGCGGACTCGACAAACGCACCGCAGATCTCGAGGCCGCAATCGCCTCCATCACCAAGAGCTTTGGCGAAGGCTCCATCATGCGGTTGGGCGACGAGGGAGCGAACCTCAAGATTGAGGCAATCTCCACCGGGTCACTCGGACTCGACATGGCGCTTGGGGTGGGAGGCGTGCCGCGCGGCCGGATCATCGAGATTTACGGCCCGGAATCCTCCGGCAAAACCACCATCATGCTGCACATCGTGGCCAACGCGCAGAAGAACGGCGGCACGGCGGCGTTCATCGATGCGGAGCACGCACTCGACCCCTCCTACGCGGCCAAGCTGGGCGTGAACCTAGACGAGCTGCTGATCTCCCAGCCGGACAGCGGCGAGGAGGCATTGACGATTTGTGAAACGCTGGCGCGCTCCGGTGCGCTCGACGTGATCGTCGTAGACTCCGTCGCAGCGCTCGTGCCCAAGGCAGAGCTTGAGGGCGACATGGGCATGGCCACCATGGGCATGCAAGCACGTTTGATGAGCCAGGCGCTGCGCAAGCTCACAGCCATCCTCGGCAAGTCCAAGACCATGTGCCTGTTCACCAATCAGATGCGCGAAAAGGTCGGCGTGATGTTTGGCAGCCCCGAGACCACCCCGGGAGGCAAGGCGCTGAAATTTTACTCCAGCGTGCGCATCGATATCCGTCGCCGCGAACAACTCAAGGACAACACCGGCAACGTCGTCGGCAACCATGTCCGCGCCAAGGTCGTCAAAAACAAGGTGTCCCCGCCGTTCACCGAGGCGGAGTTCGACATCATGTACGGGCAGGGCATTAACTGGGAGGGCGACCTCATCGCCGTCGGCCTCGCGCGTGGCGTGATCCAAAAGAAGGGCGCCTGGCTGCAGTACGACGGCGAAATGATCGGTCAGGGCAAGGAAGCTTCACGACGTGCGCTGGAGGAAAACAAGGAACTGGCCGCACGAATCCACTCTGAGATCACCGAGGGCAAACCGGAATCCAACGAAGAGGCAGACACCCCGGCTGCAGAGGAAACTGCCGAACCCCCTGCCGAGGAATAACCCCAAGGCCAAGCGCTTGGCCAAGCGGGAGGGTGAAATTGCCGCTTGACGCACCGGAGACTGCACGCTACTTATTCACCCGTTCATGGCATCAAACGTCGTAACAGCAGTACTTGTAGAACTGGTCGTGGTACTACCCGACCGGTCGGGGGCTTGTTGCGAATAACACCGAATTTCCAAAAAGCCCACGACCAGCCCGGTCGTGGGCTTTTTTTTGCAACCCACCGCACAGAAGATGAGCGAAACAACTGAAACAAAAACGAACCCGCAAACGGAAACCAAGGGCGAACTAGGCCCCAGCCTGCTGGGCTGCGAGATCCTCGTCCGGGCACTTGAGCGCGAGGGCGTGGACACGATCTTCGCCTACCCGGGAGGTGCCAGCATGGAATTCCACCAGGCGCTGACCCGCTCCGAGCAGATTCGCACCATCCTGCCCCGGCACGAACAGGGCGGCGTCTTTGCCGCTGAGGGCTACGCCCGTGCCACCGGCAAGGCAGGCGTCTGCATGGCCACCAGTGGCCCCGGCGCCACGAACCTCGTCACCGGCATCGCCGACGCGTACATGGACTCCATCCCGCTGGTGTCCATCACCGGACAGGTCCCGCAGGCGATGATCGGCAAGGGCGGATTTCAGGAGACTGATTTTTACGGGATGACCCTACCGGTGGTGAAACACAGTTTTCTCGTCACCGACATCAATGAGATCCCGACCGTGGTGAAGCAGGCATTCAAGATTGCCACCAGCGGCCGGCCCGGCCCGGTGGTCGTCGATGTGCCGAAGAACATCCAGCAGACACGCGCACAGGTTTTCTTCCCGGACGAGGTCGACATCAAGGGATTTGATCCCGAGAGCAAAAAAGCGAGCGACCTTGAGCTGAATGAGATCGTTGGGCTGATCGAAAAGAGCGAGCGACCAGTGCTCTACGTCGGCGGCGGCATCATCAGTGCAGATGCCAGCGAGGCGCTGCGCAAACTGGTAGACGCTACCGGCATCCCGGTGACCTCGACCGTCATGGGGCTGGGCGCATTCCCCGAGACGCACGAACTGTCGCTCCGTTGGCTCGGTATGCACGGCTCGGCCTACTCCAACTGGGCTGTGAGCGGTGAATTCGAAAAGGACGCGGAAGGCAACCCGGTCAAGATCGCCGATGGAGCCGACCTGCTGCTGGCGTGCGGCGTGCGATTCGACGACCGCGTGACCGGCAAGGTCGAGAAATTCTGCGAACACGGAACGATCGTCCACATCGACATCGACCCTTCCGAGATCAATAAAAACCGAAAGGTCGCCCTGCCGGTGGTCAGCGACGTGAAATACGCCTTGGAACGCCTCGCGGAAATGATCACTGAGCGGCCGTTGCAAAACGATTTTGCCAACTGGAAAAAGCAGGTCGCCGCGTGGAAGGAGAAGGCGCCATTCGGCTACCGCGTGACCGAAGAGGTGATGCAATCGCAGCACATGAAGGACCATCTCGCCGGCTTCGAGAGCGAGGTCATCCTGCCTCAGATGGTGATTGAGGAACTGTACAAGCTGACCGGGGGCGACGCGATTTTGACCACCGGCGTTGGCCAACACCAAATGTGGGGCTGCCAATATTTTCTATCAGACAACCCCCGGCAGGTGCTCACCAGTGCCGGCCTCGGTGCGATGGGTTTTGGCTATCCAGCCGCGCTTGGCGCCAAGGTCGCCCGGCCGGACAAGGAGGTCATCGACATCGACGGCGATGGATCATTCCTGATGAACGTTCAGGAGCTGGCCACGGCCAAGATCGAGAAAATCGCCGCAAAGGCGATCATCCTCAACAACCAGCACCTCGGCATGGTAGTGCAATGGGAGGATCGTTTTTACGACAGCAACCGCGGCCACACCTACCTCGGCAACCCGGACGACATGAAGCAGATCTATCCAGACTACGTCGAGATGATCAAGGGCTTCGGCCTGCCGGTCGAGCGCGTGATGTACAAGCGCGATCTCAAGGCGGCCCTGCAGCGGATGCTCGAGTCGGATGAGGCCTACGTGCTGGACGTCGTCGTGCCGTACACCGAGCACGTGCTGCCGTTCATTCCGGCCGGCCACACGGTCGCGGACATGATCTGGAAGCCGTAGGCCAAGCGCTTGGCCAGGCGAATTTTGAAACGGGTCGCACTTGCGGCCCGATTTTCTTTTGGTAGCCTTCGTGCGTCATGATCCGATTGGCTCTCGCTTTCCTGGTCACAGCCGCTTGGCCGCTTGGCCCGGCTGCGGAGGAACTCAAATTCGACTTCAGCCAAACCAAGGTTGGCAAACGCCCGGACAAGTTTTCGGCGACATTCCTGGGTAAGGACGATCTCTCCAGCCCAGCCAAGTGGCAGGTCACCGAGACGCGGACGCCGTCATCCCTTGCCAAGGAAAACTCCGGTAACAACAATCTGGCCAACAGTCAGGCGCTCTCACAATCCTCCAGCAGTTCCTTCCGGAAAGGGGCAGCAATCTGCCTTTATGAAGGGGAAGAATACGGAGACTTCACTTTTTCAACCCGACTGCGGATCGACTCCGGTGCTTTTAAACAGATGGCCGGCATCGTGTTTAGGGCAAAGGATGCCAAAAACTTTTTCGCACTGACGATCGACACAATCGACAACAAGTTGACCCTGACCAAAGTTGTTGATGAAAAGGAAACAAGCAGTTGGAATACCATCGGTGATCTGACCATACCCAAAAAAGAGTGGCACACGCTGCGAGTGGTTTGTAAAGCGGACCGCTTTGAATGCTATCATAACGGCATACGGATCAACACGTTTTCCGACCGGGGGCGCCGGGCGGGCAAAGTGGGTTTCATCACGTTCCTCGACACAACGGCCAGTTTCGCTCATCCGAAAGTCATACATAAAAGGAAAATCATCCTCGCCCAGCGGTTGATCGAGTCCATCAAAACCCAGTGGGAACGCATTGAGGACGTGCAGATTTTCGCCCGAGCCAACCCGAATGCCCCACTCAAGGTCGTTGGCAGCATGGACTCAGCCAAGCTTGGGCAAACGGCCAGTAAAGTGACGGAAGGAGTCCTCGAAACCACCCAGTTTGGATACGCCAAGGAGAAAAAAACCGTGACAGTAACCGCCCCGGTTCGCGACCGAAACGGAGAACCGGTTGCCGCCGTCAAAGTCAAGATGCGCCGCTTCCGTGGCCAAACCCAGAAAGCCTCCATCGTTCGCACCATGCCGGTCGTGAAACACATTGAGTCACGAATGCGCGACGCCAAGGATTTATTTAATTAACGCGCTTGGCCAAGCGCTATTTTTTACTGCGTTTTTTGGAGAGTTCCTTGCGGATCTTGGCCAAGGGGAGTGTGTTGATGACGTCCTTGGCGGTGAGCCAGCCCTTGCGCGCGATGCCGGTGCCCAGACGCAGAAAACCGGCATGCTCATTGCGATGCGCGTCGGTGTTGATGACGCACTTGATGCCCTTGGCCTTG
>DKGH01000203.1 GCA_002453165.1 Verrucomicrobia bacterium UBA6775
TATGGAACCTATTTCTTCCCGGTATTGGGGATTGCGTCCGCCGCGCTAAACAAAAAGGGACTGCATTTGATCTCCGGTGCGTTTGTGTTTTTGATCGTCATTTGGGGCTTGGCGGATGCCGGTGGAGTTGGTGACGGCGATGCATCCATTCTGGATGTTATTGGTATTGGGTTGGTGATCACGATCATCGCTCCGATTTGTCAAATCGTTGGTGCGTTCAAGCTCGAGGAGGAATAGTTGCCAACCTGTAATCCTAAAATTTTTCCAAAAAACAATTCTTATGAAACATATAGCAAGAGTGTGTGCGGGGTTAATTGTAATAGCCTACTTCCTTCCCTGGTTGGACATTATGTTCGCTAGCATGAGTGGCTTCGTTTTCGGCAAAATGGTCTTAACTGAAGCTGGAAAAAGCGGTGGGCCCGGATGGGCTTATGCTACTCTTTTTTTTGTCGTGCTGGGAATCGCGTCAGCGGCTATGAACCGAAAAAGAGAACATATTGTTTCAGGGCTATTCGTCTTGTTAACAGTTGTATGGATTCTAATAGGGGTGGCAGGTGGTCCTATTGGATTCGAAGTCGTCGGAATCGGGTTATGGATTACGTTAGCTGCTGCGATTGGTCAGATCGTTGGTGCGTTCATGTTGGAGGAATCGCCAGCAGGTGACTCAGTCGAATCAGGAGAAACAGCCGAGGAATAACTGCTTACGGCAGTTCGCGGATTCGGAGGTTGCGAAACTCGATGGGCGCGCCCTCGGACTCGAGGCAGAGGTAGCCGATGGCCGGTTGGCAGTCGGTGCCGCCAGAGACTTCGACGCCGTTGACCCACAGGCGCACTTCGCCGTTGATCGCACGAATGTAATAGTGGTTCCACTGGTTGATGCCCTTCGTCGTGTTTTTTGAGGGGAAGCTGCGTTTGCCGTTGGGGGCGACCGGTGGGAACGGTTTCATCTTCGCGTTTTGGGTTGGGAAAACATCGCCATGTGAGGTGAACCAGTCGGACGGTTTTTTGTGGCGCTTTTCGTATAGCTCGGCGTAGCCAAGGTCGAGCACCTGCACCTCAATGCCGCCGGGCAGGCGGCCCTTGCCCTCCTCGAGTCGCTTGATGCTGTCCGGTGTGGCCCATAGAAACACGCCGGAGTTGCCACCGTACTGCTTGTGCTTCCACTCCACGACCAACTCGAGATTTTTTATCATCTTTTTCGTGCGGATGACGCCGACCGGTTTGCCGGTGCACTTTATCAGGTTGCCCTCGAATGACCACGTGTCATCGTGACAGTTGACGTTCACAAAATCGTCCTTGGTCATCGGCCGCCAACCGGCCTCGGTGCCGGTGATGAGCGCCTGGGTGACCGGTTTGTCGGCCGGCTTCGTCTTGGCCTTGTCGGCGGCGTGGAGTGGTGCCTGGCCAAGCGCAATGGCGGCCAGTGTGCAGAGGGTGGGGATGTGGATCAGTTTCATTGTGCGGGACGGAACCTAGCGGATTGGCCAAGCGGAGTCAGCGATTTTCTGCGCTTGGCCAAGCGGGAGTGCGGTTTTATTGTCCCGCTGCGCTTGGCCAATCCGTGGCCTTCGTCCGATGAAAGTTCACAATTCAAACAAAAACGGTTTCACGCTGATCGAATTGCTGGTGGTGATTACCATCATCGCGATCCTCGCCGGCTTGCTGCTGCCGGCCTTGGCCAAGGCGAAGGCCAAGGCCACCGAGATGAAGTGCCTGAACAACGTGAAGCAGCTTGGACTGGGGTTCTTTCTTTACTCCAACGAGACTGGCGAAACACCCTCGTACAACGGCGGAATTCACAAGGGCCGGAACATGCTGTGGATGGCGTCGATCGCCGAGTATTACTCCGAGGTGGATGCGATCCGTCTCTGCCCGAGTGCCTTGTACAAGAAAGGAAAGCCCGGCACGGCAAACTCGGCCTGGGTGTGGAGCAACGAAATGCGCCCCGGCACGCGCGAGCCCAAGTGGACCGGGAGCTACGCGTTGAACGGCTGGTTTTACTCGGGCGACTGGCCCAACGGCGCGGGACTGTTTCCGCTGGTAAAGAATGCGTTTCGGATGGACTCCGATGTGCGGCATACGAGCGAGAGCCCGATTTTCTCCGACTCAATGTGGGTGGACGCCTGGCCGCAGGAGCGGGATCGGCCGGCCTCCAATCTGGCCACCGGCAACGCCGGGGAGAACGCCGGCATGGCGCGCATCACCCTGGCCCGCCACAAATATTCAGCCGGCGGCACCAGTGTGCTCTCCCGGAATTTCAAAAACAGCGCACTGCCGGGAGCGATCAATCTTGTGTTTTACGATGGCCACGCGGAGCTGGCTGCCAACGAGAAACTGTGGCAGTTCCGTTGGCACAAAAATTGGAAGACACCGGCACAGCGGCCGAAGTGAGGCATCACCTGCCCCGCAGCCCCTCCACCACCGCGGGCCGCGTCAGGAAAATCAGGATGCAGATCGGGTAGATTAGGTTAAACATCGCGCCGCCGATGGTGCTGATCAGGGTAAACGCCACGTTTGGCCCTTCCTTCATCATGCTGATGGTGAGGATGGTGGAAGTGATCGATACCAGCATGGTAACGACTGCATAAAGGAGGGAACCGGTTCGCCCCCAATTCCGCTTCTTTAGCAGCCCAACGCCGGTGATGATCTGGAAGACACTCAACAGAAGGGTGATCACGCTAGTGATCACCAGCAGGGAGGTGTATCCCTCGGTGTGACTTGCGGTCAACCCCTGTTCAAATCCATATGCGAACTCCTCGTTCGTCATCATTAGCAGAACTAATCCTGCCCCTGTGCCCCCGCACACACAGCCCATCGAGCCGAAAACAATTTGCAGGATGCCGAACACCTTGATCGACGGCGGCATGGGCACGTCATGAACGGCGTTGTAAAGGTCGGAT
>DKGH01000068.1 GCA_002453165.1 Verrucomicrobia bacterium UBA6775
CGGGAGAGAGTGGGGAGTTGTCGCTCAATCTCTTTTTGTACGTCCGCGATTAGTTTGTTTGAAGTGGTGGCGAGCCAAACCCGTTCGTGGCCTGAGCCATGCTCGGCCTGGGCCAACAGGTCGGCTGCTGCGAACGCCGGGTTGGCGCTGGAGTCAGCCAGCACGAACAGCTCGCTTGGGCCGGGTAGCAGGTCGATGGAGACGCGACCGAACAGCAGTCGCTTGGCTGCCACGACGTAGGCATTGCCGGGGCCGAAGATTTTTTGCACCGGTCGAATGGTCTTCGTACCGCAGGCCAGCGCGGCGATCGCCTGTGCGCCACCGACGCGGTAGACCTCCGTGGCTCCCGCTTGGCCAAGCGCGGCGAGTAGGTCGGGATTGACCTCTCCGTTTTTGTCGCACGGGGTGCAGGCGACGATTTCAGGGCAACCGGCCGCCTTGGCCAGAGTGACAGTCATCAACGTGGTGGAGGCGAGAGGGGCGGTACCCCCCGGGATGTAAACGCCGACCCGCTGAAACGGGTCAAATTTTTCTCCAACAGAGCCGTGCTGTGTATTCCGTGCCTTCCAGTTTTTACGCAGAGACTGCCTAGCGAACGAGGCGACGTTCGCCTTGGCCAGGCGGATGGCGCGCTTGGTCTTGGGCCGGGTGGCGTTCCAGGCCTCGGCCAAGCGCTTGGCCGATATGGCAAGGTCAGCGGCGCGAAGCGAGGCGCCATCGAACTGTCTGGTGTAATTCAGCACCGCCTTGTCTCCGTCGCGTTCTACAACGCGAACGATGTCGAGCGTGCGCTGTTCGATCAACGGGTCGAACAGACTGGATGCGGCGGTGAGCCTGGCCAGCTTGGCCTCGTAACGGGCATCCGAATAACGGATCAAATTCATCGCGCGGCAAGATACGGGAATGACGTTGGCAAAGTCAAAGCACGGGTTGTCAAGTCTGGATGAACGGTTGGGGGTTTTAAAAAAAAATTTTAAGTTTGACGAGCCCCACCCGGTTATGTCGCTATCACAAGTCTGCTTTATTGACACAAGCGAATGCCAAGAACAGCCAAGAAAAAAAAACCTGTTATCAGCTCCGCCAAGGCGTCGAAGTACGATGCCCATCACAAGGTGATCGACAACACGTACGGCGACTTTGCCGACCTGCGCCATCAGTTGTCCGAGTCCAAGGAGGACGTGGCCGAGCGTGCGGCCTTGTTGAAGTTGTTTTCCGAGTGCACGGATTCCCAGCGCTCGTGGCTGCTGCTGGAGGACTACTTCAGCAAGCTGACCCTGTCCCGCAAGGACTTTAGCGCGGATGACTGGTGGGGCTCCCTGACGCAGTTGAGCGGCGACACGCGGTTGGAGGAGCTGGCGCTGGTCTTCATGAAGTCGGGTCGCTCGGTGCCGAACGAGCTGATGCCCTACGCCAACTTTTCCCGTTTCGCCGAGGTGGAGCAGGAGGAAAAGGATTTCCAATTGTTCAAGGGACTAGAGGAGTGGATGTTCCCCCCGTCGCTTGGCCACCTCGATGCACCTCGCGCCACGGTCAAGGTTTACGGGAGGGTGATCCGCGACAAGGAGTTGCCGGGGCTGAACCGGCTGGGGGTAGAGATTCACGTAATCCGGCCTCGCACCGGGGATCGCGTCAAAACGCTGGACGATATGGCTGACCTGACAATGCGTGCCGCGCATGAGCAGGAGTTGTTTCCCGCCGACGACTGGAATTTTGTACGCTGGTCATCGGGCATCCGGAATGACTACGATACCGAAGCAGAGTTGATCCCTCTCGAGGGGGCTGATCTCCTGAAGTGGCTGGTGCAGTGGGGCAAGAGCGATCGCATCGAGTTGGAGAGTCAAGCCAAGCCGATCGAGTTCATGGGGCGCATCATCGAGATGGAACCGGATCTCGAGAAGGACAAGTCCAACCTGTATTTCACACACACGGTCAAACTGCCCGGGAAAAAATCTTGCCCAATGTCGGACGTAATCTTTTTCGCCGGGGAGCCGACGCTGGCGTTGATCGGGACCGAGGTGTTTCTCCTTCGCAACGCGCCAGCGGCGGAGGTGCTTGGCAATTGGGCCAGCAAGCAAAAGGCCCCTGTCTCCAAGCTCACGCACCGGTTGCTGACCAATCTCCGCAAAATCAAGACGACCAATGGCGTCAATTGGGAGCAGCTTTGCGAAACTCACAAGGCCACCCCGCGTTTTGTCTTTGAGATGGCGGAGGAGACGGTGCGGTTGAAGTTGCTGGCCAAGAGCCAGAGCGACAATTCGATGTGGCAATGGAGCGGCCACGAGTGGATTCGGGAAAAATCCCAAAAAAGAAAATCGAAGAAACCGGAGGTGTTGGATGATGATCGACTGGAGGCCGCAGTCGAATGGCTGAAGCGGCTGGACTGGTTCACGCCGGAGCCCGGTTTGTGGGTGGGCGATGCCAACCCACTTTTTCTCGAGAGCCTTCACGCCGCCTGGCCGGATCGGCCCGAGGCCGATTACGTGGGCGATCAGGAATTCAAGCGCCTGTTCCTGCAACCCAAGCGCCTAAAGCCGAAATTGATCGTCCGCGGTAGCGGCATCGACTGGTTGTCCGTCTCCGCCGAGTGGGAGGAGGAGGGTATGAAACTGACCGATCGCGATCTGCAACAGCTGGCCGGGGCGAGTGGCAGCTTCGTAAAGCTGCCGGACGCAGGTTGGGTGCAACTCGACCAAAAGGCCGTTGTCGAGGCGCAGGAGGCGATGGCGGACCTGGGTGTCGATGGCTTGACGCCGATCGAGCAAAAGATCGGCCTCGAGCAGGCAGCGCACTTGGACGAGGAGGGCTTGGCCAAGTTTGTGCCGACGGAGGAACTCGAGGAATTGCGCGGTCGACTGGATGAATTCGAAGGAGTCGATGTCACCGAATTGCCGGAAAACATCTGCGCCGAGTTGCGTCCATACCAGAAGGACGGGTTTAATTTTCTCTGTCACTTGGCCAAGCTCAAGTTGGGCGGCATTTTGGCGGACGACATGGGATTGGGTAAAACGCTGCAGACGCTTACGTGGTTGTCATGGTTGAAGGCCAATCGCAGGAAAAACTCCAAACCGAAGCCGGCACTGGTCATCTGCCCGGCCTCAGTGCTCCACAACTGGAGACGTGAGTCGGAAAAGTTTACGCCGGACATGAAGGTGCTGGTGCTCGAGAGTGGTCAGGCGCGTCATAACCTGCGGAAGTTTATCCCCGAGCACGACATCGTCGTGACCAATTATTCCATCCTGCGCCGTGATCTGGACGACTTGGCCAAGTTTGCGTTTCGCGCTGTGGTGCTGGATGAGGCCCAGTTCATCAAGAATCCCGGTGCGCAGGTCACTAAGTCGGTCAAGCAACTCAAGGCCGACCACAAACTGGCGCTTACCGGAACGCCGATCGAAAACCGGATGCTCGATCTTTGGAGCATTGTTGATTTTATCCAGCCGAATTATCTCGGTAACCAGGAACACTTCGGCCAGACGTATGATCTGAAGGTCGCGGAGAAAGAGGAGGGCGCCGCGCGGATTGCCCGTCGCAAACTCTCTGCCAAGTTACGTCCGCTTTTGTTGCGCCGGATCAAAAAGCAGGTGGCGAAGGACCTGCCGGATCGGGTCGAGCAGCGGCTGGACTGTGAATTGCCGGAGGAGCAGCGAACGCTCTACCTTGCCGAGTTAAAGCGCAGCCGCGAACAGGTGATGAAGGCCGTGAAGCAGAAGGGCATTGCCAAGAGCAAGATGCACGTACTCGCTGCGCTCACCCGCCTGCGGCAGATTTGTTGTCACCCCGGTTTGGTTGGCAGCGACACGAGTTCCGGCAAGATGGACACGCTGTTCGAGTTGGTCGAACCGCTGCTCGAGGAGGGCCACAAGGTGCTCATCTTCAGCCAGTTCGTTCGCATGTTGCAAATCCTCGAGAAGCAGTGCGAGGATCGCGAGATTCCGACCTTCCTGTTGACTGGCGAAACCAAAAACAGGCAGGAGATTGTGAATCAGTTTCAGGAGGACGAGTCACCCTCGGTCTTCCTACTCAGTCTGCGTGCGGCCGGCACCGGCCTGAATCTGACGAGTGCCAGTTACGTGGTAATTTACGACCCGTGGTGGAACCCTGCGGTGGAGGCGCAGGCGATCGACCGAACCCACCGTATCGGCCAGACCGCGACGGTGAACGCCTACAAGATGATCTCGCCCGGTACGGTGGAGGAGAAAATCTGGGATCTGCAACAGCAGAAGGCCAAGACGGTTTCGGATGTACTCGGCGACGACGGCTTTGCCAAGAGCCTGACTCAAAACGATCTCGAGTTCCTTTTCTCAGACTAAAGCAAGCGCTTGGCCGAGCGGGAATTATTCATGAAAGCAATTGTACTGGAAAAGCCGGAGCAGTTTGTCACGGCAGACATCGAGTCGCCGGGCCAACCGGGTGCCGGGGAGGCGTTGGTGCGGGTGCACCGCGTTGGGATTTGCGGGACGGATGTTTCAGGCTATCTCGGCAAGATGCCGTTTTTCACCTATCCGGTCGTGCCGGGGCACGAACTCGGGGTGGAGGTGGTTGAGGTCGGAGAGGTCGTGACCAATGTCAAGCCGGGCGACCGCTGCTCTGTTGAGCCGTACATGAATTGTCAGGAATGTTTTGCCTGTCGCAACGGCAACACCAACTGCTGTGAATCGCTGGAGGTGATCGGCGTGCACAAGGACGGTGGCATGTGCGAGCAGTTCGTTCTGCCCGCGCGCAAGCTGCATCCGTCAGAAAAACTGACACTCGACCAACTGGCTCTGGTGGAGACACTCGGGATCGGTTGCCACTGCGTGGACCGAGCGGCGACACGCGAGGGCGAAAAGGTGCTGGTGATCGGCGCGGGGCCCATCGGCTTGGCTGTGATCGAGTTTTTGAAGGTGGCCAAGGCGGAGATCACGGTGATGGACATGAACGAAACGCGCCTGGCGTTCTGTAAGGATCGGCTTGGAGTGGATCACACGGTCGTGTTCAAGGGTGATGACACTGATGTGGAACGCTTGAAGGAAGTCAACGGTGGCGAACTGCCGACTACAGTCATCGATGCCACCGGCAGCCATGTTTCGATGTCCAACGCATTCCAGTATGCGGCGTTCACGGGGCAGGTGGTTTACGTGGGGATCACGACGCAGGAGTTAACATTCAAGCATGTGACCATTCATCGGCCGGAGTTGACGGTGAAGGCGTCACGCAATGCTGTGCCAAGCGATTTTACGCGTATCATCAAGCTGATTGAGGATGGGGTGATCGATACAACGCCTTGGTTGTCGCACAGCGCAGGTTACGATGAGTTCGTGGGCGAATTCCAAAACTGGCTCAAACCGGAGACCGGCGTCATCAAGGCCATCCTTCACATGACGTAGGCCGCGCTTGGCCAAGCGTTAGCGAACGTACAGCGTGCCGCCGTCCACCGCGAAGGGTGAGCCGGTGATGAACGATGCCTCGTCGCTGCATAGAAAAACCGCCATCGCGGCGACCTCTTCCGGTTTGCCCATGCGGCCGACCGGTTGGTACTCGGAAAGTTTCCGGAACATTTCCTCCTGATTGTCGGGATAATTTTTCGCGATGAACCCGTCGACGAACGGCGTGTGAATGCGGCCGGGTTGGATTGCATTGCAGCGAATCTTGTCGTGCAGATGATCCTTGGCCACGGCATAGGTCATCGCCAAAACGCCGCCCTTGCTGGTGCTGTAGGCCAGTCGATCGTTGATCGCCATCGTGGACACAGTGGAGGCGATGTTGACGATCGAGCCACCACCGCTTTTAAGCATCTGCTGCACGCCGCCCTTGAGACAGTTAAACACGCCCTTCAGATTCACGTTGATGACGCGATCAAAATCGGCCTCGCTCGTGTTGGTGATATTGCCGACGTGGGCGATACCGGCGTTGTTGACGAGGCAATCAAGACCACCCCGGTCGGTGCCCAGTTTGTCGAACACCTCTTGGACGTGATCGTGCCGGGTGACGTCGCACTCGACCGCATCAGCCTCGCCACCCTCGCTTCGAATCTTTTCCACCGTTTCACCGGCAGCCTCGGTGTTAATCTCGAGCACGTCCACCCGTGCTCCCTGTTTGGCGAAGGCCAATGCGATCGCCTGGCCAATCCCGGAGCCAGCCCCGGTCACCACTGCGTTCTTTCCTTTCAGGCTGAACATGCGCCGCAATGTCTCCGAGACCGCGAACCATGGCAAGCCACATCGCTTGGCCAAGCGCTGCTGACAGCGGGGGAGGGATCGCTTACGCTTGGCCAAGCGCATGAGTGACTCGAATAATACAACCAAGCGACTTCGGAGTGAAGAGTGGTTCAATAACCCGGCCCATCCGGATGGCACGGTGATTTACATCGAGCGGTTTCTGAATTATGGCATCACGCCGGAGGAGTTGCGGGCGGGCAAGCCGATCATCGGGATCGCACAAATCGGCAGCGACATTACCCCCTGCAACCGGGGGCATATCGAGACAGTCGAGCGGGTCAAGGCCGGTATCCGCGATGAGGGTGGCATTCCGTTCGTTTTTCCGGTGCACCCCATCCAGGAAAGCTGCCGGCGGCCGGCGGCGGCGCTGGATCGCAATTTGGCCTACATCGGGATTGTGGAGGTGCTGCACGGTTACCCGTTTGACGGCGTGGTGCTAACGACCGGCTGCGACAAGACGACCCCGGCCTGCCTGATGGCGGCTGCCACAATGAATCTGCCGGCGATCGTGCAGTCGGGTGGCCCGATGCTGGACGGTTGGTACAACGGCGAACTGGCCGGCTCCGGGACGATGGTGTGGGAGGGGAACAAACTGCTCGCCGAGGGGAAGATCGACATGGAGGAGTTTCTTGAGCAGGTGGCAGCCTCGACGCCGAGCGTGGGACATTGCAATACGATGGGGACGGCCCTGTCGATGAACTCGCTGGCGGAGGCACTGGGGATGTCGCTACCGGGTTGCGCTTCGATCCCGGCTGCCTATCGCGAACGCGGGCAAATGGCCTACCGTACCGGCAAGAGAATTGTCGATATGGTGCATGAGGATTTAACACCGAGCAAGGTGATGACTCGCAAGGCGTTTGAGAATGCGATCGTCGTCAATACGGCGATCGGAGGGTCGACGAACTGCCCGATTCACCTGACGGCGATCGCGCGTCATCTCGGCGTGGAGTTAACGCTGCAGGATTGGCAGGACGTGGGGTATGATGTGCCGCTGCTGGTCAACTGCCAACCGGCAGGCAAGTTTCTCGGTGAATCGTATCACCGCGCGGGCGGAGTGTCGGGCGTGTTTCGTGAACTGCTCGATGCGGGGCGGATTCACGGGGACGCAATGACGGTCTCGGGGAGGACGGTTGCGGAGAATCATGAGAAAACGCCAAGCCCGAACCGCGAGGTGATTTACGCGTACAATAAACCGCTGAAAGAGAAGGCCGGTTTTCTGGTGTTGAAGGGCAACCTGTTCGACGCTGGCCTGATCAAGACCTGCGTGGTGAGCGACGATTTTCGCGCGCGTTACCTTTCCGAGCCTGGTAATGAGAACATGTTCGTCTCGCGGGTAATCGTGTTTGAGGGGCCGGAGGATTATCGTGCGCGGATCAACGACCCGGCGCTGGGAATCGACGATTCCTGCATGTTGGCCATCAGGGGCTGCGGGCCGATCGGGTATCCCGGTTCCGGTGAAGTGGTGAACATGCAGCCGCCGGATTACCTGCTGAAGGACGGCATTCGTACGCTGCCGACGATGGGGGACGGGCGTCAGAGCGGCACTTCGGCCAGTCCTAGTATCCTGAACATAGCGCCCGAGTCGGCGGCTGGGGGCAATCTCGCGCTACTCGAGACCGGCGATGAAGTGAGGGTGGATCTAAACGAGTGCCGAGTGGATCTGCTGGTTTCCGACGAGGAATTGGTCAGGCGCCGAGAGAATTTCACGCCGCTGGAGATTCGGCATCAGACCCCGTGGCAGGAGATTTACCGGGGTTGCGTTGGGCAACTCGACACCGGTGGCTGCCTTGAGTTGGCCACACACTATCAAAACGTCGGTCAGGATCATCCGCGGCATTATCATTGAGTTGAACCCCGTGAGGCGGTACGTTGCGCGCCCATGAGCGACGAAGCTTCAGGTTCCAAACAACGCCCCGACGGCCGGGCAGCGGACGAACTCCGCACGGTCACATTCAAGAACAACATCGCCCCGCACGCCACCGGTTCGACCCTGATCGAGTGGGGCGACACACGCGTCATTTGCTGCGCCACCATCGAGGAGGAGGTGCCGCGCTGGATGAAGGCGCAGGGTGTCGAGGGCGGGTGGATCACGGCGGAGTATTCCATGCTGCCGTACTCCACGCTGGACCGCAAACGCCGCGACAGTTCTAAGGGCAAGATCGATGGGCGCTCGCAGGAAATTCAACGGTTGATTGGCCGCTCCATGCGCGCAGCGCTGGATCTCGTCAAAATCGGGCCACGTACCGTTTGGATCGACTGCGATGTGTTGCAGGCCGACGGCGGGACGCGAACGGCTTCCATCACCGGGGGGTACGTTGCACTTTCACTCGCCTTGGCCAAGCTAAAGGCGGATGGGCTGTTAACGGTCGACCCCATTGTGTCGCCGGTGGCTGCGGTGAGTGTTGGCGTAGTGAACGATGTGCCGATTCTGGATTTGCCGTACGTCGAAGATGTCGCTGCCGAGGTGGACATGAACCTAGTCATGAATGCCGAGGGTGAGTTCATCGAGCTTCAGGGCACGGGCGAGAAGGACACGTTCAGCGATGCGGAGCTTGCCGCCATGTTGACTCATGGTCGCAAGGGCATCAGCGAGTTGCTTGAGTTGCAGAAGACCGCGATTGCGGCCGGTTGACGTTTATGTCCTGTCGGGAGCAGCCAACGCGGCTTTATCTGGTTCGCCACGGGGAGGTGGCGGAGGAGTATCACCAGGTTTTTGGTGGCCGTATCGACATGGAACTGTCGCCACTTGGCCATCGACAGGCCAAGCGCTTGGCCAAGTTCCTCGATGATCGCCCGTTTGATCGGATCTATTGCAGTCCGATGGTTCGCGTGCGACAGACGGCTGAGCCGTTGCTGGATGCGCTTGGCCAAGCGGCGGTGGTGATTGACGATTTACGCGAAGTCGATTTCGGGGTGTGGACCGGCTACAAGTGGTACGAGATTGAGGAGAAGTTCGGCATGGACGCCATCGACTGGCTTGTGCACCTGCAAAACGGTAAAGTACCGGAGGCCGAGCCGATGGACGTCTACGAGTCGCGCATCAAGCGGAGTCTCGATCGAATCCTGAGCGAAGGGGAGGGCGACGACGTGCTGGTTTTCTGTCACGGCGGCGTCATTCGAATGCTACTGGCGCTCCTGTTGAAGGAGCCGTTTTCCACGATGGATCGGTTCGAGGTGGATTACGCCAGCCTGTCGGTGGCGGAAATTCGTGGCGAACGGGTCGAGTTGACGCTGCACAACTTCGCCCCATGGCAGTGGCTGGGGCTGGACGAGGAGCCTGCGGAGGGCTGACGTTCAGGGCCGACTGCGGCCGTTGTCGATGATTTTTTGCAATCCGGCCTTCATCCGGTTGAACACCTTCGGGTGCTTTTTGGAGACATCGACTTTTTCCTTAACGTCCTTGCTCAGGTCGAACAGGGCAAAACGCGGCGCGGGGGTGTTGGCCAGCTTGTTGGTGACGACGACGTTGCGTTTCCGCTTGGAGTCGTGCCGCTGCAGTTTCCAATTGCCGACACGGTAACCGTAGTTTCCGCCCCGGCCGTTGTCCTGCTGCACGAGGTGGTCGCGGCCCTTGGCTCCTTTTTTGCCAAGCAACGCACCGAGAACGTTGAAGCTGTCGGGGCAGGCGTCGTTGGGGAGTTTTGTGCCGGTTAACGCCGCAAAGCTGGCGGCCATGTCGATGGTGCAAACGATCTCGTCAGAGACGCCCGGTTTTATTTTGCCCGGCCAATAGGTGATGAATGGCGTGCGGGTGCCTCCCTCGAGGACGCTGTATTTGCCGCCGCTGAATGGGCCGTTCGGCGAGTGGTCAGCCATCTTTTCGAGCGCTTCGTCCTTGTAGCCGTCGTCGCCGACTGGGCCGTTGTCGGAGCAGAACACAATTAGCGTGTTGTCGGAGAGCTTGAGCCGGTCGAGGGTTTTGACCAGTTCGCCGACGCACCAGTCGAGCTGCACGATCACGTCACCGCGATAACTCAGCGTTGACGTTCCGCGGAATCGCTCGTGCGGAATGCGTGGTACGTGTAGGTCGTGCGAAGAGAAAAAGAGGAAGAACGGATTATCCTTGTTGGACTCGATCCACTTGTTCGATTGGTTAACCCACTCATCGGCCAGGTCTTCATCGCGGAATCGTGCCGCGTGGCCGCCGGTATAAAATCCGATTCGGCTGATGCCGTTGTGAATGGTGGAATTGTGGCCGTGACTCCAATCCATCTTCAGCGTACTGCGATGGGTGATGCCGGTGGGATGATCGGGGCTGGGTTTTTTGCGTCCCACCCAGAGCGGGTCATTCGGATCGAGATTTTTCACGCGCCAATTCTCGACGTAAACCTGCGGCACACGGTCGTTGGTGGTGGGGAGCAGGTAACAGTAGTCGAAGCCGATGTCACGCGGGCCGGGTTTGAGTTCGCCGTTCCAGTCCGGCCCGCTTGGTCCGCCCAGCCCAAGGTGCCACTTGCCGATGACGGCGGTGGCGTAGCCGGCTTTTTTCATTAAAGTCGGCAGCGTCTCGATTCCTGGCTGGATGATCGCCGGGCCGTTCGGGGGAGCGATGCCGGTGTTGCTCTGTCGAAACGCGTACTTGCCTGTCAAAAATGAAAAACGAGTGGGTGTGCAGGTCGATGCCGAGCAATAGCCGCTGGTGAACCTCAGTCCGTTGGCGGCTAGTTTATCGATGTGAGGCGTCTTGAGATTCTTCGGCTTGGCCCCATAACAGCCAACGTCCCCGTAGCCGAGATCGTCGGCCATGATGACGATTATATTCGGTTTTTCAGCCGCGGCTACTTGGCCAAGTGCAGGAACAACTGAGAGCAGGATTGCAAAGAGAAATCGCATACCGCTTGTGTACCGGCCAAGCGCCTACCAAGTCAAATGCCATGTACGACAATTTGTCATCTGCGCTTGGCCAAGGGCATTTTGTTTGTTTCGGCTCGGGGGTTCCCTTAAGTTCGCCGCCCTTTCGGAATGTTGATTTTGGAAAAATACACCATCGGGGTCGGCGACCGGTTTGCCCATCAGGCCAAGGCGCAGCTTCAGGCCTGTGTACAGCTTGCCAATGACGGCATCGACGTGGTGCCGGTTTGGAACAAGTCAAACCGCGAACACAGTTTCATAGGGTCGGAGCCGCAGAGTGTGTACGACGCGGCCAAGGTGGCGGTCGAGGAGCTTGGTTGGCACAAGGGTTGGCACGTGGACGCCGACCACATAAACATGGACACGGTGGACAAGTACCTCGCGTGCTCGGATTTTTTCACGATCGACGTCGCCGACTTTATTGGGCAGTCGGCCGAGGGGGATGTGGTGCCTGCGTTCGTTGAGCGCCATCCGGAGTTGATCGGCAGCGTGTCGATCGAGGGCATTGACCAGCCGTTTGATATTTCACGGGGGTACGTGGAGGAGGTGGCCGGGAAATACCTGTTCGCGGTGCAGGCGGCTGCGAAAATTTATCGGCACATTGAGTCGAACAAGGGCGAATTCATCGCCGAGGTTTCAATGGATGAAACCGATGCACCGCAGACCCCGCCGGAGTTGCTGATCATCCTTGCCGCGTTGGCGGATGAAGGGGTGAATCTGCAGACCATCGCGCCTAAGTTCACCGGCCGATTTAACAAGGGGGTCGATTACGTTGGTGACATCGCGCAGTTTGAAAAGGAGTTTAACGATGACCTCGCGGTGATCGCCCACGCTGTGGCCAAGTATGGTCTACCGGAAAACCTTAAGCTCAGTGTGCATAGCGGCAGTGATAAGTTTTCCATTTACCCGATCATCGGTGCGGCGCTACGGCGTACCGGTGCTGGGGTGCACCTCAAAACCGCTGGCACGACTTGGCTCGAGGAACTCATCGGCTTGGCTGAGGCGGGAGGTGAGGGTTTGGCACTGGCCAAGGAGATCTATGCCAAGGCGCTGGAAAACGTGGATGCGCTCTGCGGGCCGTACGCCTCGGTGATTGACATCGACGCGGATAGGTTGCCCAGTGCCGAGACGGTGAACGACTGGAGTGGGGACCAATACGCCAATGCGTTACGCCATGTGCAGGATCATCCGGAGTTCAATCAACATTTCCGCCAATTGCTACATATTGCTTTTAAACTCGCGGCTAAAGAGGGTATTCGTTACACGGACCTCTTGAAGTCCAACTGGGAGGTCGTGGGCCGGAATGTGACGGAGAACTTGTACAATCGGCATTTAAAGCGGATTTTCATTTCTTAAAAATTGATTGGAATCCGGCCCATAGAGTCATTGACTTAATTTCGAAGACTGTTCACAGTTTTCAGCAGATTATTTTAATCGCGTGGAGCTATTTCAATAAATCTTTACAATTACTCATTAAAACTTTAATTAATATAGATATATGTCGCATTAATAAAATACAATTAATTATATTTAACCGCAAATAAGCATCCGTAAATGTTTTTAATTCTATGTCTGATTTCTCAAATTATCTAATTGATATCGAAGAGCGCAAAAACCAAGGGCTAAATCCTAAGCCTATTGATAATGGTAAATTATTGTGTCAAATCATCGAACAGATAAAAGACTCAAAACATCCTAAAAGAAAGGATTCTGTTAAATTTTTTATATACAATGTTTTACCTGGAACGACAAGTGCGGCTGCTGTAAAAGCAAAATTCCTGAAAGAAATTATTCTTGGTCATTATTCAATTAATGAAATATCACCAGCATTTGCTTTTGAGCTTTTATCACATATGAAAGGTGGGCCTTCTGTAGAAGCGCTTATAGATTTAGCATTAGGGGATGATGAGAATAATGCAAATAAGGCTGCAAATGTTTTGAAAACTCAGGTTTTTCTCTATGAAGCTGATATGGATCGGCTTGAGGAGGCTTATAAGAATGAGAATAATATCGCGAAGGAAATATTAGTAAGTTACGCAAATGCAGAATTTTTTACCAAACTCCCTGAGATTGATGAAGAGATTAAAGTCGTTACATATGTTGCTGGTGTAGGCGATATTTCAACTGATTTTCTCTCACCTGGAGGTGATGCTCATTCTAGATCAGACCGAGAACTCCATGGTAAATGCATGTTCGAACACAATGTAAAACGCCAAAAAGAACTACTTTCACTAAAGGAGAAGCATCCAGATAAAGAAATAATGTTAATAGCCGAAAAAGGAACTATGGGTGTGGGATCTTCAAGGATGTCTGGAGTAAATAATGTAGCTTTGTGGATTGGTAAGCAAGCAAGCCCATATGTTCCATTTATAAATTACGCTCCAATAGTTGCTGGCACAAATGGTATTTCTCCCATTTTTTTGACAACTGTGAGCGTTACTGGTGGTATTGGCATTGATCTTAAAAATTGGGTTAAGAAAAAGGATTCTAATGGGAATACAATATTAGATTCTGACGGGGAACCAATTCTCGAAGAAATATATTCTGTTAAAACAGGAACAGTTTTTACGGTTAATACAAAAAAGAAGAAACTCTTTAGTGGTGATAAGGAAATTCGAGATATTTCTGCAGCATTTACTCCTCAGAAAATGGAGTTTATTAGAGCTGGGGGTTCTTATGCAATAGTCTTTGGCAAAAAGCTACAAACATTTGCTGCTGGAGTTTTGGGTGTTGACATACCTGAAGTATTTGCCCCTTCAAAAGAAATTTCGCATCAGAATCAAGGGCTCACGGCAGTTGAAAAAATATTTAACAGAAATCTTTTAGGTGCAAAATCAAAAACCCCTTTGCATTCAGGTTCCTATGTTCGTGTTAAAGTAGATATCGTTGGATCACAGGATACTACAGGTCTAATGACTTCTCAGGAATTAGAGTCTATGGCTGCTACTATTATTTCACCAGTTGTAGAAGGGGCTTATCAATCAGGTTGTCACACTGCTTCGGTATGGGATAAAAAATCTCAGGATAATATTCCAAGACTTATGAAATTTATGAATAAGTTTGGTCTAATTACCGGGAGAGATCCCAAAGGTGAATATCATGCAATGACTGACGTGATTCACAAAGTTTTAAACGATTTAACGGTCGATGATTGGTGGGTAATAATTGGCGGAGATTCACACACAAGAATGTCAAAGGGAGTTGCATTTGGAGCTGACTCAGGAACTGTAGCTCTTGCTCTTGCGACTGGAGAAGTATCTATGCCTATCCCTGAAACTGTAAAAGTCACATTTAAAGGGGAACTAGCAGCAAACTTGGATTTTAGAGATGTTGTTCACGCAACACAGTCCCAGATGTTAGACCAGTTTGGTGGGGAAAATGTTTTTCAAGGACGTATTATTGAGGTGCATATAGGTACATTGTTAGCTGATAAAGCATTTACATTTACAGATTGGACAGCTGAGATGAAAGCAAAGGCTTCTATATGCATTTCCAACAATGAAACATTAATTCAATCTTTGGAAATTGCGAAGAGTAGAATAAATATTATGATAGAAAAAGGAATGGATAATCATAATAAAGTTCTGCAAAATTTAATTGATAAAGCAAATTTAAGAATTGCCGATATAACTTCTGGTAAAAATCCACCTTTAGCGCCAGATGCTGACGCAAAGTACTATGCGGAATTTGAAGTAGATTTAGATTTGATTTCTCAACCTATGATTGCTGATCCTGATGTATATAATGAAGATGTATCAAAGAGGTACACTCATGATACAATTAGAGAGCTATCATATTACAAAGGTGTTAAAAAAGTAGATCTTGGGTTTGTAGGTTCATGTATGGTGCATAAAGGTGATTTAAAGATTCTATCCAAAATGCTTGAAAATATTGAAAAGGATAATGGGAATGTTGATTTCAAAGCTCCTTTAGTAGTTGCTGTGCCCACATATAATATTATTGATGAGCTTAAGTCAGAGGGTGATTGGGATATTTTACAGAAGTACTCTGGGTTTGAATTCAATGATGAAAATCCTAAAAATAACGCACGCACAGAATACGAAAACATGATGTATCTTGAAAGACCTGGATGTAATTTGTGTATGGGAAATCAGGAGAAAGCGGAAAAAGGTGATACTGTTATGGCTACTTCCACTCGCCTTTTTCAGGGGCGTGTTGTAGCGGATTCGGATCGCAAAAAAGGAGAATCATTATTAGCCTCTACCCCTGTTGTTGTACTGTCTGCTATTCTAGGGAGAATTCCGTCTTTAGAGGAATATGAAGAATCAGTAGTAGGAGTTGATCTAACTAAGTTTTCTCCTCCGGTAAGTAGTTTGTATTCATAATATATTATTAAATTTATTTTTATTTATTTTCGAAAGCCTGGTGTTTAACTTATTTTTGCTTGCTGTTTGAATTATTCCCTGTAATTAAAGTCCTTTTTTGAATATGAGTGAACCGAATGATACAGACATTTTGATGAACGGCGAAGAGTGGTTCGCCAAAAACCGGGGCATGTTGATCAATGTCACCCTGGTTATTCTAATTGGTGTTGTGGGGTGGAATTGGTTTGAGAACAAAAGCTCAGCTTCATCCAGTGAGGCGGAATCGGCATTGGTCAATGTTCTCTCCTCTAACAACACTAATTTGGTTGAAGTCGCACGTCTTCTGAGCGGTGTGCATACCCAGTATAAGGACGAACCGGTTGCTGAACGGGCCTTGATCTTGAGTGCTAAAACCTCGGTTGATGCTGGCGATTACCAAAACGCGAAAACACGTTTTGAATCATATTTGTCGAACTACGGAGAAGCCGGGAAATGGGTTAACGAAGCCAAACTTGGCGAAGCGATTTGTCTGGAAGTTGAAGGCGATGCAGCCAAAGCCATCACGATTTATCAGACTCTGACCAACCCATCGCCAAATAGTGCCATCCAGAATCGAGCCTCGGCACTTTTGGAAGCAGCTCAAACTACTCTCGAACCGTTGCCTTCACGCCCGGAACCGGTTGAGGAGCCGGTGCCGCCAGCTGCCGGGACACCGGCTATTCCTGCGATACCGAGCGTCGAGGTGCCTCCAGTCACTCCTCCGGCGGTGCCCGAACCGAAGTAGTTCATCTGTTTTTTAAATCCCGTGAACATAGCCATAATTGGTACCGGATATGTCGGTTTGGTGACCGGCACCTGTTTTGCCGAGGTGGGGCACAATGTGGTTTGTGTCGACTGCGACGAGGACAAGGTCAAGCTGCTGCAAGGCGGTGGGATACCGATCTACGAACCGGGGCTCGAGGAGATGGTCAAAAAGAATGTTGCCGAAGGGCGATTGTCTTTTACAGCCAGCACATCCGATGGGGTGGAGAAATCGGACGTCATTTTCATTGCCGTCCCGACACCTCCGCTCGAGGACGGATCGGTCGACCTGAGTTTCATCGAGCTTGTGGCGCGAGATATCGCCAACGCCATGACCTCGTACAAGATTATCGTCGACAAAAGTACGGTGCCGGTGAAGACCGGAGAAAAAGTTGCCGAGACGATCAAGCGATATTGCAAGGCGGATTGCGAATTCGATGTCATCAGCAACCCGGAATTTTTGAGGGAAGGCTTTGCGGTTGAAGACTTGATGAAGCCGGATCGCATTGTCGTGGGCTCTGCCTCGGATCGACCTAATGAGTCGATGCGCGCTATTTATGAGCCTTTCAACGCCCCGATAATTTTCACGGACATCAACTCAGCGGAGTTGATCAAGCACGCGGCCAACTCATTTTTGGCGATGAAAATCTCCTACATAAACGCCGTGGCGGCCATCTGTGAGGCTTCCGGTGCGAATGTCGAGGAGGTGGCCAATGGCATCGGGATGGACGACCGGATCGGGCGCAGATTCCTCAACGCCTCGCTTGGTTTTGGCGGAAGTTGTTTTCCGAAAGACTTGAGTGCCTTCATTCGCATCAGCGACGAATTGGGGTATGACTTCGGCCTGCTCAAGGAGGTGCAAAAGATAAATGCCGGCCAGATGGATCGGTTTCTCAAAAAGATCACTGACACGCTTTGGATATTGAAGGACAAAACCATCGGAGTGCTGGGCTTGGCTTTCAAGCAGAACACGGATGATGTCCGCATGTCACCGGCAATTGATATTTGCCAGCGTCTGTTGAAGGAGGGCGCTTCCCTGCGTGTGTTTGATCCCAAGGCGATGGAGAAGGCCAAGGAGTTACTCCCCGCGGAGGGGGTCACATACATTGACGAGATGAACGAAGTTGGGGAGGGGTGTGATGCACTCGTGGTGGCAACGGAGTGGCCTCAGTTCAAGGAATTGAACTTGGCCAAGGCCAAGGAGGGTATGACTTCTCCGATTCTTTTCGACGGACGGAATCTGTTTGATCCGTCCGAGATGGAGCAACTGGGCTTCACCTACAAGAGCATTGGTCGATAAGCCGATCGAGGTTGCTGCCGGTTTGGTTTTCCGCAACGGGAAACTGCTCATAACCAAGCGCCAGGAGGGGAGCCACTTGGCGGGGTTATGGGAGTTTCCCGGCGGCAAACGAGAAGCGAACGAAACCATTGAGCGGTGTCTCCACCGTGAACTAAGAGAAGAACTTGGGATTGAAGTGGCGCTTGGCCAAGCGCTGGAATCTGTGACGCACAAGTACTCTGTTAAGACTGTACAAATAACCTTCTTTTTAGCCCGCTTGGCCAAGGGTGAACCAAGGGCCATCGAGTGCGCCGGCCTCGAATGGGTGACACGCGAAAACTTGGCCAAGTTTCAATTCCCTGCAGCAGATCAACGGCTTATTTCCAGATTGGTTGACGATCCTTCTTTTTGGGTGTAATAATAGCCCGTGTTTTACGTCAGTTGTCGAAATAACTTAATATTTTTGAGTTGGAGTCGATACTGACTGCGAAGGAGTGCTAAATAATGTGGTGTGCAGCCATGATACTCTGGAAGCTTAGAATAGCGTCCATGACGGAAGATGGCAAAGCTACTGGACATTTTCGCCTGCAAGGAATGCAATCGAGCGATTTTTCTGAATCTGGAGGATCGTGCGGCGGATCATTTTGTCTGCCCGCATTGCCAGCACGATCAGGGTCGGGAGGAGGCGATGCAATCCTACGAAGCCGAATTGGCGGCGCAAAAGGATGAGGCACCTGCTTCTGTTGAGGACCCTCCAAACTATCCGGATGTATTGGCGTGTGGCAGTTGTGACCAGGCAATTAAACTCAGCGCGGAGGAGCAGTCCAATGATACGTTAAACTGCCCGAGCTGTGCAGCGGCGTTGCCGCCGGCAATTCCTGCCCCTACGAAGGTTGAGTCAAAACCGAAGGAGAGCACATCTGCGAAGCCGGATGGATCGGCGAAGCAGAAAACGAAGACGAAAGCTGCAGATGCCAGCGATCCTGAGCCGGCACAGGAACTGCCGGAATTGATTCCATGCGACGGATGCGAACGCGCAATATTCGTGTCGAAAGAGGATCGAACGGCCGGGTCTGTCCAATGCGGCCATTGTGGGCATCAGCACGGAAGTGACGCGCTAAAACAAATTGCCGGCGAACAGGCGTCCAGAACCGAGGGGGAGAGTGTGACCGAGGCGGTGGTCGAGCCGGCTTTTCCAGAATTACTGGAGTGCCCGGATTGTCAACGGGCGATAAAGTTGTTGCCTGACCAACGAGACGATTCCAGTACGAACTGCCCTTACTGCGAAACCACCATTACGCCACCTGAACATGAACCGATTATCGAGGAGGCAAAAGCAGCCGTAGAGCCGTTGTTGGTTGAACCAGAAGAGTCGGCAGTTACCGAAACTGAAACCGAGTCGGTGGAATCAGTTTTGTTTGAGGGCGATGTGCCGGAAGTGTCTGATGAGACACCTCAAGTAGATGGATTGGCGGGCGATGAATCAGTTTCTCTATTCGAGGACGAGGGCGGCCCGAGCGATGATTCCGAGGAGGTGGCGCCTCTGATATCGGGCGAGGCGGATTCTGGGGACGAGGCATTGTTTGATGACGGGGAGCCTGAAGGTGGACAACTGGAAGAGGGGCAGGAGGCGGATGAGGCGGACACTAGTCTGCTGGAAAGCATAATCGAGACGAGTCGAAATCAGTCGCTCATGCCGGAATGCTTCAATTGCCCCAAATGTGAGACTGATATCGCCCTCCCGGAGGTGGAGCGAATGATGGGGCTTTGCTTCTGTCCGGAGTGCGAAGAGTTAATCGACTCGAATACAGCCCAGGCCAACGTGCCTGAAAAACCGGAAGCCGATGATGATGAAGGGGCTGACGGTGAACAGCCCGAGCCTGTGGTTGGGGAAGGCGAAC
>DKGH01000170.1 GCA_002453165.1 Verrucomicrobia bacterium UBA6775
TCGACACTCTCGCGCACCACGTCCCACGCCGGGAGATTGAGCCGCTCCTGTACCAAATCCTTTTCACGGCGATACTCGTCGCCCGACAGCAGCCGGCTGTTGATCGCCACGCCGATGAAGCGGCACGGGTGCTGCAGGTTCGCCACGGAAAGGTACGACGCAATCACCTCCTCGAGCGGCGGCAGGGGCATCGGCTCCAGCCCCACCACCTCCGCGCGACCGGCCTCGTAGCACATCACCAACCCTTGCGGCAGGCAGCCGTGCAGCAGCCCCATCGTCACACCGGAGTAACGCGGGTTGGCCAGGCTCCCCTGCCCCTCGACCACAACCGCATCGTGTCCCTTGGCCGCCAGCACCAGTCGCTCGGTCGCGCCCGCGATGAAGTCGGACACCACCGCGTCCACCGCGCAGCCGTCTCCCTCAATCAACATCCCGGTCTGCCCCGTGGCCACGAACTTGGTTTCGCAACCGCCCCGGATCATGCCGCGCGCCAGCTCCACGCTGACCACCATCTTGCCCACGCAACAGTCGTTGCCCACGGTGTGCAGCCGCAGGCAGTCCGGGTCGAACGCGTCGAACCGCGCCACGTCGTGCTCGTCATTTTTGCGGAGATCCACCAGCGTCGAGCCACTGCGCTTGGCCAAGCGTGAAAACTCCTCGTCGTCGTTTAGGAAAAAATGCATGCCGGACTTAACGCGCATCCCGCGCTCAATCGCCCCGCGAATCTCCCGGCGCAACGGCCCGCTCAACTCGCCCCCGGCCGGTGCGATGCCGACGATCAGCGTGTCGGCCTCCGGCGCTTTGCCAAGCGCGGCAAAAACAGGAATTTCCCCTCCAACGCCGAGCAGTTCGCCGGCGGTGCGGCCGGCCTGGGTGGAGTCGATCAGCCCGACAACTTGGCCAAACGAATAGCGTAGCACGCCGGTGGCGGTTTTGGCGGAGAGTGGCGTGGTTCGCCCCTCGGTGAGCAAAAGAATGCGTTCGGTCTCGGCGCGGCCTTGGCTCATTGCCAGACGATCTCTCCGCCGACGATGGTCATGACCGGGCGGCCTTTCAGCGTCCAGTCGTAGAAGGGATTGTTGATCGCCTTGCTGGCGGTGTCCTCCCGGCTGAACACCCACTCCGCGTCGGGATCAAAGACCGTCACGTCCGCCGATGCGCCCACGCTCAACGTGCCGCGGTCGGAGCGGATCAATCGCGCCGGGGCCACGGTGAGCCGGTCAATCACGTCGGCCAACGGCATCCGGCCGCTATGGTAGAGCTGCATCAACGCCACCGCGAGTTGGTTCTCCAAGCCGGTGATACCAAACGGTGCGTTGGCGAACTCGACCTCCTTTTCGTAGTCGCAGTGCGGCGCGTGGTCGCTTGAGATGATTTCGAGCGTCCCATCGACAAGGCCCTCGATCACCGCCTCGCGATCGGCGGCGGATCGCAGCGGCGGGTTCATCTTGAAATTGGTATCAAACTCCGGCCAGACGGGGCGCTCGCCATCCCCGGAATAATTCACGCCCTTACCGTCCTCTGCCCAGAATTTCTCGCTGCCGGCGATCGTCGCGTCGGTCAGCGTAAAGTGATGAGGACACGCCTCGCCGGAGATCGGGACGCCGCGGGACTTGGCCTCACGCAGCAGTCGAATGCTCCCGGCCGCACTCATGTGCTGGCAGTGGATGTGTGCCCCGGTTTTCTCAGCGAGCAGAATGTTACGCGCAACAATCATTTCCTCCCCCGCACTGGGCCAGCCCGGCAGGCCAAGCGTGCTATTCCAGTAGCCCTCATGCATTACGCCCGAGCCCACCAGCGAATAGTCCTGGCAATGATCCATCACCGGCAGGTTAAACATCGCCGTGTATTCCAGCGCGCGACGCATCAGGTCATTGTTCTGCACACAATGGCCGTCGTCGGTGATCGCCACCACCCCGGCGCTGTTCAGCAAGCCGATCGGCGCCAGTTCCTCCCCGGCAATCCCCTTCGTGATCGCGCCGGTCGTCAGCACGTTGACCCTGGCCGAACGCTCGGCGCTGTCCTGAATCAATGCCACCGTGCCCGGGTTGTCGATCGTCGGACTGGTGTTGGGCATGCAAACCACCGTGGTGAACCCGCCCCGCGCCGCCGCAGCCGCGCCGGTCTCGATGTTCTCCTTGGCCGTCTGGCCCGGCTCGCGAAAATGCACGTGAATATCGATCAACCCCGGGCAAACCACCCGACCACCGGCATCAATCTCCTCAACCCCCTCCGGCGCTTGGCCAAGCGCGTCGGCTCCGACCGCCGTCACCCGGCCATCGACCAGCAACACGTCGGCCGTCTCGTCCCGGCCGTTTGCGGGGTCGATCACCCGCCCCCCCTTGAGCAACAATGAACTCACGGCCGCACATGCTAGGGAAGGTGGATTGACAACGCAAGCCGTGCCGCTATGCTCTGCCCCGTTGCGGGTGTAGTTCAATGGTAGAACGGAAGCCTTCCAAGCTTCATGTGAGGGTTCGATTCCCTTCACCCGCTCCACTTCACTTTTTT
>DKGH01000135.1:0-3701 GCA_002453165.1 Verrucomicrobia bacterium UBA6775
CGTTCTTTCTGGCGGGGTGCAGCCGGCGAGGAGGACGATCAGGCACAGAGCGATCCCGGGCGCGACCAGATTAAGGAGCTGTTTTTGCGTGGTCTGCATGACCGCTGGTGGTAGCATCGCGGCCTCAGCGAGTCAAGGGATCCACTCCCCTGTCCCGAGTTTGGCATGCTCCAAAAACGATCCAGATTCCGCCCGGTGCTGCGCTGGCTTCCCTGTCTCGCGGCAGTGGTCCTGCTTGGCCAGGCGCTTGGCTCGGATGAGAAGCCTAGTGAAACCCCGGCACTCACGAACCCCAAGCCACGCATCAACGTGATCCGGGACGATGCCTCCGCCATCCGCTGGAAGATCGATAAACAGCGCGTGGACGGGATGGTGGAGGCGGGATTGCTGCAGGCCACCGGCAGCGAGAACCCCACAGCAGGCTGGCTGAGCATTGTCAGCCCGGAGGACACCGTCGGCATCAAGGTCAACGCCGGGCCGGGGCAGATCAGCGGCACACGCCGCGAGGTAACGAACGCCGTTGTGCGGGGCCTGCTCAAGGCCGGGATTCCGGCCAAACAGATCATCATTTGGGATGCCAAGCTCGAGGATCTTCACAAAGCCAAGTTCGACACCCTGGCCAAGCGCCACGGCGTTCGGCTGGCCGGCAGCATCGACGCCGGTTGGGATGAATCCGTCGTAATTGACAAGGCGATCCTCGGTACACTTATCGAGGGCGATGTCGGGTTCGACCCCGATGAGGAGAAGGACAGCCGCAAATCTCACTTATCCCGGCTGATTACCGGGGAGATCACCCGGATCATCAGCATCCAGCCGCTCATCAACCACAACCGCGTCGGCGTATCCGGGCATCTCGTCGGCCTGACCCGCGGCGCCGTGGACAACGACCGGCGCTTCAGTGTCTCCGACTCCATCTTCGTCACCGCCCTGCCCGACATCATCGTGAAGACCGATGACAAAGAGATGCGCTACATCGGCGACCGTGTCGCCCTGTGCATCACCGACGCGCTTTACATGCAGTACCTCGGCCAGAGCAAATCGCTGCTCCACTACACAGAGCCGCTTGGCCAACTTTGGTTCAGCACCGACCCGGTGGCTCTCGACGTCTTTGCCATCGAGACCCTCGAGGCCAAACGGCAGGACTTGGAGGTCGAATTTCATCCCCCCCGCTCCCGCCTCTACGAAAACGCCACCTCAGTGCTGATCGGGGAGAGCGACTCCAACCGCCGCAACGTCGAGTACTTCAGGCGCGACTAGCGCCACAGAGGGCGCTTGGCCAGGCGGACACGCCTTTTTTCCGACTCGCGCATTGACATCGGGGCGCTTGGCCAAGCAAATCTCTCTCCGCTATGAGTCTGTTGAATGACAAGGTGGCCGTGGTCACCGGGGCCGGCCGCGGAATCGGCCGCGCCGTTGCCATTGCCTATGCCCGCATGGGCGCCGACGTGGTCTGTGTCTCCCGCACGGAGGAAAACTCCGCCAAGGTCGCCGCCGAGGTGGAGGAACTGGGGCGCAAGGCTTGGGCCAAAGCAGTGGACGTATCCGACACCGCCGCCGTGGAGGCTGCCGCTAAGGAAATTCTCGAGCAGGCCGGCAAGGTGGATATCCTCGTCAACAACGCCGGCGTCACCCGCGACAACCTGCTCATGCGCATGAGCGAGGAGGAATGGGACACCGTGCTCAATACCAACCTCAAGGGCGCGTTTAACTTCACCAAGGCATTCACGCGGCCGTTCATGAAGCAACGCAGCGGGCGCATCATCAACATCGCCTCCGTCATCGGGCTGATCGGCAACGCCGGACAGAGCAACTACGCCGCCAGCAAAGCCGCGCTCATCGGCTTCACCAAGTCCGTGGCCAAGGAGCTGGCGCCACGGGGCGTCACCGCCAACGCCATCGCCCCCGGCTTCATCGAGACCGACATGACCGCTGTGCTCGACGAAAAAGTGCGCGAGGCCATCCTCGAGCGCGTCCCGATGGCCAAGTTTGGTTCGCCGGACGACATCGCCCATACGGCAGTGTTTTTGGCCATGGATCCGACCGGATACATGACCGGACAGGTGCTCACCGTCGATGGTGGCATGGTCATGTAAGTGAACTTTTCGGCATTAGGGGCTTGACGCCCCTCCCTCCCGTTCTTAAAGAACCCGCGAACGTTACGGCGGCTTATGTCTGACAAATCAATCGCAGATCGAATCAAGGATATCATCGTCGAGCAACTCGGCGTCAACGCGGACCAAATCAACCCCGGAGCCAAGTTTATTGAAGACCTCGGCGCGGACTCACTCGACATCGTCGAGCTGATCATGGCGCTGGAGGAGGAATTTGGCACCGAGATCCCCGATGAAGAGGCGGAAAAACTCCAGACTGTTGGAGACGTCGCCAAGTACATCGAGGACACACAGGGCTAAGGGCTGTTTGATTTCCGGGCAGCTCGGCCGCGCTTGGCCCAGCTGCCTGTTTTGCCTTATGGCGGACACATCTCAACGACAACGCGTCGTCGTCACCGGCATCGGTGTCGTCTCCCCGCTTGGCCAGGGCATCGATAACTTCTGGCAAAACATCACTGCGGGGCAGTGCGGCATCGCCCCCATCACCGCCTTCGACACCGAGGGCTTCGCCTGCACCATCGCTGGCGAGGTGAAGGAATTCGACGCCGCCGAGGCGTTCCCCTCGCCCAAGGAAGTCCGCCGCACCGACCGCTTCGCCCAGTTCGGCATCCACGCCGGCTGGCAAGCGCTCAACGACTCCGGGCTCGACCTCGAGCAGGCCAACCGCGAACGCGTCGGCGCCATGATCGGCTCCGGCATCGGCGGCCTCGCCACACTCGAGACCCAGCACAAAACCCTGCTCGACCGAGGCCCGGGACGCATGTCCCCGTTTTTCATCCCGATGATGATTCTCAACATGGCTTCCGGGATGTTTTCACTTTACCAGGGCCTGCGCGGCCCCAACGTCGCCACCTGCTCCGCCTGCGCCACCGCCAACCACGCCATCGGAGAGGCGTGGCGGACGCTCGTCATGGGAGAGGCAGACGTCATGTTCGCCGGCGGCACCGAGGCCGCCGTGTTGCCCACCGCCATGGGTGGCTTTGCTGCCATGAAGGCGCTCAGCACCCGCAACGACGATCCCGGGCACGCCTCGCGGCCGTTTGACGCTGGGCGAGACGGCTTCGTCATGGGCGAGGGCGCCGGCGTGCTTGTGCTCGAGACCCTCGAACACGCCACCGCACGGGGCGCACGGATCTATTGCGAGCTGGCCGGTTACGGCAACACCGCCGATGCCCACCACATGTCCGCCCCCGCGCCGGAAGGCGAAGGCGGCGCACGCGCCATGCGTATGGCCCTCAACTCCGGCGGACTCAACCCCGACGACATTTCCTACATCAACGCCCACGGCACCTCCACCCCACAAGGCGACGTCTGCGAAACCCAGGCCATCAAGTCGGTGTTTGGCGAACACGCCCGCCGCCTAGCCGTCAGCTCCACCAAGGGAGCAACCGGGCACATGCTCGGCGCCGCCGGTGGGGTCGAGATGGCCGTCTGCTGCAAGGCGCTCGAAACCGGCACCGTCCCGCCGACCATCAACTACGAGACTCCAGACCCCGACTGCGACCTCGACTACGTCCAAAACGAAGCCCGCGAGATGGAAGTCAACGCCATCGCCAACAACTCCTTTGGCTTCGGCGGCCACAATGCGTG
>DKGH01000135.1:4057-5164 GCA_002453165.1 Verrucomicrobia bacterium UBA6775
AAGAAATTTAAATAGTAGTCGTTTTAACCCCGTTTTTATTGGCCATTTGCATTATAGCGAGTGGCCTTTTTGTTACCCTCTGCTATAAAAATCGATATAAAAGAAATGCTCTCGGAAAGGTACGCTAATGATGAGGTTAAACGTCTGCCAAGCTTGAATGAGCAGAACTAGCGTTTATCGGAGATTGCAAACGAGAATAGACGTTAAGAAGCGCCCTGAACTTTCGCCGCTATAAATGTATTGCCCAATCAATCACAAAAGCCCAAATTGGTTCAGTTCGATATGAAAATAAAATGTCCCTCATGTGATCAACGATTGGAGATACCCGAAGAACTTGCTGGGCAGACCATTGAGTGTCCTGCCTGCAATACTGGTCTGAGTGTTCCAAATATTGCCAAATCTTCCCCTGCCCCAGTCACTCCATCTCCTATTCAAAAGTCAGCTCCTCAATCAACTTCTGGTTATGAGAAAAAACTTTCGATACCTAAATGGGCTATTGCATCTGGCGCTTGTTGTATACTAGTTGGAATTTCAGCCATAACTTTATTTTCTTCTAGCGAAAACGAAGACGATTCCGATCAAAACATTGGCGCTACTAATTATGAAAGGCTGTCGCAGCAGACAGGCCAGAAGCCATTTGCTTCGCTAGCAAATTTTTCAAAGCAAAAATCTGATGCAAAAAAGCTTTCTACAGCAATAGAGAATAATAACGTAAATGAAGTAAAAGCTTTATTGGACGATGGAATTGATCCAAGTGGCAAATCGGCTTTTAGATCAGGTAGGAGCCCCGATCTGCCATTACTCCAAGCAATCTCAGTTGGAAATAAAGAAATAGTTGAGCTTCTAATTGATCGAGGAGTAGATGTTAATGATAAAATTTCTTTTCAAGGGGGCACAGCGCTACATGAAGCAGCTCGTCAACATCGCAAGGAAATAATTGAACTTCTAATTTCTAAAGGGGCTGACGTTAATGCACAATCAAATGATGATTTTTTTGGTATTACGCCAGTAGACTCTGCTTACAAGGGGTATGGATCCAAAAAAGGGAGGATAACTCCCCCCAAAACTTTAGAGAAAAAAAGGAAAGAAATCGCCGACCTCCTCCGC
>DKGH01000135.1:5548-5721 GCA_002453165.1 Verrucomicrobia bacterium UBA6775
TGAAACAACTACTAATCACGATCTTAGTTGTGCTGTTGGTGGGGTGTGCTTCGCGTTCAACACAGGCGACCTCTGTATCGGGACATCAAAAGCACCTCGCGATGCCGATTAAAAATCGGCTGCTGATTCCGAGCAATGATGGCCAGCAAGGTGTGGCGACCGACGGCAAATTC
>DKGH01000071.1 GCA_002453165.1 Verrucomicrobia bacterium UBA6775
CCGGCTGAAATGAGGAACGTGGCCGACGAAGCTCAGGTACGGCTAGTGGTGGATCGCTTGGCCAAGCGCTTGGCCAAGGGATGGAAAAGTGCGTTGCCGAAGTGATGGAAAAATGAAAACCGGAAAACTCTTATTAACGATTTTGACGCTTGGCGGATTGGTGCAATCCGCACAGGCCGACAAGGTCAGGACCAACGTCGTGTTCTTTTTGGTCGACGATCTCGGGTGGCGCGATCTCGGGTGTTACGGCAGCGACTATTATAAGACACCCCACATCGACCGATTGGCCGGGGAGGGCGTGCGGTTCACCGATGCGTATGCCGCGTGTACCGTTTGTTCGCCGACTCGTGCCGCGATCATGACCGGCAAGTATCCCGCCCGGCTGTTGCTCACACAGTGGTTGCCGTCCGGCCGCTGGAGCCGTACCGGGCACAAGATGAAGGAGGCGCGTTATATCTCCAACCTGCCGCTTGAGGAGGTGACCATAGCGGAGGCGCTGCGGGAGCACGGCTATCGTACCGCGTTCATGGGCAAGTGGCATCTCGGGACGGAGACCTACTATTATCCTGAGCATCAGGGGTTCGACGTCAACATCGCCGGCCGAGATTACGGGGCGCCGGGAAGCTATTTTTTTCCGTTCACCGGCAAATGGAAAATTCCCTCTACCGGCCAGACGCTGCACAAGAAACAGCCGCTCGCCGGCAAGAAAGGCGACTACCTCGCGGATCGATTGGCGGAAGAGGCGGAGTCGTTTATCCGGAAAAATGCCGACAAGCCGTTTTTCCTGATGCTATCGCATTACGCCGTTCACACGCCGCTGCAGGGTAAGCCGGAAAAGGTCGCCAAATACGAGGCGGTTGCCAAAGCCAAGCAGCAGGGCAAGCCGGCCTATGCCGCGATGGTCGAGAGTGTGGACGACAGTGTCGGCCGCGTGACAGGGGTGCTCCGCGAGCTTGGCTTGGACAAGAATACTTTGGTCATTTTCACGAGTGACAATGGCGGGTTTGCCGGAGCGACCAGCAACGCGCCGCTCCGGGCCAACAAGGGATCGAACTACGAAGGCGGCCTGCGCGTGCCGGCGATCATCAAGTGGCCGGGCGGCGGAAAAGCGGGCGCCACGTCAGGCGTCCCGATCACCAGCACGGATTTTTACCCGACGATTTTGGCGGCAACCGGGCAACCCTTGAGGCCGCACCAGCACATGGATGGCGCCGACCTGACGCCGGTGTTGTCCGGCGAATCGGAACTGAAGCGTGACGCGTTGTTTTGGCATTACCCGCACTACAACCGGCATCCGCAGAATTTCCCCGCCGGTGTCATCCGCGCGGGCGACTGGAAACTGATGCAGGCATTTGAGAGCGGCGAGGTGTCTCTATTCAATCTCGCTGAGGATATCGGTGAAACGACCAACCTTGCCAAAAAACATCCGGGCCGGGCTCGCAGGATGCTGGGTTGGTTGAATGAATGGCAGCAAAAGGTCGGTGCGGATCCCATGCGTCCCAACCCGGAGTACAGCCGAGGCAAGTGATGCGGCACCGATTTTTTCTCAGTCTGGTTTTGTTGACCTCGCTTGGCCAAGCGCTGGCAAAAGCGGAGCGGCCCAACGTCCTGTTTATCGCCGTCGATGACATGAAGGACTGGGTCAACTGCCTCGGCGGATACGAGGGCAGGGTGCACACGCCGAATATCGATCGCTTGGCCAAGCGCGGCATGCTGTTCACCAACGCGCATTGTGTGTCGCCCAAGTGCGCGCCGTCCCGCGCGGCGATCATGACCGGTTTGCGGCCCTCAACAACCGGTCTGTATGAGAATCAGCATTGGTGGTATCCGAATTTTCCGAACATGGTCACCATGCCAATGAGGTTTCGTCAAAGCGGATACTCGGTCGCCGGTGCGGGAAAAATTTTTCACCACACGGCGGGCAATAATCCACCGCGACAATGGAACGAATTTAAGCGGCTTTTGTTTCAGGATGATCCCTGGTTTCGCGGTTCAAAGTTGAATTATCCGTGGACGCAGCATACCCCGAACCCAAAAGGCTTTCCGTTCAGCGGAGTGCGAGGGTTGCCTCACGAAAATGACTGGGGCGTGATTCCGGTTGCCGATGAGGAGTTGGACGATGTTAAGACGGCTGATTTTGCTTTACGATTTCTGGAGGCAAAACATGACCGTCCATTTTTTTTAGCCTGCGGGCTTTTCCGGCCGCATTTACCGTGGTACGCCCCACGCCGATTTTTTGATCTTTATCCATTAGCCAACGTGGTCGCCCCGAAGAGTCGGGAGGAAGATTTGGAGGATGTGCCCGAGGCGGGTAAACGCTTCGCTGCGGCGCGTCGGTCTGACCTGAACAAGATCGAAAAACAGGGAGCCAAATTGCGCGCCGTGCAGGCGTACTTGGCCAGCATCAGCTATGCTGATGAACAGTTGGGTCGTGTGTTGGATGCGCTTGAATCGAGCGAATATAATGCGAACACGGTGATCTTTTTTTGGTCGGATCATGGTTGGCATCTGGGTGAAAAGCAGCATTGGCACAAATCGACACTTTGGGAAGAGGCCACGCGGATCCCATTAATCATCGCTACACCGCAAACAAAACCGGCTGTGTGCAGCCAGTCGGTGAGCCTGTTGGATTTGTATCCGACGCTGTTGGAATTGTGCGGGATCTCAGGTGATCAAAAATTCGACGGCTTGAGTTTGATGCCGCAGCTTCGAGCGCCCGAAACCAAGCGGCGCCCGGCGCTGATCGAATTCCGAAAAGGAAACGCCGCCGTGCGGAGTGCGCGTTGGCGGTACATTCGTTATTCGGATGGTTCAGAGGAGTTGTACGATCACAAAACGGATCCAAACGAGTGGGAAAACTTGGCTGCGAAAAAACGGCATGAGCCGGTCAAGCAGCGATTAGCCAAGTGGCTACCCGAAAAGTGGGCAGAGCCGGCGTTGCCCAAGAATGCGTTCAACTTCGATCCCGCGACTTACTCGTGGAAACGCAAGGACAACGGGAAAATTTTTCAGGGCGAAAAACCGGCCAGATGATTTTTAACTGAACATGGAATTGAAACTTAACGGATTGATCGCGGCGGTGCATACGCCGATGAACGATGATTTCTCGGTCAACTACGACGCGGTCGCGAAACAGGCGGAGCATTTCGTCGGCAACGGAGCCGCAGGGGTGTTCGTCAGTGGGACGACCGGCGAGTCGTTGTCGCTGAGTACGGCGGAGCGGATCAGGCTATTCGAGGTGTGGGGGAAGGAGGCCGACCGCCACGGGTTGGTGAACGTCGCCCACGTTGGCTGCAACAGTCTGCCGGACGCGCAGGAACTGGTGCGCGCCGCGGAGGCGACCGGTGCCGCGGCGATCTCCGCGATGGCGCCCACGTTTTTCAAGCCAACGGACGAGGCGGCTTTGTGTGCCTGGTTTGTCGAGATGACCCGACCAGCGCCGGC
>DKGH01000180.1:0-19025 GCA_002453165.1 Verrucomicrobia bacterium UBA6775
AGAGCAGCTGTTTCGTAAACAGCAGGTCGCCGGTTCAATCCCGGCCACTGGCTCCATCTTTTTTCTTTCCTATTATTCCTCATAATAAGAAGACCGCTTTTCATGACCACGACTTGCCGTTTCTCGATTTGCATTAGTTGGATTAGAACAATTGTTTCTGCTGCGGTGTTCGCCTTCGCGCTGGGCGTGCAGGCGGTTCCAGTGGACTTGGCTGGCTACAACCCGAATTGCGGGGTGGCGGTGAAAGCCGACGGCGATTCGCTGACAGCCCGGTGGAACACGCCCGAGGGGGCCACGGTGCTGACGCTGGATGTCTCAAGCAATGGCGCGTTGGTGCAATCGGTCGCCGTGGCGTCGGGCGATGCTGAGCCGGTCGTGGTGCTGCGCGACGCCAACCCGGTCACGGTGCTGACGGTCGGTGAGCGGGACCTGAAAAAGCGGGGTGGCTGGACGATTTTTTTCGACCGGGTCGATCGCAGGCCAAGCGAGTCGGGGCAACTCAACTTAAAGCTGCAGTCGGCCACGGTGCAGAGTGTCGGCCAACGCTGCTTCATCGAGTTGGATCGACTGGAGGGCGAGGCATTCTCGGGGAAGTTGCGCTTCACGCTTTACGCCGGGTGCGACCTGATTCATGTGCAGGCGATCGTCCAGACGCGGAAGGACGCACGCGCCCTGCTCTACCACGCCGGCGTGACCTGCGATCCCGAAGGAAAGTCGGTCTCGTGGATCGGCCTCGATGACAAGGCGCACCGGGCCGATGCCACTCCGCGTGATGCCGCTCCGCAAAAGGTTCGCAACCGGACGATCGCACTTGAGACCGGCAGCGGTGGCGTCGCGGTATTCCCGCCGCCGCATCGGTATTTTTATCCGCTCGATGAGGCGTACAACCTGGGCTTCACGTGGTGGGGTGCCGGCTTCATGGATCGCGTGGAGGATTTCGGGATTGGGATTCGGCAGGATCGGCTCGGGGATCGGCGATGGATTCCGTGGTTCAACGCGCCGCCTGGCACAGAGCAAAAGCTGGGAGTCTTCTGGCTGCCGTCACGCGACCGAGGCGGCAAACTGTTCGACCGCGTAAAGGCGTACACGAATGGCGACCGGTTCCCGGCGCTGCCCGGTCACAAGACGTTCACGAGCCACTATCACATCGAGCACACCACGCGTTACATCGAGGAGTTGGCCAAGGACGCATCGGCGGGAGTGCCCAAGGCGGTTCGCAAGCCGGAGTTTGTCGATGTGTTCAAGAATGCCGGCATCCAGATTGTGCACCTGGCCGAGTTTCACAACCGGCTTGGCCCGGCACGGCGTGACCACCGGAAAACCCTCCCGATGCTGAAGGCGATGCACGACGAGTGCGCCCGGCTCTCGGATGACGAATTTCTGCTGCTGCCCGGCGAGGAACCGAACGTCCATCTTGGCGGCCACTGGATCAGTTTTTTTCCGCGCCCGGTGATGTGGGTGCTCAAGCGGGCCAAGGACAAGCCGTTCATCGAGGAGCATCCGCAATACGGCCGGGTCTATCACGTCGGCAGCGCCGATGAAGTGTTGAAATTGTTCGAGATGGAGAAGGGACTGATGTGGGCGGCGCATCCGCGGATCAAGAGTTCCACCGGCTACCCGGATCGATACCGGGAGGAGACGTTTTTCAAGTCAGACCACTACCTCGGCGGCGCGTGGAAAGCCATGCCGGCCGACCTCTCCCGGTCGCGCCTCGGCTGGCGCGTGCTCGACCTGCTGAACGACACCGCCAATTGGGGAGCCAAAAAATACATCCTCGGCGAGGTGGACATTTTTGAGGTCGACAACACCACCGAGTTTTACGCCCACGCCAACGTCAACTACCTGCGGCTCGACAGCATCCCCCGCTACGGGGACGGCTGGGCGCCGGTGCTGAAGGCGTTGCGCGACGGCGCCTTTTTCATTTCCACCGGCGAGGTTCTTCTGCCGCAATTCACCGCGGGCGGCAAGGCATCCGGCGAAACACTCAAGCTAAGCGCCTCCGGCCAAGCCAAGCTCGAGGCCGGGCTAAAATGGACTTTCCCGATGGCCTTCGCCGAGGTCATCACCGGGGATGGCGAGAAGGTTTATCGCCAACAGATCGACCTCTCCGGCACCGGCCCCTTCGGGAAACAAACCCTCTCCGAGACGCTCGACCTCTCCGGCAAACGCTGGGTGCGCATCGAAGCATGGGACGTGGCCGCCAACGGCGTCATCTCCCAGCCAATCTGGCTGGAGTAAACCAAGCGCTTGGCCAAGCGGGCATCAACCGGGGAATTTTTTCGGCGCTGCCGCTGCCGCAGGATCGAGCTTGCCTGTGAGAGTCTTCAAGAATGCCACGATGTCGGAGATATCATTGTCAGACAAAGTGCGACCGAGCTGATGCTTCGCCATCACGGCCACCGCCTTTTCCAAGGTATCGGCTGAGCCATCGTGAAAGTACGGACCGGTTTTCTCGATATTTCTTAGGCTGGGCACCTTGAAGAACATCTTGTCCTGTTCCTTTTTGGTGACGCCGAACCGCCCCTGATCCTTCTGGTTTGGCCAGGGCTGAACCAGCCCAAGCTTTTGATACATGTTTCCGCCCAGTAGATTGCTGGTATGACAGGTGACGCATCCCGTGGTCACGAAGGTTTTCAAGCCGCGCTTCTCTTTTTCACTGAGCACGGAGGCGACCCCGGCAAGCGCTTTGTCGAATTTTGCAGGCGTGACGAACAATCGCTCATAGGCCCCAATCGCGTTGCCGACATTATCGTAAGTGATGGCCGGCGAACTCTTCGGGAATGCCGCCTCGAACAGGGCCTCGTACCCTTCTATCCCGTTTAGTTTTTTCACAACTGCCTCCGCCGAAGGCATGGCCATCTCTCCGCCGGCAAGGATCGGTCCCTTGGCCTGCTCCTCAACGGTCGGCGCACGGCCGTCCCAAAACTGGGCGATGTGCATGAAGGCATTGAAACTCGTGGGCGAATTTCTCCCGGTCAAATGATTGTCGAAGCCAACGGAAAACTTCTCACCATCTACACCAAAGCCTTTCGTGTCATGACATGAGTTACAGGATATCGAGTTGTCCCGGCTCAGCCGTTTTTCGTGGTACAACGTTCGGCCAAGTTCCACCCGGGCCTTGGCCAATTTCTCATCCGGTATCTTGACTACCTCAAGCGGTTTTCCAAAAACGGCCAGATATGGTTTCACGGAATCATCCGCCAACACAGAAAGGAGCGACGACTGCAATATTACAGCCCCAAGTAAGCGATATTTAATCCACACGCGGGCGATTTTTGGAGACGATGCCACGCAAGTCAATCCTCAAGCTCCTGCCCTGTTTTGGATACCCCAGCACCCATCGCCACTAACCGGTCCACTTTTCATATTCAGCGAGAATCTCCTCTCGCGGGCAGCTCGGCCTCAACACGACACGGGCCTGATAACGATACTCCTGCGCCACCTCGTACTTGGGCACGATGAACTGCCAGTCCCATGCCGGGTTGGTCGTTTTAGCCGCTTGGTTTGTGCCGCCGCCGCTTGGCGAGTGTGTCATGCGAATGCCGTTCCCCGGCTTAAACATCATGATGTAAACCAGCCCGTCCACATTCCCGTAATACAACGGCTTGGCGTATCGCATGCGGGAGAAGTTTTTGAAAAGCGCATCATGCGTCCCCTCCTCCCAAGTGATCTCAAAATCATCCCCATGGGCAAGTACGGTGCTCTCGTCATTGTGCGCCTGCGTACAGAACTGCATCCAAAGCGACTCGCCTTTGCTCCAGCCACCGGGAAAATAAAGACTCTTGTCGGCCGGGCCGTTTATGTAACTGGCCCAGAAGCAGCCAAACCAATCTCGCTCGTGCACGTGCTGGTGCGGCTTGCAGCGAAAATCCAGATCAAGATACCACGGGGCGCGGAGGGTGAATCGCGTGGTGCTCTCCACATGAAAATTCGGTGTGGCAGGCTGGTGCAGCTCCGCCTGCTGATCGTTGATTTTTTTGAACGTCATCGGCGCCCGACGCGGCTCGAAAAATATGTCGCGGTTTGTGAATTCCGTTTCGCCATTGAAAACATGCTCTAGATTCAGCCCGGCGTAAGCCGGGACAAACAGATTGCGTGTGCTGTTGAGATGCCGCAGTTCCCAGACCCCATTGTAGCCGGCACGGTGAACTTGATGCTCCGAATTGTCACCAATTACGGCATTGATTTCTCCAACAGTAAATTTTGAGTGCGCCATGCACTTACTCTGCCACTCTAACTTTCCCCAGCCAAGAGAGATTCTATCGTTACGCTTTTGAAAAAGGTAAAGAGTGCTGTTTGACAGCATCGCAATACTGAATAAAAAATGGCGCAGGTTTTAGAAGAGAAAAAAATTTTAGATGAAACTAACTATTGAAACTGTGCTTTGGTCTATTTTTCTCCTTGATGCAATTGCAAACATTGGATTCGCCCATTCTTCAAACTTTAACAAGTGGTACATAAATAAATTCCCGAGAATATCCATTCTCTTTCCGTTATCAAAAGGCTGGAGTGTTCTTTATCTCATAGTAGTGATATGGGTTGGAACTTTGATATTCAGACTACATTCAAGAATTTGATTCAAACTTGCTTTTACCATTTTTAAATTCCATACAAAATTTCGACTTATGAAATATATCCAATCGATATTCATCACATTAACACTGCTAATTTTTAAATGCACATGTAGCGCAGATGAAAAACCAACCTTGGGGGATGCTGACTTTCCAGCCCCATCACCAAGCAAAAGGCATGATAAAAAAATCATTCAGGTAAAGAATGGCAAATACGACTTGTTATTGATAGGGGATTCAATAACCCACTCGATCGGTGAGTTAGAAGGAAAATATGAAGTTTTTAAGTCTATTTGGGATAAGTATTACAAACCCATTAATGCAATTAACCTTGGCTATAACGGATATCGCACTGAGCAAATCTTATGGAATTTAAGTAACGGTGAACTCGATTTTAAACAGGCCCCAAAGGCAGCAATGGTGTTGATAGGAACTAACAATAGTGATGACAGAAACTTTAAGAAAACCCATAATCCGGAAGAAATCTACATGGGAACTAAAGCTATAGTTAATTTAATAAAAAAAACCTATCCAGAAATAAAAATATTGGTTTTAAGAATATTTCCTAGAGGTGGAGATGATGAAAAAGGCATCAGTCCGCCAGTTTTTAAATCATCGGAGAAATGCATAAATATTTGTCATGAAGCAGGGCTTTTAACAAAGCAACTTGCAGATGGAAAACAGGTTTACTGGATGGACATAAACAAAATATTTCTTCTGGAAAACGGTAAAATAGATACAAAAAAAATGTGGGATTTACTCCACCCAAGCCCATACGGAGCTGAAGCATGGGCAATAGCGGTTAGGCCAACATTGTTAAAATTGATAAACAACGAACCTGTCCCAGCTATACAGATATTAAAGTAAGTTGCCTTAATCAGCAATCAACAACTTTAGACATAATAATTCACAAAGACTACATAGGTGTTTCGATCTGACGGGGGAGAGTCAGAGGTGTTTTCGTAAAAAAACAGGTATTATACCTGAAAGGTATTAAAACCGAATCGATTACTGGAAACTATTGTTCTTTTTCATTTTTCCAACGTTTACTTATGGGTATTCTCCGGGCCGTGCGTTTCCAATCCATTCTTTCATCTCTGATTCTGGCGGGCTCGATGGTCGGGGTCTCTGCGGCGAAAAAGCCGAACGTCGTCTACATTATGTCGGACGAACTAGCTTACTTCGAGTTGTCGCACATGGGTAACCCGTACATCAAGACACCGAACATCGACCGGTTTGCGCAGGAAGGCATACGTTTTACTTCGGCTCTGGCGGGTGCGCCGGTTTGTGCGCCACTTCGCTGTAACCTAATGACCGGCAAGCACGCCGGGCACGCCTCGGTTCGCGCGAACGACGGCGGCACTCCCCTGCGCGCGGGCGAGCCGACCATCGCTTCGATCCTCAAGGAGATCGGGTACGCGACTGGTGGCTTCGGCAAGTGGGGCTGCGGTGGCCGGGACTCGACCGGCGTGCCGGAGAAGCACGGCTTTGATGTTTTTTACGGTTACTACGACCAGGTGCACGCGCACTCGTTTTATCCGCCGTATCTCATTCGCAACAGCGAGGAGGTTAAACTGAAGGGCAACATCGGCGGACGATCGGGCGAGTCTTACGCGCATTACCCGATCATGGAGGCGGGTCTGAAGTTTATCCGCGAAAACAAGGACAACCCGTTTTTCTGTTACTTCCCGATCACGCCGCCGCACGGTATGTACGACATCCCCGCGAACGATCCCGCGTGGAATTTGTACGAGGGCGAGGCGTGGATCAACGATCCGGCCATCCCGCAGGACGTAAAAAACTACGCTGCCATGGTGAGTATGGTGGACCACAACGTCGGCCAGGTGCTCAGCCTGTTGCGCGAGTTGAAACTGGAGAAGGACACCATCGTTTTTTTCACCGGCGACAATGGCGGTCAGGATCGGTTTCGCAGCCCGAAACATCCCCGTGGCTTTTTCGGCCCCAATGTGAATCCAAAAAACGGCGCGGAGTTTCGTGGCGGCAAAGGCAACCTGTTCGAGGGCGGTCTGCGTATTCCCTACCTCGTTCGTTGGCCCGGCAAGATCAAACCCGGTCAGGTAAACGACCTGATTTTCTATCAACCGGACGTCCTGCCAACACTCGCAGAATTGACCGGAGCCAAGGCACCCGACGACATCGACGGCATCTCCTTTCTCCCGACCTTGCTTGGCCAGGCGCAAACGAAAAAACACGAGATGTTATACTGGGAATTCCGCGGCCAAACCGCTGTGCGGCAGGGGCTGTGGAAGGCGATCCAGACCAAGCCCGATCGACCTTGGGAACTGTACGACCTGAGCCAGGACATCAGCGAATCAACGAATGTCGCGGCAAAACACCTAGAGCGCTTGGCCAAGATGAAGGCGTTCGCCAAGGCCTCACACGAACCGGTGCGTGCCGGCAAATATCTCGACCCCAAGCGCACCCGCCACGAGCGCGATCGCAAGGCCAAGTGGGGCACGTCCAAGCCCCAGCCGCGAGCCCGGCGCCCGAGGAAATAGACGGTGAGCGATTCGGTCAACGTCCCTGTCGAAGCCCTGCACGCATACGGCGTGGAGGCACTGGTGACCACCGGCATGGCGGACTCCGATGCCTGCATCGTCGCCGACAAACTGGTGCTTGCCGACAGTTGGGGCACGTTCACCCACGGCAACAAACTGCTCGGCGGCTACCTCAAGCGACTTGAAGCCGGCGGCACCGACCCGCTTGGCCAAGCGCAGGTCGCCAGCGAAGGCCCGGCGTGGACGATCGTGGATGGCGGCAACGCCATGGGGCAAATCGGCTGCGACTTCGCGATGCGAAAAGCGATCGAGTTGGCCGATACAGCCGGCGTGGCATACGTCGGCGTGCGCAACACCAATCACTTCGGCGCAGCCGGCGTGTATCCCGCGATGGCAGCCGAGGCGAACATGATCGGCATCGCCATGGCCAACGACATCCCGAGCGTGTGCGCGCCCGGCTCAAGGCAGGCCGTAATGGGCACCAACCCTCTGGCCTACGCAATCCCTGCCGGCAGCCACCCGCCGATCCTCCTCGACATCGCAACCAGCACAGTGGCTGGAGGGAAGGTCTATGCAGCGACACAACGCGGAGAGACGATCCCCGGAGATTGGGTGATCGACTCCGACGGCAGGCCGACCACCGACGGTTCGCTCTACCCACTTAACGCCGCACTCGCACCGATGACCGGGCACAAGGGCTATGGCATCGCACTGCTGCACGAACATCTCGCCGGCGTACTTACCGGCGCCAGCATCAGTTGGCAGGTGCTCAACTGGATCTTCGACGATCAAACCAAGCCGACCGGCCACGGGGCCGCATTCATCGTGATCAATCCGTCGGCCATGTCGCCCTTGGCCAAGTTTCACGAGCGGGTTGATGGATTGATCGACGAGATTCACGCCGCGCCGACAGCCGAAGGCGTGGAGAGCGTGATTGTCCCAGGAGAAATGGAATGGGCACGGCGCGAAACCGCCTTGGACAAGGGCATCGAGCTGCCGCCGGACGTCACGGCCAAGCTGCGAAAACTGGACAAGCGCCTCGGCCTGAAACCCGGCTGGATGAATTGACCAAGCCGGCTTTTCCTTGTCGCTTGGCCAAGCGCTGCGTTAGGTTGCCGCCACCAAAACAGAAATGAAAGTTGTTCGATTTTTAAACGACGAAGGTAAGGCACAATTTGGTGCCCAACAAGAAGACGGCTCTGTAACTCGCATTGAAGGCTGTATTTTCAGCGACCACCAAGACACCGGCGAGACCGCAAACGTCAGCAAGTTGCTCGCCCCGGTCAAACCGGCCGCGGTGCTTTGCATCGGCCTGAACTACCGCAAGCATGCGGAGGAAGGCGGCGCAGACATTCCGGAAAACCCAGTGCTGTTCATGAAGATGCCCAGCACGGTGCAAAACCCCGGCGACCCCATCCTGCTGCCAACGAAGCTCAAGAGCGAGGCGGTGGACTACGAGTGCGAATTGGCCGTGGTCATCGGCAGGGACTGCAAGAATGTCTCCAAGGCCGACGCATTCGACTACGTGCTCGGCTACACCTGCGCCAACGACGTCAGCGCCCGCGACTGGCAGAAAAACGGCGGCGGTGGACAATGGTGCCGGGGCAAGACGTTTGACACCTTCTGCCCGCTTGGACCGGCGCTGGTGACGCGCGATGAGATTCCGAACCCGAACGCGCTTCGCATTAAAACCTTACTTAACGGCGAAGTGATGCAGGATTGGAACACCGATGACATGATTTTCGACGTGCCCACATTGATCGAATTTCTCAGTGGCAGCACGGAACTGGCCGCCGGGACGGTGATCCTCACAGGTACCCCGCACGGCGTCGGCTTCGCCCGCACTCCCCCAGTGCTACTTAAGGACGGCGACGAAATCACCATCGAGATCGAGGGCATCGGCGCCCTCACCAACCCAGTTAGGGACGAATAATGTTTCAGCACATCGCCCAGGAGGAGGAGAAGCCTTGGATCCTTGGGCCTTACGAGGGGGTACAACTGAAAATTCTTCACAAGGATGAGGAATCCGGCGGCGTGGTGGTGCTCCGAAAATTCGAGGCCGGTATTGAAGTACCGGCGCACATTCACCCCTTGGCCAACGAATGGGCTTATGTGCTCTCGGGCGAGTGGGAGGAATCCGACATCGTTTACACGAAAGGCACCCTGTTCCAGGCGCCCAAGGGCGAGCGCCACGGCCCACACATCGCCCGCACGGAAGTCATTAGCCTTACCCACTTTGACGGCCCGCTGACTGTGGTGTAGCCCTCCACTCTGAAGTCAACAAAAACAAGGACTTGTTTGGGGCGTGGTTGCGTGCCATTTATTCCCGCCCATGAGACAAGCACTCGTTTTACTTTTCACTCTTTTTGGCCTGCTTGGCCAGACGCAAGCGGCGGATCGACCAAACATTCTTTGGATTTATCTGGAGGACGTTAGCGGCTGGTTTAGTTGTTACGGCGACCGGGTCATCGAAACTCCCCACATCGACAAGCTCGCCGCGAGTGGCATTCGCTTCGATCGTTTTTATACCCCGGCCGGCGTCTGCTCAGCCACGCGCTCGGCGATCATTACCGGAGCGATGCAAACCAGTCTCGGAATCCACAATCACCGAAGCGGCCGCGCTGTGTTCCGCGGCAAAAACCTCGGCCCAGTTTTTGATGACATCCGTCTGCCCAAGGGGGTGAAAACATTACCGGAAATGTTCCGCGCGGCTGGGTACTGGACGTTCAATGAGGGAGGAAAGGATGACTACAATTTCAAGCACGATACGAACAGGATGTACGATTTCCTTCCCCAAAAAAGAGGCTGGGGACCGGCTTCACTGGTCGCCGGTGACTGCTGGAAGGGCCGTAAAAAGGGCCAGCCGTTTTTTGGTCAGGTCCAGCTTGGCGGCGGCAAACTTGGGCGACGCGCCACTGCCACAATTGATCGCGCCACCGTGCCGGTTCCCCCCTACTACCCGGACATCCCCGAAGTGCGCGAGGAGATTGCCCACCACTACGACTGCCTACTCAAAACGGATGAACAAGTGGGCGAAATCATCGCCGCCTTGAAGCGCGATGGTCTTTACAAGAACACACTCATCTTTTGCTTCAGCGATCACGGTTACAAATTGCATCGGCACAAGCAGTTCCTCTACGAGGGCGGCATTCAGATGCCGTTGATAGTCGCCGGCCCGGGCATACCAAGCGGCAAGGTTCGCCGTGACCTGATCAGCGGCATCGACATCGCGCCGGCCAGTCTCGCTGCTGCCGGTATCAAGATTCCCGGCTACATGGAAGGAGCCAATTTTCTTGAACAGGACTACATCGAGCGCGAGTTCGTTGTCGCGGCACGCGATCGGTGCGACTACACGATTGAACGCATCCGCGCACTGGTGACGCCTCGGTTCAAGTACCTCCGAAACTACCTGACCGACCGGCCGTTCATGCAGCCGAGCTATAAGGATCCGTGGCCAGTCTCCAAGCGCTTCCGCGAGATGATGGCCAATGGAGAAATGAACGAAGCACAGCTTGTGTTCTTTGGCCCGAAAAAAGAGCCGGAGGAGTTGTACGATCTGGCCAACGATCCGCATGAAATCTACAACTTGGCCAAGGATCCAAAGTTCAAAAAGATTTTGGAGGAACACCGTCTCCTGCTCGATGGCTGGATAAAGGAACACGGTGACAAGGGACTGGAGACCGAGAGCGATCCCGGGCTGTTGGCCGTCCTCAAGCGCTGGGGTGCCCAGTGCGTCAACCCGGAGTACGACCGCGTCCGACACCTCCTGAAGTCGTCCGCCGAGAAATGATCATCTACCACAATCCACGCTGCTCAAAGAGCCGCCAAGCGATTGGCCTGCTGAAGGAAAACGGGGAGGAACCGGACGTCATCGAGTACCTCAAGGAGCCGCTTGGCCAAGCGGAACTCGAAGGCTTGCTGAAAAAACTCAAAGTGCCCGCCCATGACCTGCTCCGGGTCAAGGAGGACGAATACAGCGAGCTTGGCCTGTCGCCGGACACACCGGCGGAGGATATTCTGACGGCCATTGCGCTGAACCCGATCCTGCTTGAGCGACCGATTCTCGTGAAGGGCCGCAAGGCAGTGATCGCCCGACCTCCCGAACTCGTGGAAGATCTTCTCTGACCTCCAAACCGCGGGTTGCGCGCCGGGCCACGCCAAGGTAGTTTTTCCCGCACAGCAGTTCGATATGGCCAAACGGATCGACCCAGAGGCAGCCCGCGAATGGGCGCAGTTAACACGACGCGATTTTCTCGCGACTAGTGCCAGCGGCATTGGCACAGCCGCACTGGCGTCACTCCTGCAACAGGACAATCTGCTCGCCAACACCGGCAACCCACTGGCGAACATCGGGCCGCACTTTGCGCCCAAGGCCAAACGCTGTATTTTCATTTTCATGGCCGGCGCACCGAGCCACGTTGACCTGTTCGATCCCAAGCCCAAACTGAATGAACTGAGCGGCAAGCCGCTGCCCAAGGAGATGACCGCCAACGTGCGGTTCGCCTTCATCAAGAAAGAGTCAGCCGTGCTGATGGGAACCAAGCGCAAGTTCAAGCCACACGGCCAATGCGGCATGGAACTCAGCGACCTGTTGCCACACATCGGCTCGGTGTCGGATGACATCGCGTTGATTCGCTCGATGCATACCGACCAGTTCAACCACCACCCCGGACAGCTCATGATGAATACCGGCTCGCCGCTCTTCGGTAGGCCAAGCGTGGGTTCGTGGCTCGCTTACGGGCTGGGGAGCGAATCAAAGAATCTGCCCTCCTACGTGGTACTGACCGCCGGCCGCGGCTCAAGCGGCGGTGCCTCACTTTGGTCCAGCGGCTTCCTGCCCTCCAACTATCAGGGCGTGCTGTTCCGCAACCAAGGCGACCCGGTGCTGAACCTCGGCAACCCTCCCGGCATTACCCGCGAGATGCAACATTACGGACTGGATGCCATCAACGACCTGAACCGCATGCGGCACTCCGCCGTGGGCGACCCCGAGATCGCCAGCCGCATCGCCAGCTACGAGCTGGCTTTTCGCATGCAGACTGCCGCCCCGGAGTTGATGGATCTTTCCGGCGAAAACCAGGCTACGCTCGACCTCTACGGCGCCGAGCGCAAGGACACCCTCTCCCCCGGTCGGGGCGGGCCAGCGGGACAATTCACGAAGTTCGCACGCAACTGCATCCTCGCACGTCGACTCGTCGAGCGCGGGGTACGCTTCGTGAACCTCTATCACGCCTCGTGGGATCACCACAGCAACCTCGACAACGAACTTTCCTACAACGCCACCATGGCCGATCAGCCGGTGGCGGCGTTGATCAAGGACTTGAAACAGCGCGGCCTGCTCGACGAGACGCTCGTGATTTGGGGAGCTGAGTTTGGCCGGACTCCACTTGGGGAGAACCGCGGCGGTAACAAGATGAACACCGGGCGCGACCACCATCCGTTTGCCTTCTCCATGTTCATGGCCGGCGGTGGCATCAAGGGCGGACAAGTCTACGGAAAATCAGACGAAATCGGCTGGGGCATCGACGAAAACCCGGTACACGTCAACGACTTTCACGCCACCCTGCTCAACCAGTTCGGCATCGAGCACACCAAGCTGACCTATCGATTTCAGGGACGCGACTTCCGACTGACCGATGTCGGCGGCAACCTGATCCAGCCCCTCATCAGTTAGCGCTTGGCCAAGCGCTGTTTGGTTGGCGAAGGTCCGACTGCTATCGTCTGGTAAAGAAGTCTGACGACACGATCTCCAACAAAAGGTCTCGCAGTTTGAAGTTCGTTTTAGCGGACTGCTCGTAGAGCTGTTCAATATGCTCACGATCGAGAAAGTTGAGCTCACGAGCCATTGCATAGGACAACATGTTCTCTAAGAACGACCTGGAAAACCTCTCTTTGTCTTGCATTAGAATTGTCTTCAGGCCCTGGGGACCTTCAAAGGCCCGGCCGTCTAGATGAACGGTTCTCGCATCCACTGGAAAACGTCCGCCCTTCTTGTTGGCCGTTGAGGCATAGTTGCTCACGTCAGTGTATTGGTCCCGCCAGCGTCCTATCACGTCAAAGTTTTCAAGTGCGATTCCAAGGGGATCCATTTTCTTGTGACAAATATTACAACTGGCATCCTCTCGATGTGCATCGATCGTTTCTTTAATGGTCTCCGTTTTCGTAGGGGGACTGAGTGCAGAGATCTCAAGTTCCGCTGGCGTCTCCAGATGATCTCCATAAAAACTCTTCAATACCCAGGCCCCGCGATAAAACGGGTTGGTATATTCCCCGTTGTTGGTCGTCATCAGCATGAATCCTGCCTGTGAAAGCAGCCCCCCGCGATAGCGGTTTTTTTCGCCCAGCATCACTTTAGAGAACTCTGATGTGATCTCTTTGGGCCTATAATCTTTTGGTGATATTTTACTTGCACCAGGTCTTTTACTCGGCGTCGCGACCGGATGTCCATCAATCCGATAAATGTAGTTAAGCTCCGGCGTGATCATCACAAAATCAGAGTCGATAAAATTCTCCAAGCTCAAATTGTTCGACAGTACTTCCTTGAAGAATTCAACTGGTTCTTCCTTGATCTGATCGCGTACAAGGTCGAATTCATCAACAGTGAAAATGCTTAGGTCAGGTTCGATGATCTTAAGTTTTTCAAGATCGAGCCATTGGTGAACATAGTCTTTGACGAAGCGATCTGTTCTTTCGGTCTGTAACATTCGGTGCGTCTGCTCACGACGAACTATGGGATCCTTCAGCTTACCCTGACTCGCCAGTTCGAAAAGAATCTCGTCGGGCAGGGAATTCCACAGGAAATACGACATACGTGCGGCGATCGCGTAATTATCCAAAGGCCCTGATTCACCTTCCTGCTTAAACAGGAACTTCGGGGAACATAACATCCCGCGAATACCCGCCTGCATACCTGAGAAAATGCTTCGCCCTTGGGCAAACTCTCTCTCGGCAAGCTTATAGAATTGCTGCATCTCAGAGTCGGAGACCGGGCCGCGAAACAGGTTCCGTGCAAGCCTATTCAAAATGGCCTGACATGCCTCATAGCCAGCAGATGCGTCTATGTCTTTGCAGTAGGTTCTATAAAAGTAAGACTCTGGTGGCCATGACTCGTAAACTGGTCCCGTAACGGTCGCCGTCTCTATACAGAACATCCGTTGCTCCCCTCCCCCTTTAACCGAATTGCATCTGAGTACAATCGTGTCATCGGACGACAGTTGTGTCGTGAACCCGATGCTGGGGTCGAATTCCTTCCAAGCAGCATTTTTGGGAATCACAGTTACGATGCTTTGTCCTACTCCAGTGTTTTTCCGAAGGAAATAGCTCATCGAGTGGCCGGTTGTAGGTGTCGCGCTGGTTTTAATCTCTGAAACGTCCGTGACAGCAGGCAATCTTTCTTCAGCCCGGTTTCCTGCAACATAATTGGCCTTGATGTAGAACCCCTTTGGAACAATTCGATAAACACCACTCGTTTTGACCGATGGATTGATTTTTATTTGGATGGACTGAGTCGCGAAAACCAGGGGTCGTGAAGCCAGGGACAGCGACGGTGCAAACCCATTGGTATTGTCCTTGTGGCTGTGCGTATCTATATCCGTGTTTTTGGTTGAATAGACAACAACACGTGGAGCAGGTTTGTCGCTGACAACACTTTCGGCGATGAGGTTCGCAATGGTGAAGTACGACTCCATATCGAAGACCGACATGTGAAGGTTATCAGCGTTGTTATTAAAGCCAGCTTCGATGTTGTCCAGTGGCAACCGGTCGAGCAGTGAGAAGTCGCTTCCAAAGACATCATTTACCGTGTTTTGATACTCGACTCGACTCAACCGTTTCAGCATTCCTGGTTTTTGCTTTTCTGCGAGGAGGCGCAGTTGGTTGCGTAATACCTTCTGCAATGCTTTGAGCTGATCAGGATCTGGTAATCTAGGCGCATCCTCCGGCGGCATTTCGCCAGATTCGATTGCCGTATGGATATCATTCAACAGACTTGGGTCGTTCCATTTCTGCACGTCAATCTGATCCAGACGGAGGTCACCCTTACTCTTTTCCATTCCGTGACAGGAAATGCAAAACGAATCGAAGAATTGCTGCGATTGCAGCCGATCATCTGCAATGTTGCTCGAAGCGTGGACATCGACAAACAGCAGCAGAAACGCTGTAACCACCCTGATTCTGTGATCCGCCACTATATCACAAATCAATGATCTTCTTACTGTTGCCGAACCGGTCTTTTTCGATTCCAAATTGCCGAAGAATTGAGAGGTAGATATCGCAAGTCGTCTCGCCTTTGCGAACGATATGGCCACCGTGATTTGCGAACTTTCCGCCCGCAACGAATACCGGTATTTCGCTCCCGTTGTGAGGCCCTCTTTTCTGGCTCACGCTGTTGTTTCCTGTGGAGACGGTGATTGTCTCATCCATCAGCGTGCCTCCGGATTCGACTTTCGTGCTGGAGAGTTTGTCGTAGAAGTTTGCCATCAGTGAATAGAACGAGGAGTCATATTTCGTCAGACTTGCGCGTGCATCCTCCGATTTGGTTACATTGTGCGTCGTGAGGTGATGATCATTGTCGAGCCCTGTCATATAGAAATTAACCACGCGTGTAACATCAAACTTGAAGGCCTTGTAAATCATGTCGAATGCAATACCGCGTTGAATCTGACGTGGGTTTGTCAGGAATCTTTGTTTGTCAATTTCGGTTGCGAGGAATCCATTTTCAAATGAAGGGGCGACTGGGAATTCGACATCCTGACGAGATCGATTGAGCCACTCGATGGATTTGTTGAGTTCCAGCTCCGATTCACGTAATGCCGCGAAGTACTCTTCCAGTCTCTGCTTGTCCCGTCCCGAGACCCGCGCCATCAGCGATTTCGCCTCCTCAAGGGAACCGTCAAGGACGCTCTTCTTATTCGCCAGTAGTCGCTGCTCCGTCTTCCTGTCAGTTCTGGCAAAAAGTGTTTCAAACAGCACCCTCGTCGATTGAATTGGCGAAACGGGCAGCCTGTTACGCCAGGAAGCAACGATGTGGTGATGGGCATGGCTGATGAAAGTGACCACGTTCCTGACGCGGGTTAAATGTCCAACTTTGTCCGCTACAAGTTGGTCGAGAGAGTCCGGGTTCGTCGTGGTGTTTCCGACAAAGCACTTGTGGTCATTTTCATGGTTCCCTCCAAACTTCATCTTCGAATAAAGCGTGAAATTGTCCCTATGTTTTTTAAGAGGCTCCATGTGGTCGCTGAATGCGTAGTCCGCACCATCGGCCTGCGGCAGGGCGTCGGTGAACAAGCCGTAACCCATGCTAACACAGAAAAGCCGTTTGACATCAGCTTCGGCCGGCGCAGACCGATTCTTCCCGAAGCTCTCAAGAGACGGCAGGAAAAGTATGCAGCCGGCGGTTTTCAACATATCGCGTCGTTTCATAATAGTATTGCTAGGAATTTGCTTTTTGCGGAATGGCCTTAAAGCCCCCTTTGGCCCGGAACGGAAGGGGAGTAAGGTAATTGCGCGTGTTCATAACTTCTTGGGGAAAAAATAGAGGAGGCGATGCGCCGTGGCAAGGGGAGAACAGGCAGTTTCTCAAATACCCACACTAGTAAACGTAAACGAATTCGTTTAGGCCGAAGAGGACTTGTGCGAAGTCGGCCAGCGCGAGTTTGCGGCCGTCCTTTCGACCGGACTTAAGGTAGGTCAACTCCTGCGTCTCGATGAATTGCAGCGTGGCCAATTGTTCGTCCGGGGTTGGGTTGCGGCCGAGGACCGTTTGATATCCATCCCTCACGGCATTCTCGATGGAACCAGCCTCGTGCCGGCGCGCCAGCGTCAGCGCCGCCTCACGCACCTGCCCGTTGTTCATGAACAGCAACGCCTGCGGGGAGATGATGGTCGAGGGCCGCGTGCCCTGCCCCACCAACGGTTCCGGCGAGTCAAACAACTGCATCGTCGGGATCAGCTTGCTGCGCTTGATTTGGAAATAGACACTGCGCCGTTTCATCCCCGGATCGAGCGTGCCCTTGCCGAACATGGTGGTGTCCAGCAGTCCGCTGACCGCCAGCAGGCTGTCGCGGATCGGCTCAGCCTCCAGTCGGCGCGGGTTGCGCCGCCAGTGCAGCCGGTTCCCGGGATCGACCGCAGCCTTGGCCTGCGCGAACCCGGCACTCTGCGCGTAGGTCGCGCTCATGATGATCTGCTTGTGCAACGGCTTGAGCCGCCAGCCGTTTTGGATCAACTCACCGGCCAGCCAGTCGAGCAGTTCGGGGTGCGTCGGCAGTTCGCCCTGCAAGCCGAAGTCGCTTGGGGTACCGACGATGCCGCGCCCGAGGTGGTGTTGCCAAAGCCGATTGACCATCACGCGCGCCAGCAACTGCCCCGCCCCGTGTTCGGTGTCGACCAGCCAGTCGGCCAGCGCCCGGCGGCGGAAACTGGTCCGCGCCCACTCCGGCTTGGTCTGTTGCCAATGCGCCTCATTTTTGTTGCCACTGGTCAGCACGCGCAAAAAGCCCTGCGACATTTTCTCCTGCTTTTGGCTCGGGTCACCGCGCTGGAGCAGGTGCACGTCCCTGTAAAAATGCGGGAACCCCCGCCCATCCGCGTGGTGGCGGATCGGTTTGTAGCCCTCGCTGCTGACCTGCACTTTCGCGGTCGACATCGGCTTGGGCTTGGCGGCCTTGTGCGCCTGCAGCTTGGCGTTGTGCACCTGCCACTCGGTGTCGATCACGCGGTAGGCGTCCATCAATTCCTTCCGCTTGGCCTCGGTCAGCTTGTCAAAATCCTCCACCTCGCCGACCGCCTTTTGCAGCTTGGCCAACGCGCCGGACAACGTGCTGCCCTCGAGCGAAATCGGCTTCGGCTGGCCGGTGATGGCAAAGCGCGGCCGACCGATCGTGTGTTTTGTGTTGGTGAAAAAATCCAGCTCCAACGTCAGCTTCGTGCCACTCGGATGCGTGATCGGAGTCTCAAACTCGAACACCGCTGTCTGGGCCTTGCCGATGCCGCCGCGATCCACCGCCCAGCCGCTGCTGCGCTTGTTCTCGTCGATCGAACTCGCTACCGATAGTCCACTCTTGTTCTGCTGATGAGTCGCCTGCGGGTTGACGAGGTTCACCGCCGCCCGCTTGCCGCTGCCATCCAGTGGCTCCGCGAACACGCGCAGGTCACTCAGCGAAAAATTGCCGTTTTCCGCCCTGCCCGGGCCGTTTCGATTCATTGACGGATCGGTCAGCGCCTCAATGCGAACGCCGGTGATCGGCGCCGATGAAGCCTTGGCCGTGACCACCCAGCGATCGTCCTTCGGGTTGTTGCCCTTCAACAAAAACGAGCTGTCATCCTGCCGCTCAATCCCCGCCCCGTTGAGCGACTTGAATTCCGGGTTGTCGAGCAGTGCCCACTTGAACTCCGCCTCGACCTTGGCCGACCGGCTCTCGAGCCATTTGCCAAACCGCCCCGGCAATGCGTCTCGCTCCCACTTGGCCAGCGATTGGCCAAGCGCGTCCGCTTCCACCTGCCACTTGGCCAAGCGCAGGCGAGTCTCGTCCGGCTTGAGGTCGACATCGATCTCGCTCCGGATCGTCGTCGCAAAGGTGGTGATCATGCGGTAATAATCGCGGGTGGGAATCGGGTCAAATTTGTGATCGTGGCAACGGGCGCATCCGATCGTCATCCCCAGCATCGCCGTGCCGACGGTGTTGACCATGTCATCGAGTTCGTCGTAGCGCGCCGACTCAAATTCCTTCTCCGTCAATTGAGTAGGGAACACCCCCGCACCGAGAAAACCTGTGGCCATCATCGCGAGTGGGTTGGCCGGCTCGATCTCGTCCCCGGCGATCTGCCACCGCACGAACTCGTTGTACGGCATGTCGTTGTTGAGCGCCTTGATAACAAAGTCGCGGTAGTGGTAGGCGTAATTGCGATCGGTGTCCTGCTCAAAGCCGAAGCTGTC
>DKGH01000180.1:19443-21764 GCA_002453165.1 Verrucomicrobia bacterium UBA6775
ACTCTCCAGCGCTGTGCGCGGGTTACCATCCGCAGCGGCGAGGAACGCCGCGGTCTCCTCCGGGGTTGGCGGCAGGCCGATCAGGTCGTAGTACACACGCCGCAACAGCGTCCGGTTTTCCGCCCGGCGATTCGGCTGTAGCTTGGCCTCCTCAAGCTTGGCGAGGATGAACCGGTCGATTTCATTCTCCGGCCACCGCGTATTCTCGACCGCTGGCGTGGCTGGTTTTGCGAGTGGCGCAAACGCCCAGTACTGACGATCGGTGTCGGTGATCCGCATTTCGCCGGCCGCCAACTTGGTGTCCACCAGCGGCTTGTCGTACGGTGCGCCGGTGTTGATCCACGCTGCGATATTCTCAACCATAGCCGGCGGCAGTTTTTCCGCCTTGGCCGGCATGAACGGTTTCTCAGCGTGGGAAACCAGCTTCAACAACCGGCTAGCATTGGCATTACCGGGCACGATCGCCGCACCCTCGCTGCCGCCCTTCAGGAGCGCCTCGCGCGTCGTGAGGTCGAAGTCGCCGCGAGTCTTTTCGCTGCCGTGACATTTCACGCAATGCTGCTTGAGCATCTGGCCCACGCCGTTTTTGAACAGCTTGAGGCCACGCGCCATTTTCTCGGCGTGGTCCGGCGCCACGTCGGCCAGCGCACGGCCAAGCGGCAGCGTCAACAAAACAGCACACGCGGCAGTGGAAAAACGAATCGGCATCCGCGAAAACTACCCCCGGAGACTGGCCCGGACAACCGTATTCCCTTGCCTTCACGGCGCGATGGTTTCAAATCCCCGCATGAACCGTTTTCGACTCCCCGCAATCCTTCTGGCCGGACTGCTGGCGATCACCGCACAGGCCAAGGACCTTCGCATCGGGATGGTCGGGCTGGACACCTCGCACGTCACCGCCTTCACCCGCATCCTCAACGACAAATCAGCCAATGACCACATCCCGGGCGGCAAGGTCGTCGCGGCAGTCAAGGACAGCAGTCCCGACATCGAGTCGAGCTACACGCGCGTGGAAAAATACACCGCCGAATTGACCGGCAAATGGGGCGTGAAACTTTACCCCACCGTGACCGAGATGTGCCGACACGTCGATGCGGTGATGGTCGAGAACGTCGACGGCCGCCCGCACCTCAAGCACGCCACCGACGTGATCAAGGCCGGCAAACCGCTGTTCATCGACAAGCCACTCGCCGGCACGCTTGAGGATTGCCTGAAAATATACCGCCTGGCCAAGCGCCACAAGGTGCCGGTGTTTAGCTCCTCCTCGCTGCGTTTTGCCAAGACCACCCTCGCCGTGCGCGCAGGCAAATTCGGCAAGGTGCTACGCTGCGAAACCCACAGCCCAGCCCACCTCGAGCCACACCATCCAGACCTTTTTTGGTACGGCATCCACGGCGTCGAGTCGCTCTTCACCGTGATGGGATCCGGCTGCGTTTCAGTTCAACGAGGCACGACCGAGGACGGTAAAATCATCGTGACCGGCAAGTGGAAGGACGGCCGCATCGGCATCTTTCGCGAAGGCAAAGGCTACGGCGGCACGGCGAAGTGCGAAAGCGGCGAACAAAAAGTCGGCAGCTACGACGGCTACGCCCCGTTGGTCGAGGCGGTCGTCCGTTTTTTTAAAACCGGCAAGTCACCGGTCGACGCCCGAGAGACGCTGGAGATTTACGCCTTCATGCAGGCAGCCGACGAATCCAAGGCTGCCAACGGCAGGGAAGTCCCCCTCAAATTCGACTGGAAATAAATCAACGCTCATCTGCGTCCCTTAAACGAGTCGCCGCTTTCCGGTGGGCGGCGGTCAGCGGGATTTCATCAAGCTTGGCCAAGGGAAGCCATTCGCCCTCGAGCTTGGCCAAGTGCGGTTTTCGGGCGGGCCGAATCACGAACATCTCGAGCCGGTTCCGGTAGCGCGTGATCGAGTGGTTGACGACACAGAGCGGCGCCGGCTCCGCTTGGCCAAGCGACAGATTGCCCTTGGCTAAGGCGGCCGGCTCGGCATCGGCGGCCACTTCCCAATTGGGGAATTCCCAATAGCCGGCATTCACCACGCCACTTGGCCGCCGCTGCACAAATACATTTCCGCGCCAAAGAATGGCGAAGCCAAAGAACCGCCGCTTGATCGCCGCCGCGCGCTTGGCCAAGGCCGGGATGCGTTCGGTTTTGTTTTCCTTCCGTGCCACACAACGACCCTTGAGCGGACAGACGTCGCAGCGCGGATTGCGCGGCGTGCAGACGAGCGCGCCCAGTTCCATCATTGCCTGATTGAATGCGGAGGCGTTTCGCTGGCCCGACTGTTGCCGAGCCACAGCCTGCTTCACAAG
>DKGH01000180.1:22170-26194 GCA_002453165.1 Verrucomicrobia bacterium UBA6775
CACGCGCGTGAGCACGCGAATGACGTTGCCATCCACGATCGGTTCCGGTTGGTTAAACGCGATGCTGCAAACTGCCCCGCCGGTGTAACGCCCCACCCCCGGCAACGCCAACACCCCGGCCAGATCGCGCGGGAATCGTCCGCCCTGTTCGTCGGGGATCAGTCGCGCGGCCTTATGCATATTTCGCACCCGTGAATAATAGCCCAGCCCCTCCCACAGTTTGATCACCGTGTCCTCCCGGGCGTTGGCCAGAGCGGCGACGTCAGGCAGGCGGTTCATCCATCGTTCCCAATACGGGATCACCGTTTTGACCTGCGTCTGTTGCAGCATGATCTCCGACACCCAGATAGCGTACGGATCTCGCGTCCGACGCCACGGCAGGTCGCGGGCGTTTTCGGCAAACCACTTGAGCAGCGGCGCAATGATGAAGCGGAGACGCATCGGCGCGGTAGCCTACCGCCCGTCACGCGCTTGGCCAAGCGGCGGCCGTTGACTTGCCGACGTTTCCGCGACAAATTCACCGCAACGGGATGAGTGATCCACAACCAACCGTCACCGCCAACGGGCAGTCGATCGAGGTGCAACTGCCGCTGTCGCTGCACGACTTTCTGGAGGGACAAGGCATGCTGCCGCGTAGCGTGGTGGTGGAGCTGAACGGCGAGGCGGTGTCGCCCTCGGAATTCGACGATCGACAACTCAACGGAGGCGACTCGATGGAGATTGTGAAAATCGTGGCCGGCGGATGAGTGAAGCGTTCCAGAGTCTGCGAGGCCATCTGCTACTCGACGCGGGCGGGATGTACGGCTCCTGTTTTCACCACACGGTCATCCTGATGTGCCGCCACAGCCCGGAGGGGGCGTTTGGGCTGGTGCTCAATCAGCCAAGTGAAAAACGAGTCGGCGATGCGCTGTCGCTGGATTTGCCGCCGGACGTCAAACATCAGCCGGTTCGTAACGGCGGCCCGGTGGAGGAGGATACGGTACACATTCTTCACAGCGACGCGTTCATGTTTCAGGGCAACGTACTGAACAACCTGTCGCTGGTGGAGGATCCCAGTGAACTGAGCGACATCGCCAACTCAGTGAACCCGGATCACAAGGTCGAGTTTTTCGCCGGATATTCCGGCTGGGGTGCGGGGCAGCTTGAGAGCGAACTTGCCCGCAAGGCGTGGCTCATACACCCCGCAAAAACCGAGCTGGTATTCAGCAATCCGGACGAATCAACGTGGCGCGAAACCCTTCGGCAGATGAAATGGCAGCAACGCCTCCTCGCCGACGGCCCAGACGATCTGTCGTGGAATTAACGCCGGCCAAACGCAAACCAATTGCCCCCTGCCCTGATCGCCCTGAAAGGGCAAAATAATATAGCCCGAGGTAACGCTCCGGGACTCAACGCCATAAATCAACCAGCCCTGAAGGGGCGGCACAAATCGTCGACCAAAAGCCCGTTCCGTGTATTCCGTGGTCATTCCATCGCTCGGCCAAGCGCACAGCGAAAATAGCCGGACACAGATTAACGGGATTAAAAATGATCTGTGAACATCCGTGAAATCTGTGTCTCGTTTTGAATCGCCGAAACCGAAAGCCCGCCCGAGGACGGCTGGGGACAGCCATCCCTGCCCCCCGCGTTCGACATTCAATCTCGCTCGACTTTTCCTCTCGCCAAGGGTGGGTCGGTTGCCTAGCGTTCGCGGACGCATCGATCGTTTTTGACTGTGAGAGGAGTGCATTTTTTTCGATCCATTTTTTTGTCGCTTGGCGGGCTGGCCACGCTGGCGCTGCCGCTTGGCCAAGCGGAGACGGCGGCGTTCCCTCCGGAGAGCATCCAGTTTTTTGAAAACAAAATCCGGCCGCTCCTCGCGGACAATTGTTTCGAGTGTCACGACGCGAAGAAGCACAAGGGCAACCTGTTGCTGACTTCCCGCGAGGCAATCCTCAAGGGCGGCGACTCCGGTGCGGCCATCACGCCCGGTGACCCCGACAAAAGCCTGCTCATCGAGGCGGTGAAGTACACCAACTCCGACCTGCAAATGCCGCCGAAAAAGAAGCTCGGCAAACAGGCGGTGGCCGATCTCAAGCAGTGGATACGGCTTGGCGCCCCTTGGCCAAGCGGCGGCCCAACTGCAGCGGCGGCCAAGCGGGAGCATGGGTTTTCCATCACGGAGGAAGATCGCAAGTATTGGGCGTTTCGACCCATCGAACGCCCGCGTCTGGCCAAGCGCAACGGTCAGTCGCCGATCGACCAGTTGATTCAGGCACAACTCAAAGCCAAGGGCATCGCCGCCAACCCGGTTGCCGATCGGGCCACGTTGATTCGCCGCGCGTACTTTGACCTGATCGGCCTGCCGCCGACCTACGACGAGGTGCAAGTGTTCGTGAGCGACGACTCGCCCGACGCCTGGCCGCGGTTGATCGAGCATCTGCTTGGCCTGCCGCAGTACGGCGAACGCTGGGGTCGCCATTGGCTCGATGTCGTGCGTTTTGCACAGACCAACGGCTACGAGCGCGACGACGAAAAGCCGCTCGTCTGGAAATACCGCGACTACGTCATCCGCGCCTTTAATCAGGACAAGCCGTACGACCGGTTTGTGATGGAGCAAATTGCCGGGGACGAGTTGCCGGACGTGGACGACGACAGCCTGATCGCCACCGGGTTTTATCGACTCGGCGTGTGGGACGATGAGCCGGACGACAAACGGCTCGCGGAATTCGACGGACTCGACGACATGCTCAAGACGACGTCGGAAACATTCATGGGCCTGACGGTCGGCTGCGCCCGCTGCCACGACCACATGTTCGACCCTATCTCGCAGCAGGACTATTACGAGATGCTCTCGTTCTTCCGCAACGTCCGCTACTATGACAAGCCAAAGTACGAATGGGACTCCTCCACCTATTCCCCGTTGATCCCGCCGCAGGCCGTCTTTGCATGGCAAAATAAAAAGGACAAACCGAAAGATGCCAAGCCGCCTTGGGACGGCCGCGAGTACGCCATGACTGTGCGCGAGCGCAGTGCCAAACCGATGGATACCCACCTGCTCATCCGCGGCAATGCCGGGCGTCCCAGTAAAAAAGTGGAACCGGAATTTCTCAAGGTATTAGCCAAGGCCAAGCCGGCGATCGCCCAGTCGCCCAATCCCTTCACCACCGGACGCCGCCTCGCGTTGGCCAGATGGATCGCCAGCCCGGAGCACCCGCTCACCGCACGCGTGATGGCAAATCGCATCTGGCAGTTTCACTTTGGACGCGGACTGGTCGCCACGCCGAACGATTTCGGAAAAGCCGGCATGCCCTGCCCCAATCAGTCTCTGCTCGACTGGCTCGCGGCGGAGTTCATTGACGGCGACTGGTCGATCAAGCACCTCCACCGCGTCATTATGAAAAGCGAGGCATACCGCAGCACCTCGTGGCAAAATCCGGCCAATCAGGACGCCGATCCCGGCAACGAACTGGTCTGGCGCCAAAACCTCCGCCGCCTCGAGGCCGAGGCTATTCGCGATGCCATCTTGAAAACCAGCAACTCGCTGAACAACACGATGGGTGGCCGCGGATTTTTCCCCGACTTCGGTGGTGAAGTCATCGCCGGGGCATCCAAGCCGGGACGCGGCTGGGGCCACTCCGGGGCCGACGAGCGTTCGCGCCGCAGCGTCTACGCCTTCGTCAAGCGCACGATGATGGTGCCGTTTCTCGAGGTGTTCGATTACAGCGGCACGGAGGGTTCAATCGGCTCGCGCGCGGTGACCACTGTCGCCCCGCAGGCACTGACCTTGCTCAATAGCGACTTCGTCTCGCGGCAGGCCGGCCAACTCGCGCACGAACTACAGACCGGCCAACCGGCGCAGGACGACACCGCGCTCATCAACGCCCTGTTTCGACGCACCCTCGCACGCGACGCCCAGCCGGAGGAAATCGACTTCGGACTCGAGTACCTCAAGCGACAAACCGCCGAGCACGAAGCCGTCCGGCATCAACTGGTTTTCGCGCCGGACGTCCCCGCCTCTATTGAGGGTGGTTTCCTCAATAGT
>DKGH01000032.1 GCA_002453165.1 Verrucomicrobia bacterium UBA6775
TCCAGATAATGCTTCAACACAGCCGAGTTCCAAAACGTGGATTCGTTATGGCCAAGGTTCGTGTAAAACACGCGGCCTCCCTCGAACTTGCGCAACCATGACACCGGCACGTAACGGCCGCCCTCCGTGTACTGCTTGCGCAGCCCGTCGTTGCGCTTGAGTGGCCCCATCGTTTGATCCTTGCTCAGGTCGAGGCTGATCAGGATGCGAATCTCATCCGACCCCACGAACGTTCCCGGCTTGTACTGGTAAATCTCATCCTTATGCCAAAACCCCTTGCCGTCAAAAGCGCGGTTCAGGACATGCTTGGGATCGTCGAGTTTGAAAGACCATGTGCCGCCGCTGTTCCACGGATGACCATCGAACTGGCCGCCCATCATCCGGGCGCCCGGCTTCCACTTGTAAAAGTTGTCACTCGCTGCATGGATACCAGCGACGCCCTTGCCCTGCTTCATGAAATCGATCACCGCATCACGCTGCGTGTCGTTTTGAAAAACCAGATGCGTGGTGTTGTTAAATAAAATCGCGTCATACTTGGCCAGGTTTTCCTTGTTAAAAACCGAGTACTCATCGGCGATGTCAACCGAAAACGCCCTGGTCTTTTTGCCGAGTTCCTTGATGGCATAATTTCCGGCGGAGATCGAACCATGCACGAATCCTTCGCAACGGTAAAAGACCAACACCCGCCGATCCTTCTTCGGCTTGGCCAGAGACTTGGCCGGCAGCGCCTCCTGTACCTTCGCCTTCTTGTCGTCGCTCAAGGGCTTAATGCGGTTCCGATCCCAAGCGGCTTCCGCCACGGAAGTGGCGAATACACCGAGGGCTAACAGTGCAAATGTTATACGTTTCATTGGTGCAAAAATTGAACGGACGCAAGCTACGCCAAGTGAAACGGAATGTGTAGCCCTTTCGAAAGAAAATCAGGGAAGCGCCCGGGCGCCGCACCGGTCACATGGCAGCGATCTTTCCGAAGGCACAACAAAGCCGACATCCTCGAGATCCTCGTCAAAACACTGTGTGAACACCGCCGCGAGGATGTGATGCGACGCTGACAAGATTCGCGCCTGGCCCGGCTCCTCGATTGCCTCAAGCCGATCCTGAATATCCATTCTCAACCCGCGCGGAAACTTGGCCAAGGTTCCCTCGAGTTCCTCCTCCGTGCACGGCTTAAACAGCGTCGCAAGAGAACGAACATGAATGTGATTGAGATAACGCCGTGTGAATTCCGAAACCATCCCGGGAGGCATCGATGCGACAAAACTCATCTTCTCCATGCAGGTCACCATCGCATCAAACAGCCCGGTGGTGGCGCAGTACGGGCACTTGGCCAGGCGCCGAAGATTCTCCAGCACGATGGTCGCCTGTCGACACACCGGACATCGCTCCGGCACATCGTCCACCTGCGGGATACCCAGGCGCACATCATTTCGAATCTCCATGATCCACACCGGCCGAATCGTGCGCGCCAACGCATCCGCCCGATCCACATCCGCGATGTTCACACGCAAGTCAGCATCCAGCCGGTCACGGTTATAACCGGAAAGATTCTCCCTAACACGATCCCGCAACGACAACGGAGCCTGCTGTAAAAACACCCCGGCGGCCCCATTCCGCATAACCTCCGTCATGACCTCCTGCAGCTTGAGGTCATCGATATCATCGAACATTTCGAATGACAGGAAGCGCTCCTCGATGCGCTTGGCCAAGGCGTCATCGGCGCAGTGGGGACAAAGCGGAAAAGATTCCTGAAGATCAAATTCGGTAAACGTGGGCATGGCAGTTTGCTCCGATGTGTCGGCCGAAACTACTTTGTTTCAGGCGGCGAGCCAATACTGAGCAACTCACGGGCCAGCCTTGGTTAATCTGTATTTTTCGGCGCTGGGGAATTGGATTCTCCGTCCGGCACCAGATCGTCGATCAATTTAAACGGCAATTGAACCGGCACCAACAGCACCTTCGGGATGTGTTTCAGTTCCATCTCCGGATCGTTCAATGTGCCCGTGACGTTGAATTTTAGCATCCGCTCAATCGGCGACAGCGCCAAGTTCAACACCGGGCCAAGCACCGGACCGATCACCCAAGTGTCGCGAAGCGCCTCAGCCACCACGCCGGCGTCGCTGATCCGCCCCTCGAAATCCACATCGCCCGTGTACTGCAACCGCACCAACGGCGACTTCAACTCGAGATTCCGGCTTTTTACGATGCTATCGACGATCTGAAAATCAGCCGTTCCCTCCGAGAATTTACTCGCCCCCAGACCGGGTGCCATCCGGTCGAGCAACGGCGAAAACATACCAAACAACGGCAGCTCCCAAAGATAGCCATCCTTCAGTTTCGCGCTGGCCGTGCCGTTCCAACTGGACCAGTCATTTGAAATCGCTTTTATGTCGAGTACGCCATCCACCTGCCCACTCAGGCCGGAGTCGCGCCCCAATACGTCCGACATGAAACCGGTCAGCTCCGTCTGTTTTGTCTCCAGATGAAAATCGATCTCGGCAGAACGATTCTCATCAAAATCAGCGAAAAGATTCCCTCGCAATTCGCCGCCATAAAACTCGGAAATCACGTTGGTCAATGTCAACGTGTGCCCTCTCCAAAAAATGTCCCCGTCAATGTCGAGCGTATTAAATTTGCTGAACTGAAACGCTCCGCCATCCACTTCAAAATGCAGCCCGGCCGGATTCCTGCCGGGGCCGGTTTGCACCCAACCGTTCACCACGGCCTTGGGCGGTTCCTTGAATCGGTACGGTTTAAATGCCCGGGCGGTTCTCGGCCCTATGGCCGTTGTCACGGCAACAGGATTCAAGCGCCCCACGGCGTTGGTGAGATACAGCCGCTTGGTTCCAACATCGAAACCAAGTGCCTCCAAGGTCGCACTGCCCTCGGGACGATGCAGCACAGCGTTCATGGCGTGCAACACGCCGTTGGTCAACTTCAATCCAGCTGTCAGACTGTCGACCTGTTGCGCCCGGAAAGCGAAGTTCGTCGCCGCCACGGATGCCCGAAACCCTGTCAACTCCCGCTCGCGCCATCGCCCCCAGATTTGCCCCTCAATGACCGGCGTCCGGTCAAATTTAAAGTACTCAATCCCCTTTTTTTGCTTCTCAGTTTCCAGAGCCGGCTTGATCGCGTGAGGATCGATCGTGCTGTGAAAGTCGAAATGAAAATCCTGAGTCTCGGTGTGGGAGCGCATCGCGAATCGCACCTCCCCCTCGGGCCGCCGGGCCACCATGTTCGGTAGCAGCCACGTCAGGTTGGTGTACCCCAAGTCACTCTCCACGGCCTCCACCCGTATCCCGCGAAACGTCACCGGGCCGGAGTTGATCTTTCCATCGATCGTCATCGTGGGGCGCACCTCCCTGCGCCAGTCCGGTTTTTTGTTGGTCCACTCCGGCAGCGTTGCCTTCACTGTGGCCTCGACGACGGGTGCCTCTTCCCAATCGTACTGGCGAATCCAGCGCTGCGCCTTCGGCGTCAACAAATCGATGATTTTGTGAAAGTCAAAATCGGTTCGGTTCGTCGCCTTGGCCAAGCGCGTCACCACATCCAGTTCAGCCGAACCGGTCGCTCCGCCCTCGTCGAAATGCGCCTCGTACTCGTTCACCACCAGCCTTGGTGCGCTCCAATCACCCGCAAGGGAGATGTCCTCGATGGCCAGTTTTTTGTCGTCGGCCAAGCGCTTGGCCAAGCCGGTGAATTTCACCTGATAAGGAGCCAGATAGGCCCAGTAAGCCCAGCTTTCATCCGGTTCAGTCGCCGTCTCAACCCTCCTGATGGCCGCACTCAATTCCGCTGTACCCAGGCTCCCTCCCGGGACTCCCACACGGCCAAGCTTCAACGCCACTTCGGCTTCGTTTGGAATGGGCTCCGCGATGGAGTTGGTTAATTGCCCCACCCTCCATTGCACTGAATCCACCTGCGCCTGGCCAAGCACAATCTCTTGCGCTGTTACGCTCAACTGATGAGAGAATCGTCTTGGCGATGATTCCAATTGAATCACGCTACCCTTCAGCCCCCCGCTCTTGAACTGCATCTGCTCCAAATCGACCTCGCCAGCCGAAAGCTGATATTCAAGCGTTGCCGGTAGGAGATTTGTTCCAAGGGCCGGCGATGAAATTTCACCCGTCAACGTCTTGAGCTTGGCCCGTTCCGTTACCAAGTCTGACACCGCCAACGTGCCGGAAAGGCGCTTTGCCCCCTCTCCTGCTGAGTCATCATTCAACAGGTTCAGCCCCAGTTCAAATTGGCCCACA
>DKGH01000229.1 GCA_002453165.1 Verrucomicrobia bacterium UBA6775
CTCGCGGATCATTTCCTCGATGGACTCGGCGCTGATCGGCCGTTTTTCACAGGCGACGTTGATGCCGGTCTCAAGTTTTTCGCGGTTGAACTTTTCCCGGGCACCATCGTCCTTGATCACCATGAGGATCCCGCGCTCGATCTCCTCATAGGTGGTGAAGCGTTGGGTGCACTCAAGGCATTGGCGCCGCCGCCGAATGGCCAACCCGTCCTTGGACGATCGGGAATCGATCACCTTGTCATCCACACAACCACACTTGGGGCAACGCATAATGCGGGGCTAACACAATTTAATGTAGCCGCCGAAGGAAAGTACACAACATGTAGTGTGTCAACCCCTCTTCCGATGATTTTACTCACAAGTTGTTCACCGCCCCGACCACTGGTGACTGGACAGTCGGGCTGACATGGGGAATCTTCAGCGGCCGAGGCGTTGTCTTGGCCAAGGAATGAAATCATTGATACTTTTTTTTGTGGCGGCCGGATTGTTGGCTGGCTTGGCCAAGCCGTTCGCGGTGGAGGCCAAGCCTCATGTTGTGTTGCTTAGCGGCGAGAAACTGTACGACTCTGCCGTGACCCTTCCGAAGTACGCCGAGGCACTGGAGAAGAAGTTTGGCTTCCGGTGCACCACGTTGATACGTGTGGAGAAAAACAAGTTCGCTAATCTCGATGCGCTTGGCCAAGCGGATCTGGTTATTTTTTACATGCGCCGCATGACGCTGCCGGCCGACCAGCTTGGCCAGATGAAGCGATACATCGAGAGCGGCAAACCGGTGATTGGCCTGCGCACCGCGAGCCACGCTATTCAAAACTGGCTGGAGATGGACAAGCTGGTGCTGGGTGGAAACTATCAGGGCCATCACAAAAATGAGCTGCTCGGAAACGCATCGGTCGTACCCGGAGCCAAGGGGCATCCGGTCCTCAATGGCGTAGGGAGCGAGTTTAAAATGGGCGGGTCGCTCTACAAAAACACCCCCTTGGCCAAGCAGGCCAAGCCGCTGCTCACCGGCAGGGTGGAGGGGCATCCGGCCGAGCCGGTCGCGTGGACTCACAGCTACAAGGGCAACCGAACTTTTTACACGTCGCTTGGCCACAAGTACGATTTTGCAAATCCCCAATTCGTCAAGCTGCTCGATAACGCCGTTGCATGGTGCTTGGCCAAGTCGGCTAAGCCCGGCGCGTCCCCGGCCGACGTGGCGGACAAATACGGTATTGAAGAGGGCAAGCCGTTTCGCATTGGCGTGGGTTTGTTTCAGAAAATGTGGAAGACGGACAACTTGACGCTGCTCGATGTCCGCACCACGCCGGAATACAAGGCCGGCCACATCCCCGGCACCAAGTGGATCGACTGGTTTTCACCCAAGTTCGCCGACGAGGTGGCCAAACTGGACAAGGACAAGGTTTACCTCGTCTACTGTGCGGGAGGCGTGCGGAGCGCGCGTGCCTGCAAAAAAATGAGCGAGATGGGATTTAAGTTCACGGTGGACCTTGCACCCGGTTTTAACGGCTGGAAGGCCGCCGGCAAAGCGATCGAAAAATAAACTGTGACAATTCACGAGGACTCCAGCCCGTATCCGCCCGAGCCAAAGCCCGGGATCGAGACGAGCGACGTTTTCACCCTCCGCTCGGCGATGGGCTGGCTGGAGCTGGGCATGCCGGCTGAGGCTCGGAAAGAACTCCAGACCCTAACCCCTGAGGTGGCGCAGTTGCCGGAGGTTCGCGGTGTCCAGTGGAGCATCCTTGCGCAGGAGAAAAACTGGGCTGAGGCAGAGGAACTCGCGCGCGATCAGGTATCCGATCAACCGGACAATGCTGCCAACTGGATCAACTGGGCGTACGCACTTCGGCGTGCCGACGGCTGCGGCATTCGGATGGCCTACGACACCTTGCGCGAGGCGGTCGATCGGTTCCCAAAGGAGTCGACCATCCCGTACAATCTTGCCTGCTACTGCTGCCGATTAGAGGAGTTGGAGGAGGCATGGCGCTGGCTTGGCATCGCTGCGGATCGGTCCGACCACAAGACGATTCGCAAGATGGCTTTGCGCGACGATGACCTGAGTGCGATCCATGATCAGCTCACCGACTGGGGCGCCTGACCGATGGAGGATTCCCTCAACTCGCACGGTTTGAATGAGGTATTCGGAGACGAACCCGCCCCGTTGCCGCTCTTTCAGCGCTGGATCGCGGAGGCCGGCGAAGCCGAACACGACGATCCCACGGCATTTGCATTGGCCACGGTGGATGTCGCCGGCCAGCCGAGTGTTCGCATGTTGCTCCTGAAGGGGGCGACTGAGGCCGGATTCGTTTTTTACACCAACATGAACAGCCGCAAGGCGGAGGAACTGCAGGGCAACCCGAGGGCATCGATGTGTTTTCACTGGAAAAAACTCCGGCGGCAGGTGCGTATCTCCGGGAGTGTCACCCCCGTCAGCGATGCGGAGGCGGAAGCCTATTTCGCGAGTCGCGACCACGCCAGCAAGGTGGGCGCCTGGGCGTCGCTTCAGTCCTCTGCGATGTCGAGCCGTGGTGAATTTGAGCAACGTGTGGCGGAGTATAAGGCGAAGTATCCCGAGGGCAGTATTGTACCGCGTCCGCCCCATTGGTCCGGCTGGCTGCTCCAGCCCGGCGAGTTGGAGTTTTGGTTAGACGCCGATGCCCGGCTACACGAGCGCCTGCTCTATACCTTCCAAGCAGATGGCTCGTGGTCGCAGGCGTTGCTTTATCCCTGAGCGGCCGCTCCGCTTGGCCAAGCGCTTGTTTTTTCGGAGTGCGATGCTGGGGGAGAGCCGTTAGATTTTCGGCATGACGATGCGTTTTGTCTTTGTTGCGATTTGCACGGCTGCGCTTGGCCAGGCGCCGGTCGGTTTGGCCAAGCCGCCGAACATTCTCTGGCTGTCGGCCGAGGACATCAGTCCGCACCTGGGATGCTACGGCGATGACCGCGCGATCACCCCGAATCTCGATCGACTGGCCAAACAGGGTGTCCGCTACACCCACGCCTTCACCACGGCCGGAGTCTGTGCGCCATGCCGGTCAGGCATCATCACCGGCATGTATCAGACCACGCTTGGCACCCACCACATGCGGTGCAACGCCAAGCTGCCGTCGTTCGTGAAGCCGTTCCCCATTCTCCTCCGTGAGGCCGGCTACTACTGCACGAACAATTCCAAGACCGATTACCAGTTTTCCGCACCGTGGGAGACGTGGGATGCCTCCAACGGCCGGGCGCATTGGAAAAACCGCAAGACCGGTCAGCCGTTTTTCGCGGTGTTCAATTTCGGCGGTTGCCACGAGAGCGGCATCGCCGGGGAGTCCAAGTATCGGTCGGTCACGGCGAACTTAAAGCCGTCGCAACGGCAGGAGCCCGGCACGCTCAAGTTGCCGCCGTACTACCCCGACACGCCGGTAGTGCGGGAGGATTGGAAGCGCAACTACGAGTTGATAACCGCTATGGATGCGTGGGTCGGTGATCATCTGCGCGCGCTTGAAGCCTCCGGCGAGGCGGACAACACAATCGTATTTTTCTGGAGCGACCACGGGGTCGGCCTGCCGCGGGCCAAGCGTTGGCTGTACGATTCCGGGACGCGCATTCCGTTGATCGTCCGCATCCCGGGGAGCCTCCGCAATGGAAAACAGGGCAGGCCGCACACGGTCGACTCACAGTTGGTCAGTTCGATTGATTTCGCGCCGACAGTGCTCAACCTCGCCGGTGTCGATGTTCCCGGGCACATGCAGGGTCGCGCTTTTCTCGGCGGAAAACTTGGTGCAGCGCGGCGATACGTTTACGGAGCACGCGACCGGATGGACGAGCGTTACGACATCATCCGCATGGTGCGCGACAGCCGTTTCCGCTACATCCGCAACTACGAACCGCTCAAGCCCTATTACCAATACATGAACACGCCGGAAAAGGGGGCGACGATGAAGGAGATTCGGCGACTCGAAAAAAGCGGCGGCCTGTCCGGCGCGGCGCGGCTTTTTTCGGTGGCCCGCAAACCGGTCGAGGAATTGTACGACTTGAAAAACGACCCGCACGAGGTGAACAACCTCGCGGCGAATCCGGAGTATGCTGATCGGTTGAAAACGATGCGCGAGGCTCATTACCGCTGGGTTCGCGAGACGCGCGACATAGGCCTGTTGCCAGAGCCGGAAATTATCGCCCGCGAAAAAGTGCACGGCGCTCGCTACGACATCCTCCGACAGGACGGCAGCACCGCCGTGATGACGCGGCTGGGCGAGACTGCCGCGCTGGCTTCATCTGGCCCGACCGCGCTCCAAAGGTTGCTCACGGCGATGGATGATTCCGATGCCGCAGTGCGGTACTGGGGCGCAACCGGCGTGGGCAATATCGCCCCGGAAAGGAACCCCAAGGCGATGGCAGCAATGCACAAGGCGCTAGGCGATTCATCTGCGAGCGTGCGAATTGCGGCTGGTCGTGCGCTGGCGCGAATGGGCGAGCCAAAGGAGGCACTGCCCATGCTGAAACAGGCGCTTGCCGGGCCTCACCAGTGGGCGCGTCTGCAGGCGGCGATCGTACTCGATGAAATGGAGGAGCAGGCGCGACCGGCAATCCCGGAGTTGAAACAGGCGCTCGTTGGCCAGCCGAACAAGTACATCGTTCGCGTGGCCAATCGTGCGTTGAACGATCTCCTTGGCACGAACAATCAGGTGCGCTGACCGACCTTGAGCACCGACGAACAGTGGATGCGGGAGGCGCTGCGCCTAGCCAGGCGGGCCAGGGGGGAGACGTCGCCCAATCCGATGGTCGGCGCGGTCCTGGTTCGGCGCGGCAAGATCATCGGCCGGGGCTGGCATCGGCGAGCCGGGCTGGCGCACGCCGAGGTGAACGCCATCGAGGATGCCGTGAAAAACGGCCACGCAACGCGCGGCGCCACGCTGTTTGTCACTCTGGAACCATGCTCGACCCACGGCCGCACGCCGCCGTGCACGCAGGCCATCGTTGATGCGGGGATTGGCCGAGTGATCGTCGCGGCGACGGATCCGAACCCGAGCCACGCCGGTCGTGCGTTTCAAAAACTCAGGCGCAAAGGGGTGGCGGTGGAGCATGGATTACTCGCCGAACCGGCTGCAGAGTTGAACGCCTCTTTTAATCATTGGATTACCAACGACCAGCCGCTGGTGACGCTGAAGGCGGCGATGACGCTCGACGGAAAAATCGCCACGGCCAGCGGCGAATCCAAATGGATCACCTGCCCTTCGGCCCGGCGGCAGGGCATGAAGCTTCGTCACGAGGCCGATGCCATCGTCGTGGGTGTCAACACGATCCTTGCCGATGATCCCTCGCTGACTGTCCGCGATGTTCGGCGGCCCAAGCCGGAGTGGCGTGGCCCGGAGCTGCGCCGCATCGTGCTCGATCCCCGAGTCCGGATACCTCTCGATGCCAGAGTGCTCAACGATGAATTGGCCCCGGCCACGACCGTGGTCGTCTCGGCCGATGCCCCGGCCAAGCGCTTGGCCAAGCTCAATGCCAGGTGCGGGGTGATGACCTGCCGCTTGGCCAAGCGGGGGTTTCAGTTGAGGATGCTACTCAAGCGCTTGGCCAAGCAGGACGTCACGAGTCTGCTGGTCGAGGGCGGGGGCGAAACCAACGCCGCGTTCGTCGAGGCTGGGCTTGTGGATCGGGTGGCCTTCTTTTATGCACCCAAAATTCTTGGCGGCCGCGATGCACGCACCGGGGTGGCTGGCGAGGGGTTGCCGCTGGAGGCCGGGTTACCGCTGGAAAAAATCCGCTGGCGAAATCTTGGCCCCGACCTGATGCTCACCGCGCGCGTCGCCCGCGCCTGACATAACATGTTCACTGGACTGATTGAGGAAACAGGGACGATCACTGCGATCGAGCACGGCAGGGATTCCTTGACACTTGCGGTGGCTGCCGATGTTTGTCTCGGCGACACCCAGGTCGGTGACAGCATCGCCGTGAACGGTTGCTGTCTAACTGCGACGAAGATCACCCGTCGCGGCAAGTCGAGGGGATTTGAATTCAACCTGCTGCGGGAGAGCTGGGATGTGACCAACCTCAGTGCGCTGAAGCGCGGCTCGGTGGTGAATCTCGAGCGCGCGCTGGCGCTTGGCCAACGGATGGGGGGGCACTTCGTAACCGGCCACGTCGATGCGGTCGGCAGGATTCGTAAGTGGGAAAAACAGGGCAAGGACTGGTTGCTGGATGTGGACACGCCGCCGGCGTTGATGAGTGGTTTCGTGCCAAAAGGCTCGGTGGCGGTGGACGGCATCAGCCTCACGGTGGCGAAGCTACGCAAGCGCGGCTTTGCCGTGTGGATCATCCCGCACACGCGGAAGGTGACCAACCTCCGCACCCGGAAGGTCGGAGATCCGGTCAACCTCGAGACTGACCTGCTCGGTAAATATGTGCTGCGTCAGTTGAACCGGTAGTTGGATTGCCGTTACTTCCCCGTGTTTTTTTGGCGGTAGCGGATGTAGTCGCGGGGGACGCCGAGGAGGCGGGCGGCGGCGGAGACGTTGCCTCCTGATTGGTCGATGGCGCGTTGGATGATTTCGTTGATGGTGCCCTCGAGTGAAAAACCCTCCGGCGGAAATTCAAATCCGGCTTTGAGCAACCCGTCAGTCGATCCGTCTGAGGTGACCGGTTCGCTGCCATCCGGCAGGGCGGCGAATTCCCATTCGTCCCCGTCCTCGAACACGATCGTTCGCTCCAGTTCGTGGCTGAGTTCGCGGACGTTTCCGTGCCACGCATGGCCCAGCAGCCGCGCCCGACCGGCGACACTGATCGGCTTCGGCGCAACGCGGTGACGTTGGCAGAGCTGTGTCAGCAGGTGATCGGCGAGTTTCAGGATGTCGTTTCCGCGATCGCGCAGCGGAGGGATGACGAGTCGGAACAAACTGAGCCGGTGATGGAGGTCGTTGCGAAATTCACCCGCCTCTACCGCTTGGCCAAGGTCGCGGTTGCTGGCGGCGATGATGCGGACGTCGACGTCGATCTCCCGGTTGCCGCCCAGTAGCCGGATGCGCCGGTCCTCGATCGCCTTGAGCACCTTGGCCTGCAGGCCAAGCGATAGGCTGGACAGTTCGTCGAGGAACAGCGTGCCGCCCTTGGCCGCCTCGAACAGGCCCATGCGCGCCGATTTGGCATCGGTGAATGCACCGCGCTCGTGGCCAAACAGTTCCGACTCGGCGAGACTCTCCGGCAGTGCGGGGCAGTTGACCTCGACCAGCGGACCGGCGGCGCGAGGGCCGTGGTGGTGCAGCCAGCGGGCAATGCTGGTTTTGCCGGTGCCGGTTTCGCCCTCGATCAACACCGGGGAAAGGTCCGTGCCGAGCCGCTCGTCCGCGGCGATGATTTTGTCGAGTTGCTGACGAAAACCGAACAGCGCGTCGCCGAAAAAAATCTGTTCGCCGGTCGCGGCGGGGTTGCGGCGTTCATGCTCGGCGAGGCGGGCGGACTGGCGGCTGGCCTTGGCGCGCTGGAGGATCATTGGCAGCACGCTGGGGTCGACCGGTTTTTGCAGGTAATCCTGTGCGCCGTTGCGGATGGCCTCGACCGCGCCCTGCACGCCGCCCTCGGCGGTGCAGACGACCACGGCTGTGTTGGGGGAAAAGACCCCATCGCTGAGCAGGTCAGTGCCCAGCCCGTCGGGCAGGTTGACGTCGAGCAGCGCGAAGTCGAACGGTAGGGAGGCGATCATCCGGCGCGCCTCGTCGACGGTGCCAACGGCGGTCACGTCCGCCTCGTGTTGCTCGAGCACGGCCGCCACCTGTTTTCTCAGCAGCAGTTCGTCCTCCAGCACCAGCACGCTTGCGCCTCTCAGGGCTGTCTCCGTCACGCCCCCAATGTCGGTGAGCTTGGCCAAGGCGACCATAAAAAAATATCGCCTTGCCAGGCGCCGATCCTTGTCTCCCGCTTAGCCAAGCGATAGGCTGCCTCCCTATATTTCAAAGCGATGAATCGTAAATGGATCACTGTCTGCCTGCTGGGATTGTTGATTTGCATACCGCTATCCCAGCTCGTGATTGGTATGGTGGGGATGAACCGGACGATTATCATCGCGGGAGGGCCGGAGCAGGGCCTCTATCGGCCGCTGGCATTGAGCCTGCAAAAGGCGCTGACCCGGCTTGGCCGAAAGTCGGAGGTGCGGACGACGGAGGGGACGCTGGAAAACCTGAAGCTGGTGGCCGAGGGGAAGGCGGATTTTGCGTTGTTCCAGCCGGGCGCCTACGAGGGGTTGAAACGATTCGAACCGGAGCTGTTGCAGGGTGAATCGAGGAAGATCGATGCGGCCGGACTCGAGCAGGTGGCGTTTGTGGCCAACCTGTATTCACAGCCGCTGCACATTGCGGTCCGGGAGGGGAGCGGCATCGAATCGCTGATGGATTTTAAGGGGAAGCGTGTTAATCTTGGGGTGAAACTCTCTGGTGATTACCCGATGGCCCGGATGTTGATGGAGACCCTCGAGATCGGTGTGGGCGAGCTTCACACGAACTTAACCTACACAGGACTGGTCGAGGCGTTTGAGAGGGGGGAACTGGATGCGGCGGTCATCACGGTAGGGATGCAGGCAAATGTGTTTCGTGCGTTGGCCAAGTCCGGGAAGATTCGATTTTTAAGTATTCCGAATCATGAGGCGTTGGCGGCGATGGAGCTTCATTTAACGCCGTTTTCCGTGCCGCGAGGTGTCTATCAATTTGAGGGCAACCCCGTTCCCCGCGACACCATCCAAACCGTGGCCACCGGGGCGCACCTGATCACGAGCAGCGAACTTGAGGGTGGACTGGTCGAGCGGGTGACGGAGGAGGTGCTGAGTTCAACGTTTCAGCGGGAAAACAAGTTGCAGGAACTGTTCGAGCAGGGGAAATCGTTCGCCAACTCGAAGCCGTTCTTCCCGGTGCACGAGGGGGCGAGATGGGTGTACGAGCCGGAGTCGAGGACGTTGCTTGATCCTGATATCGTTGAAATGTGGGAGAACATGCGGTCGTTCATTGTCTCGTTTTTGGCTGCCGGTTTTTTCGGGTATCAATGGTTTCGAAAACGGCAGGAACGCCTGAAGGATAACAAAATCGACGAGTATGTCCGTCGAGTGATCGACATCGAACGGCAACAAATGAATCTGGATGCAGGTGGCGGGATCGAAGATTTGGACAAACTGCAGGTGTTGCAGGATCAACTCACCGAGTTGAGGCAGGAATGTTTCAAGGATTTCTCAGGTCACAACATTCAGGACGAACCGGGTACGGACTGTTTCCTCGAGTTGTGTGCCTCGTTGAGCGAGAAACTGAATTCCAAGATGACTCGTCTCCGTCTCGGCGGGGACATTCAACGGCTCGCCAAGGCGATTGAGGGCGAAAAATAGTCCGCCGGTTATTCCTTATCCTCGCGCCGTTCCCGGTGGGTGGCCTCAAGTTCCTCAAGCTGTTTGTTGAGTTCGTTGAGATGCGCCTTCACCTCGGCGGCGCGGTCTTCCAGTCGGTGGCGCTTGGCCTTGGCCTCTTCGCCATCGCCCTCAACCCGCTTCAAGGCAACGATCAACTCCTCGAGATGTGCGCGTGCCTCCCGGCGCTCGGCCTGCAAATGCTCGAAGTGCTGGCGTAACTCCTCCCGTTCGCCGCGGCCTCCGCGACGACGGTGTTCCTGCTTGGCGAGATGCTCCATGAGTTCCTCCGCCCTGTGTTGCAGTTGTTCCGCGCGGTCAAGCTTCCCGGCTTCGCGCAGGTCTTCAATTTCCTGACGCAGGTGGTGGATTTCTTCCTCGAGTGCCTCTGCCTCTGAATGCGCTTCCTCCTCTTCGTGGCCTTCATCTTCGCCGTGAACTTCGGCGAGTCGATGACTCAGTTCATGTATCTTATCCCGTGTTTGGTGTCGTTTTTCCTCC
>DKGH01000045.1 GCA_002453165.1 Verrucomicrobia bacterium UBA6775
GCGGGCGGTCTGCTCGGCTGCCACGTCGCCAAGGTAAAACTCGGCCCGCGCCAACTCGCCCAACGGCGCGTTGGTCGCATTGACGACCGCAGTCAACAGCGTCTCGGCCTCGGCGTGGTTTTGCCGAAAAAACGCGGATCGCCCCGCACTCAGGCGAGCCTCCCATGACAGGTCGCCGGCGAGTTCGAGAAGGTTTGTGTTTTCAAAAAGTCGACGATAGACCTGCTCCGCCTCGGCGAATTTGCCGGACTGAAAATGAAAGTCGGCAATCCACTTTTGCGCCAGCGGCGCGAGGTGGTTGGTCGGGAATCGCTCGATGTAATTCGTGAACAGTTGAAACGCCTTGGCCGAGTTGCCGGCCTGATGATTCAGCCAGGCGCGATCGAACTCCGCCTGCGACAGTGCCTTGTGAGCGGGGTAATTGGTCACCCACCGGTCGTACTCAAGAATGGATGAAACCCAGCTACCGTCCATGACGTGCGTTCTCGCAACGGCCAGGCGCGTCTCCGCGAGCAGCGACGATTGCGGGAAGGCCTTGGCGAAAGAGGCCAGCACCTCGCGAGCCTCCGACGGTTTACCCTGGCGGTTGAGCGACTGCCCGTAGAGCAGCATGCTGCGGTCGCTGTAATAACTGTTCGGGAACCACTCGAGCAGGTTGCTGACCGCCTGACCCGCGCTGGGCAGATCGAGCCGAACCACACCGGACCGAACGATCTGGTACAGCGCCCGATCCACCAGTCGATCGTCGCGGCCGACCGTGTTGGTGGTGATGTTGATGGCCGCCCAGTAGTTGCTGATCGCGGAGGCGTGCTCGGATCCCTCAAACAAACAATCGGCGACCTTGAACTGCGCGACCGCCTGCTCACGCGAACGCGGCAGCTCTTGAACGGCATTCGTGAACGCATCCCCGGCCGCCTTGATTTGAAACGCTCGCCCGGACAGCGCGCCCCACTCCCACAATGACCAGCCGCGCCCGGCCCACGATTTGCCCAGCAAGTCCTTGTCCGAGCCGGACTGCAGCACCACGTCGAAATGCCCGATCGCCTCACTCAACAGGTTGGTCGACTTCGGCTTCCCGGCTTCCGGCAGCGCGTAGAATTGGCGCAGCCGAAGCTCGCCCAGTGTCATGTGCGACAGGCCGGTCGCGGGATCGTTGGGGTGCTGAATAAAAAACCGCTCCAGCCGCTGTACGGCGTTGCTCAGCCGGTTTCCCTCCACGTACACGTCGGCAATTTTCAGCAGGGCCGACCGGCGCCAATCTACCGGTGTATTGGTGGTCAGGTTTTGCTCGTAAACCGAGATGGCATCGTCCGGCTTTTCCATTTCACGCAGGACATCGCCGTGAAAATCAGCCGAGCGCGCGGTGAAAACCGGGTCCGCGATCCCCCGGGCCAGTTGCACAAGATTCGTCGCCCCGCTCAACGCCTGATCGAGACTTTTCTCGGCAAGATACACCGAGGCGAGCAGGTGATACTTCTGCCAAAACCGCTCCGGGGTCAGGCCTTCGTCCGAAAGGTTTTCGAGCAGCAGCCGCGCCGCACCAAGCTCCTTCAACTCAAAGTAAGCATTGGCCAAAAGCAGGCGACCGTCGATGACTAGTTCCGCAGTGGGCGTGGCATTTGCGGATTTTTGAAACGGCCCATCCGCCGGCTCCAGCGTGGCGATCAACTGCTTCAGTTCATCAAGTTGATAGTAGGCCTGCGCCTGACCAAGCGCAGCCTCCAGTGCCCGGGCGGACTCCGGATAATTCTCGATCAACAGCCCGTACGCCTCAGCCGCCTTGGCGAATTGGCTAAGCGCAAACTGGGCCTCGCCGATCCAGAACAGGTAACGATCCGACCAGGTGCCCGCCGTGGATAGCCCTGCCTGAAGCTCGGTGACCATGCCCTCGAATTGGCCCAGTTGGAATCGCGCCTGATTTTCCAGCAACACTGCCTCCGGCTTGAGCGCCGAGTCGGGATACAGCAGCACGAACGCCTCCAGTCGCTCGATGGCGGAGGCGTAGTTATCGTTCCGGAAAAACCGCTTGGCCACGTCGAACGCCAGTCGCGCCCGCACCTCCGACTGCGCCCCGGCCGGGGTCTCCGCTTGGCCAAGCGCGGCCGCCGTGACGGTCAGGCTCAACGCAATCAGCAATGTTCGAGTCGGTGATATCATTTTCCTTCCAGCAGATGCTCCATGCCAAGTGCAACGGCGAGGAACCGTCCAGTGTGGCTTCCCGGCGCGGCGGCAATTCGCTCCGGCGGACCCTCGGCAACGATCCGGCCGCCATCGTTACCTCCTTCCGGTCCCAAATCAATCACCCAATCCGCGGACTTGATGATATCCATGTTGTGCTCGATCACGATTAGGGTGTTGTTGGCGTCCCGCAACCGCACAAGCACATCCACCAGCCGAGCCACGTCGTGAAAGTGCAGACCGGTCGTCGGTTCATCCAAAATGAATAGCGCGTGATCTCGCGACTGCTTGGTCAACTCGGTCGCCAGCTTGACGCGTTGCGCCTCGCCGCCGCTCAGCGTCGTGCCCTGCTGTCCCAGCTTCAGGTAGCCCAGGCCCACCTCGGAAAGCGTGGCACACGGGTCGCAGATTTTTGGCACCGCCCGAAAGAACGTCATCGCCTCGTCGACGGTCATCTCGAGCACGTCGGAAATATTTCGGCCCTTGTAATGAATTTCCAGTGTCTCGCGGTTGTAACGTCGGCCGTTGCACGACTCGCACGTCACGTAGATCGGCGGCAGGAAATTCATCTCGATTTTCAGCACACCGCCGCCCTGACACTTTTCGCAGCGACCGCCCTTGACGTTGAAGCTAAATCGGCTCGCCCCGTAGCCGCGAATCTTCGACGCCGGAAGCGCGGCAAACAGGTCGCGAATCTGGTTGAAAATCCCGGTGTAAGTCGCCGGGTTGCTGCGCGGTGTCCGGCCGATCGGCGACTGGTCAACGACGATCACTTTGCCCAGTGCCTCCTCGCCGCGCAGTTGATCAAACGCGCCGGGCCGATCCTTCGACTTGTAAAATTTCCGGAACAACGCCCGGCGCAGCACGTCGTCGACCAGTGTACTTTTGCCGGAACCGCTAACGCCAGTCACGCATGTGATCGTCCCGAGCGGCACCTTCAGGTGGACGTTCTTCAGGTTGTTTTCCGTCGCGCCGATCACC
>DKGH01000130.1 GCA_002453165.1 Verrucomicrobia bacterium UBA6775
GCGGGTCCGATCCCGCTTCCGACCCGGATTGAGCGCTTCACCGTGGGACGCTCCCCGCACGTCGACAAGAAGGCCCATGAGACCTTCGAGCAGCGCACACACAAGCGTCTGATCGACATCATGGAACCCACGGCCAAGACCGTGGACGAGTTGAAAAAGTTGAACCTGCCCGCAGGAGTCGACATCACCATCAAAATCTGAGTAGTCATGGTTGGATTGTTAGGAAAAAAACTGGGTCAAACCCGGGTGTACACCAAGGACGGCAGGGCGGTCAGCGTCACAGTCGTGCAGGCTGGTCCCAACCATGTGCTGCAGCGCAAGACGACCGAGAAGGACGGCTACGAGGCCGTGCAGCTTGGCTTCGACGAGCAAAAGGAGCAGCGCCTGAGCTTGGCCAAGCGCGGTCACCTCAAGGCACACAACGGACAGGACAATTTCACATCACGCTCCCCCGGTCGCACCGTCAAGGGCAAGGATCGCTTGGCCAACCGCAAGGCCTGGGAGGATCGCGCCATCAATCCGGTGCGCCGCATCAAGGAATTCCGCGACTTCTCCCTCGAGGTGAATCCCGGCGACTCCATCGGCGCGGACGTGTTTGAAGCCGGCGACTACGTCGACGTCATCGGCAAGACCAAGGGCCGTGGATTTCAGGGCGTTGTAAAGCGCTGGAACTTCGGTGGTGGCCGTGCGTCACACGGTTCCGGTGGCTGGCGTCGTCGTCCCGGTTCCATCGGCGCGGGCTCGACACCCGGCTACGTGATCAAGGGCAAACAAATGCCCGGCCACATGGGACAGGCCAACCGCACGGTGCAAAACCTCGAGGTCATCCAGGTGCTCGCCGACGACAACCTCCTGCTCGTCAAGGGAGCCATCCCCGGCGCCAAGGGAGACTACGTCGTCATCCGTGAGGCAAAGAAAAAGCCCAAACAAAAAAAGTAAGGGGCGGAGATTTTAGAAAATGAAATTAGCAATCAAGGACACCACCGGCGCCGATCAGGGCGAACTGGAGGCCAAGTTCACCCCGGTGGACGATGACAAGGGCCAACAGGCGGTTCACGAGGCGGTCGTTGCCTACAACGCCGCACAGCGTTCCGGCACGGCCAGCACCAAGACCGTGGCCGAGGTCGCCGGCAGCGGCAAAAAGCCGTGGCGCCAGAAAGGCACCGGCCGCGCCCGTGTTGGCTACAAGCGCAACCCCATTTGGCGTGGCGGTGGCGTGGCCCACGGCCCCAAGCCCCGCGTCTACATCAAGAAACTCAACAAGAAAGTTCGCGACCTCGCCGTGCGCAAGGCATTCACCGAGCGCGTCAAGGAAGGCCAGGTGCTGATCGTCGACGGGTTGAGCCTGGAGAAACCGGCGACAGCCGAGTTGGCCAAAACACTCAACGCATTGGGCGTTGATCCCGCCAAGTCGGCCAAGATGCAGTACAGCAGTGCCGTGCTCGTCACCGGCGAGGCGGATCGCAACGTGGCACTCTCCGCGCGCAACATCCAGCGCGTGCGCTCCACCACCAGCGACTCGCTGAACACCTATGAAATCCTCTGGCCCGATGTCCTGGTCTTCACCAAGGACGGCTACGAGAAGTTCGAACAACGCCTGAGCAAGTAACCAACATGAGCCCATTTGAAGTCATTAAAACCGTACGCCTGACCGAGAAAGTCATGGCTGTACAGGAACGCTGTGACGCGATGGCCGAACTGGCCGCCCAAAAGAAGGGAGGCAAGGCCGCCATCCGCCAGCAGGTCCACCTCGTGGCCAACCCGGCTGCTGACAAGAACGACATTCGTCGTGCCGTGGAAATCCTGTTCAAGGTCAAGGTCGACCGCGTCAACACCATGAACATGAACGGCCGGTTGCGTCGCAAGCGCACCCGCCACGAGGGCCGCACCCCGCGTTGGAAAAAGGCGATCGTCACCCTCAAGGAGGGCGATCAAATCACCCTCACCTAGGCCAGGCGCACAGAACAATCTCAAGCGGGAACCGGAAACGGTTCCCGTTTTTTTATCGCTTGGCCAAGCGTTTGGTTTCGAATGGCGTTGACAGCGGGCGGGCGGGCCAATAGAAAAGTGCGTCACTTCGCACCACGCCAAGCGGCGGGATTACTGACAACAATTATGAAGAAAACAATGGCACTTTTTGCGGCGGGGATGATCCTCGCCGGCGCGGCAGTCGAACAACCGGCCTTGGCTGCGAAAAAGAAGAAGAAGGGTTCCGTGAAAAAAGAAGCATTTGGAAAAACCGAAGACGGCAAAAAGGTGGACGCCTACATCCTGACCAACAAAAACGGGTTGAAGGCAAAGATCATCACCTACGGCGCGATGCTCACCGAGATGCATGTGCCGGACAAGAACGGCAAGCTCGGTGACGTGGTCCTCGGGCACGACAAGCTGGAGGATTATCTCGACGGGCACTCCTACCTCGGCGTGACCACCGGGCGCGTGGCCAACCGTATCGCCAAGGGCAAATTCACGCTCGATGGCAAGGAGTACACGCTGGCCACGAACAACGATCCCAATCACCTGCACGGTGGCAACATCGGCATCGACAAAAAGGTCTGGTCCGCGCGTGTCGTGCGCAGCAAGAACGGCCAGGCGGTGTCGTTCAGCCACACGAGCCCGGACGGTGACGAGGGGTATCCCGGCGCACTCAAAATGAAGGTGACCTACACGCTTACCGACGACGACGAGCTGCGGATTGACTACCTCGCCACCACCGACAAGGCCACCCCGGTGAATCTCACCAATCACGCCTACTGGAATCTGGCCGGCAAGGGCACGATCCTCGACCACGTACTGCATCTCAACGCCGACCACTACACCCCGGTCGACAACACCGGCATCCCAACCGGCGAAATCCTGAAGGTCGACGATGTGATGAGTTTCCTCAAGCCGACCAAGATCGGTGCGCGGATCGCCAAGCTGACCGGTGACCCGGGCGGGTACGATCACAACTACTGCCTCAACAAAACCGAGTTCGGCAAGCTGAGCCTCGCGGCCCGTGTCGAGGAGGGTGGGTCAGGACGTGTGCTGGAGATTTTCACCACCGAGCCGGGCATCCAGTTTTACACCGGCAACTATCTGGATGGCTCCGAGGTGGGCAAGGGTGGCTGGAAGTACGAGTTCCGCAACGCATTTTGTCTGGAGACCCAGCATTATCCGGATTCAATCAATCAGCCGCAGTTCCCCAGCACGGTGCTGCGTCCGAAGGAAAAGTACACGCAGACCACCATCCACAAGTTCAGCACGAAGTAAGGGCTGCGCTCAATTTGACCGAAAACCCCGCTTGGCCAAGCGGGGTTTTTTGTTGAAGGAAAGGGGGCAGGAATGCCCCCTTTCCTTTAGCGCTTATCCGTATATTTTCGATTAAACGCCACGGCATCTTCGTAGCGCACGCCGTTGCCGCCGAAGATGTCGAGCGCGGAGCCGATGGTGAGGTGGACCCGCCCTTGGCCAAGCGCGGTGACACGCTGCAAATCCTCCATCGACTTGGCTCCGCCGGCGTAGGTGGCGGGGATGGGGCTGTGCTCGGCGATGAGTCGGACGAGATCTTCGTCGATCCCCTGGCCAAGCCCCTCGACGTCCACGCCATGAATGAGAAATTCGTCGCAGCGCTTGGCCAGACGGCCCAGCGTGTCGGCGTTGACGCGGAGGTCGGTGAAAGTCTGCCAACGATCGGTAACGACGAAGTAATCGCCGTCGCGCCTGCGGCAGCTGAGGTCGATGACGAGCCGCGCTTGGCCAAGTGCTTGGCCGAGCTGGTCGAGTCGACCCTCATCGAGTTGGCCGTCGCGAAAGAGCCACGAGGTAACGATAACGTGCGATGCCCCGGCATCGATCCATTCGGCCGCGTTGTCGGCCGTGATGCCGCCGCCGACCTGCAGCCCACCTGGCCATGCGGCGAGTGCCTTGCGCGCGGCATCGTCGTTTCCCTGACCCAGCTTGATGACGTGGCCACCGCGTAGGTCGTCGCGACGGTACAATTCGGCGAACCAAGCGGGAGGTTTTTCCGAGACGAAATTGGTGCGGAGCGAGTCGGGTTGGTTGTCGTCGATGGAGCCTCCGACGATTTGTTTTACCCTGCCGTCATGCAGGTCGATGCACGGCCTAAACACAGGCGCAGTCTACGGTCGGCCACAGGGAGGGTCGAGTTTTCGCGGGATCATTGGTCGCCCTTTTTTTTCGTGGTGATCTCGACCTCGTTGGAAGGCTTCGAGCCGGCCATGCCGCGCGGTGACTGAAACACCGCGTACACGCGATAGCGATACTTCTGCCCGGGTTCGCCCCGATCATCGACAGCCTCAGTTTCGCTCCGACCGGGGCGGGGGATGTGGTTGCGAAATTTCCAATTCGATTCGCGGCTGGCGCGCTGTACGATGTGGCCGGCCTCGTTTTCCGCGTTGTCATTCCACTGGAGCCTGATGGTGTTGTGGGAGGCGGAAACGACCTTCAGCCCGGTCGGGCCGTTGGGGGCGTTGCCCGGAGCTGGGTCACGGTGGTTTTTTGGCCGGTAACCGGGATGCGGCTTCGGTCGTTTGCCGGGCTGATCAAGTTGGCGGCGCGCCAGTTGATAACGCTTGGTGGTGAACTGCTTGAGTTTGTTAAGGATATCCTCGTAGCCCTTATCGTTCGGGTTGGTGATGCGCCGGCTGGGGAAAGGGTCCTTGGCGAGGTCGTCCCGGATGAGGGCATGTAGTTCGTCGAACTGCCGGTGAAGTTTCTTCGGCTTGAAATGTTTTTCCAGAATGCCATCGGCGATGGCGCGGTATCGCTTGAGCAACTCCGGCTGGGTGACGATAGCTTCGAGGATCGGCTTGGGCGGGCCGCCGGGAACCGGCCAGGCGGCGTTCCAGCCCTCGAGAACAGGCAGCCGTCCGAATGCGCGGTCAGCAAAACCAACGTCGAGATCCCACGGAATGTAACTCCACCTGCCGGTGCCCTGATGTCGATAGAGATAGTAGTTGTGCGGATTCCAGCCGGTGAGCTGGTCGAAGCAGCCGGCGAACAACATGATGGCGGTGGTTTTCATAAACTCATCCATCCGAAGCTGTTGCTCGAGTGGAGCGGCGTCCCTTGTTTTCAGGCCAAGCTCGATGTCTCGGAAAAGTTCGATGAGTTCGTCGTACTTTTTGTCGGCGGCATTGGTCTTTGGCTCGAAGGCTTTTTTGTATTCGTTCACATCGTCGCCGGCGTAGTTCAGCATGGCGCCGGGGCCGGGCATGTGCACCTTGTAGAGCGGCCCCTTTTTTCCGGGGAAGTGCGTCGCGACGAATGATTCGTCGATGCGCTCGACGTTTCCGTACACGCCGATGAATTTGTCGTTGAGAAAAACACGCGCGTAGTTGTGGCGCGATGCCGGGATGCCCTCGGCACGGAGGATGTCCGTGATGACGGGTTCGCTGAACAGGCTGCCGAACTGCACGCCGTTGTCCAATGCGATGCGGCGCAGCCCGAGGAAGCGTGTACCTTTTTCAAACTCGTTGACCTTGATGAGAAAACTACGCTTGTGCCGTTGCTCCGGCCGCGAGGAACTGTTGCCCTTGTAGCGGATGCCGACGTTTTTCAGTTTCACATCGCCCCAGCGAAAGTTGCCCGGTACGTAGATGCGCTCCGGCAGGGAGTCGTGCATTTTTTGCAGGTTCCCCTTGCTAATGGTGAGGCGGATTGTCTGCACCGTGTCGCGCCGGTAAAACTCGTCCGCTGATGGTTCGGCAGCCTGCAGGCCTGCCAGCCCGATGCTGATAAAAAGGAGAGTTGGTGACCAGTGATTCACGTGCCGACAGCGTACGGTGGGGGAGTGGGCGGGTCGAGTTTTGGGTGAAATGTCGGGCAACCGAAATCCGATTGTTGTAGGTTCGCGGCGTGGATGCGGAACGAGACATTCAAAACATCGCACTGACCGGTTTCATGGGCTGCGGCAAGACGGCTGTTGGCCGTGTCGTGGCCAGGGTCAGTGGTTTTGAGTTTTTGGACACCGACCTGTTTATTGAGGAACATGTCGGGATGAGTATCCCGAGAATTTTCGAAGAACATGGCGAGGAGACGTTTCGCCGCTACGAGCGCGAGGTGGTCACGCGCCTGGCCAAGCGCAGCGAAACAGTCATCGCCACCGGGGGCGGGCTGCTGGTCGACCACGCCAACATGGACACCATGAAGCAGTACGCGATGGTGTTTTGTCTCTGGGCCTCGCCCGACTCGATCTGGCGCCGGGTGAAGGATCAATCCCACCGGCCATTGTTGCAGACGGAGAATCCCCGGCAGCGCATCATCGACCTCATGGAGGAGCGCAAGCCGGCCTACGGCCGGGCCGATATGCTGGTGAACACCGAGTACCGATCGGCCAAGGATGTGGCCCAGTTGATCCTCAGCCAATACCGTGGGGCGATCGGCGCGCGCGCGTGATGAAAGCGGCGATCCGCCAGCGCGCGTTGGAACTGGGATTCGACGATTGCCGGGTCACCACCGCCGAGCCTCCCGAGAGTGCCGGGCATTTTCTCGACTGGCTGAAGGATCAGCGCTACGGCTCGATGGGCTGGTTGGAGCGCAACGCGCACAAGCGGGTTGATCCGCAGTTGGTACTCGAGAACGCGCGTTCGGTCATCACGCTCGCCGCAAGTTACGGGAGTGCGTCGGAGGAAAAGGAGACCGCCAACCGGGGAATCATCGCGCGGTACGCCCGCTACAACGATTACCACGACACGCTTGGCCAAGCGCTTGGCCAATTGACGGAGAGTGTCCAGTCGCTGGCCGGCGAGGGCACGCGCTCACTCTGGTACGTGGATACCGGCCCGTTGCTTGAGCGCGACCTTGGCCAACGCGCCGGGTTGGGGTTCATTGGCAAACACACCAACCTCATTAGCCGCGAGTTGGGTAACTGGTTTTTCATTTCCGAGATCATCACCACTGCCAAGCTGGAGCCTGATGAGCCGGAGCAAAACCACTGTGGCAAGTGTGCCGCCTGCATCGACGCCTGCCCAACCGAGGCAATCACCGCGCCGTTTCAATTGGATGCCCGGCGCTGCATCTCCTACCTGACCATCGAATTGAAGGGGAGTATCCCGGAGGAGTTTCGGCCCATGATTGGCAACCGGATTTACGGGTGCGACGACTGCCTCGCGGCCTGTCCGTGGAATCGGTTTGCCGGGGAGGGCCGATTGATGGCGGAGCATCACCGGACAGACCTTGATCAGGCGGATCTGCTGGAATTGCTCGCGCTGGACGACGATGGGTTCCGGGCCAAGTTTCGTGGCACACCGATGAAGCGAACCAAGCGCCGGGGCGTGCTGCGCAATGTCTGCGTGGCGCTGGGCAACGTCGGGGATGCGGAGGCGATCCCGGCGCTGCAGCGTTCCTGCGGCGATCCCGAGCCGCTCATTGCCGAGCACGCCGAGTGGGCGCTTGGCCAGGTGCAAAGACGGCTTGGCCTCTAAAATTGACTGCAAAAAAGGACAACTTTACATATTGCAAACGCTTGGCCAAGGGGTATGTTCCGGCCCTACGCGTGTGAGTTTTAGGGCAAATGCCCGTGGCCGGGGTATGGGAGAAGGTGGAGTATCAATTATGAAAAACAAAAATAGAACAAGTGGATTTACTTTGATTGAGTTGCTGGTGGTGATCGCAATTATTGCGATTTTGGCCAGTCTGTTGCTGCCGGCGTTGGCCAAGGCCAAGGCTAAGGCGCATCAGGCACTCTGCCTGAATAATTTCAAGCAGCTTGGGATCATGATGCAGCTATATGCCGATGACCACGAAGACAAGGTGGTGCACAACGGCAACGGCCTGATGAAAAAGACGTGGGTGGGCGGTGTATTTTCCTCGCGGCCGGAGGATGCGCTCAAGCCGGAGATGCTGATCGACAAGCGGCTGTCTTTGTTCGGGCAGTACATTCAGACCAAGGGGGTTTACAAGTGTCCCACCGACAAGAGCACGCACAAGATCGGTCGCAGGGAGATGCCTCGGCTGAGAAGTTATGCGCTAAATAGTTTTGTGGGCTGGGATACTTCGCGCGGGCAGGGTGAACCAGCCTATCGCAATCAGCCGAATCCACGCTACCAGTCCTATCTGAAAATGGCGGACTCGGCCCGTGGCCCAGCTGAGATTTTCACGTTTGTTGAGGTGCACCCTGTGAGCCTTTGTCGACCTTTCTACGGCGTTAACATGAAACAGAACTTTTACCATGTGCCCGCCGGTCACCACGCAGGCTCTTCAGCCTTGGGCTACATGGACGGCTCCACCAAGGTGCGCAAGTGGATGGGCAAGGACACGAAGGAACTTCAAGCACGAACTAAAGAAGCCCACTGGGGAAACCATGCACATAGTAATATGCGCAATCCTGATCTTGTTTGGCTTCAGCAACGCGCGACCAAGCTGAAGGGGCGGCGGTAGTCGTTTTTAGTTTTTCTGATCGCGGTCGAGTTGGCGGTATCGTCTCAACAACTCGGCCGCGTTTTCATTTATAGAGGCGACTCCCATTTCATTGAGCAGTGCTCGGGCGGCAGTCTCGACAGGAATGGCCCCGTATTTTTTATCCCTCGCGAAGTTAAGATATTTCATCAACCGGAAGGCGTTGAACCAGCGGAAGAATCGCTTGCGGAATGCCTCCGCTCCGCTTGAGTTGTGGCGTATCTCCGGGACAACTGACTCGATGAATTCCTTCCCCAAAAAACGTTTGAGCGTATTCGGCAGGGCTTCAGAAAACCGACCGCTTTTCCAAAGGGGATTCGCCTGATCGATCAGCCATTCCACATCGCGGTAGGTTTGCAGTGGATAAGTGGTTTGTTGCCCGGATTCGATGTAATTTCCAACGGCCTTGCCGGTACCAAACGGAACCCGTCTCGACAGCCGAGGGGAGGGGTACATGGTGACGCTGGTCAGCTCGCTGATCGGGCCGAGCCAACTGATTTTTTGGAGGAAATAAAAATCCTCTCCGGCGTGGCGGCGGTTCATGCCGCCCTGCTTGACGTACGACCAGGCCCGGACGGCCATGGCGGAGCCGATCGTCTGGAAGGCGTAGGGGAAGCCGATCCATTTCTGCGCCCGAACGTGGTAGCGCAGGTGCAGTTCGTAGGCGGCGATGCCGTCGAACCCGGCTTGGCCAAGCGCTTGGCCTGGCGCGTCGAATCCCATTTGCTCCATCTCCTCTTGGCAAAGCGGATGCTCGAAGTGCAGGCTGGCACCGGGGCAATTCGGGTGCTCGGCAAAGTGAGACTCAATGCCGGTGAAGTAATTGGTCGTGCAGCGGCAGTCGGCATCGAAACAGAGGATCAACCCCTCTTCCGCCTGGCCAACGTCGGCCAGCCGCCGAAGCGCCTCGTCCATTCCGAGTTTGCGCGCCAGCCCGACCCCGGCATGGCGGCTCGGCAGGTCGGGCAGGTGCAGTAGGTGGATGGGCAGCCAGTGGTCGCCTCGGGAGTCGAGCCAATCCTGCGCTTGGCCAAGAGACTGCCGGTTTTGTTCGTGAACGGATTCCAAGAGATTGGCGGAGGCGTTGATGATAACGATGATCTCCGCTTGGCCAAGCGGGGGATCACATTTGGCCAGATGCCGGAGTGCCCCTGGCAGATCCGGCTCGTCATGGCAGGGGATGACCACGACCAAGCGTAGGCCGGGTTTTGGCGGAGTGGTGATCAGCCGGGTGCCTGCGGATTGGTCGAGGTAACGTTCGTGCGGGAGAGCCACGTGATGGGGGCGCAATGTGGCGTTGAACCGGGGTGAATTCAATGCCTAATCGGAGGGTGAAACTATAAGGAAAAATACAAAATTGTAATTGCCAATTAGTTTATTTTGAGTTATTTGAAGCGAAGCAGGCAATTTGAAGAAATGAAAACGAACAAATTATTCGCGTTAGGGCTGGCTCTCGGGCTGGTTGTTTCCGGTGTTTCCGCACAAAACAAACTGTTTTCCGAGTTGGTTGGGCCGGGGTCGGTGGGCGCGGTCAAGACGACCGGCGGGTTGCAGGTGCCGTTCATCATCTGGGGTGGCGACATGGCGACCTTTTATGCCAATGGCGGTCTAAAAACGAAGTCCGGCAGTATTTTTCAAAAACAGGGGCTCAACTTGACCCTGACACCGGGTGATGATTTCATCCAGCAGGTGCGGGATTACCGCTCCGGCAAATCGCCCTTCCTCCGCGGCACCTACCGTATGATTGGGCAGGCGTCGGAGGTGCTCGGGTCCGACCCCCGCACCAAGGGCGTGGTCATCATGCAGATGACTTGGTCGGCCGGTGACCACATGGTTGCCCGCGAGGGCATCAAGACGGTGACCGACCTGAAGGGCAAGACGGTGGCAGTGCAGCAGGGCGGTCCACACATCGGCATGTTGGATGACATTCTCAAAACGGCCCAGTTGGATTGGAGTGACATCCGGGTGAAGTATTACGATGCCTTGACGGGTGAAGGCTCGCCGGTGGAGGCGTTTCGGAATGACTCGACCATCTCTGCCTGTTTTGCCGTGACGCCGGACATGTTTGGACTTTGTACTTCGCTGACCGATGTAGGAACAGGCGCGGAAGGGACGGTGAAAGGAGCGCATGTGCTCGTGTCCACGGCGGAGTTGTCCAGGTCGATCGCAGACGTGTACGTTTGCCGGAAGGATTTTTACGACGCCAACCGCCCGCTGGTTCGCAAGTTTGTGGCTGGCTATCTCAAGGCGGCAGAGGAATTGGTCGACAAGCGTTCGGCACACGAGGCAGGAACACGGGATGCGGCTTACGTCGGATTGCTGAACCAGACGGTGCAGATTTATACCGAGGATGTAATCCCCAACGCCGACGAGGCGCACGGCCTGTTGCTGGACTGCACTTTTGCCGGCTACCCGGGCAACGTCAGTTTTTTTGAAAAGCAGGGCAACCTTCACGGGTTCGAGGCATTTCAAACGGCATCGCTCGATCTGGCGACCAAGCTGGGCTACGCCAAGCAGAAGATGGGGCTGTTCCCGTCCGGCCTGAATTA
>DKGH01000039.1:0-1832 GCA_002453165.1 Verrucomicrobia bacterium UBA6775
GGCACCGACCGCGCCTTGCGGCAGGGCAAGTGGAAGTTGGTTTCAGCCAAGCTTGGTCGGTGGGAACTGTACGACATGGAGTCGGACAGGGCAGAAATGAACGACTTAGCCAAGCGCCATCCGGATCGGGTAAAGACCATGGCGGCCAAGTGGTTTGACCTCGCGAAGAATACGGAACGACTGAAGGGGCGGCATCTCAATCCGGTAAAGCCCGGGTTGACCAAGCTGAATTTCCGGAAGGACATTTTTAAATAAACCCGGCTTGGTGGGGAATGTTAACCCGGTTTTGTAAGTTCCTGATGTGTACGAGTTTGTTACAGGTCACGGTTGTCTGCCTGCTGTTCGTTGGTGTTGGGTGTGACAAGAACGCCCTGAGGTCTGCACCGACTCAACTGCAGACGAACAGTGTTTCGGTCTCTGCTAAACCGGGAGCCGATTCGCCGGTTGTCGCCGCGGCGAGGGCGCAGATTGGTGTGACGACAATTTATGACCCGGTCTACGTGGGCTTGGCTTATCCCGGGGGTGATGTTCCGGAGAATCGAGGCGTCTGTACGGACGTGGTCATTCGGGCGATGAGGAAGGGGAAGGCGATGGATTTGCAACAGTTGGTGCACGAGGATATGCGATCTGCGTTCGATCAATATCCTAAGAATTGGGGGCTGAAAAAAACGGACAAAAACATCGACCATAGGCGGGGGCCAAACCTGCGCTGTTATTTTTGAGAGGCAAGGTTTTGCGGTGGAAAAAACTAGTGACCGACAGAATTTCAAACCGGGTGACCTGGTGACGTGCCTCGTGGGGAATAGGCCGCATATCATGATTGTGAGCGACCATGTTACGGCTGGAGGCACACCGTTGATCATCCACAACACCGGTTCTGGGACGAAGGAGGAGGATCGACTGTTTCAGTATGAACTCACCGGCCATTATCGACTGCCTGTCACACACACTCCGACTGTCCGGGCGATTCGATGACGATTACGGAGGAACAATGCAAGCGCTTTGCCAGGGACGGTTTTCTCGTTTCGAAAGGTGTGCTGAGTGGCGAGCGCTTGGCCAAGCTGACGGCCGAGTGCATGAGCGCTTGGCTTGCGGAGAAGGGGGAGTTCGACGCGGAGGCAACCTGGCTGCAGAACTCGCTGTTGCCGGATATTCACCACCGATCCCGCTTGGTTTGTGACTATTACTTTGACGGCCCACTTGTTGGCGTGGCGGAGCAGTTGGTCGGCCCGAACATCAAGGGGGCAACGTCTCAATTGACGTTCAAGCTGCGGGGCAACACCAAGCCATTTGGCTGGCATCAGGACAATGGCTACGGTCATCTTGATCCCGCAACGGCGATCTCGACATTGACCGCACTGGACGATGCAGATGTTGAGAACGGCTGTCTTTGGGTGTTGCCTGGATCGCATCGGGCGGGGCAAGTCGACGTGTCCGACAGGCTGTCAGCCGAGGCCAAGGCGGTGGGGGCGGACTTGAGTGTGGAAGTGGAGCGTGAGTCCGATGCGGTTCCGGTGCCACTGATCGCCGGGGATGCGGTCGTGCTGCATTGTCATTTGCTGCATCGCTCAGAGGGGAATTTGTCACCGGAGCGGGATCGGCGTATTCTTTTTCTGCGCTACGCAGATGCCGATGCGGTTGAGGTTTACAACGACCGCAGGCCAAGGCTTGGGCCTTTGCTGCGCGGAAAAACCCGCTTTCCTGAAGTAGCGGAATTTGAGCGTGATTTATTTGCTAAAAATGAAACGAGTTGACCGAAATTTGAATCTGTTCCTGGCGTGCTTCGCATTTGCTGCGACCGCATTTGCGGGGCAAAACGCGGCGCCGTCCTC
>DKGH01000039.1:2244-2627 GCA_002453165.1 Verrucomicrobia bacterium UBA6775
TCGGGCGTGGCGATGTACACCTACTACGAGACGCTTGGCTGGCGCGGTGGGGCTTCGGGGTATGCTGGGATTCAGGTGCATCCGCGCGCGAATAATTTCATTTTCTCAATCTGGGATCACAAGGAACACAAGGCACCGATCCGCGCGGTACATCGTGGCCCAGGAACGCTAACGGAAAAATTTGGAGGCGAGGGGACGGGGTTGAAGTCGTGGAATTTTGAATTGGGCTGGGATCCGGATGTCTGGTACACGCTCGTGTCAAGGAGTTGGGCGGTCGGGGATCACACCTTCTACGGGTTTTGGGCAAGGTCCGGGAAAACCAAGCGCTGGACTCACTTGGTGACGATGGATGTCGCGGCGAAAAACGCCTTTTTCAAAGGGGG
>DKGH01000104.1 GCA_002453165.1 Verrucomicrobia bacterium UBA6775
CCACGTCACGCCGGGCCTGATCGATGCCCACAATCACAGCATGATTCTCGGCATGGTCAATGAGGGCACACTTCCCTCCTCCGCCATGGTCTCGATCGGCGACGTCGTCAATTCGGAGTCGCCCGAGGTGCATCGCCAACTGGCCGGCGGCCTGACGGTGGCGAATCTGCTCCACGGCTCAGCCAACCCGATCGGCGGACAAAATGCGGTCATCAAGCTCCGCCTCGGCGGTGGTCCGGAGGAGATGAAATTCAAGGCCGCCCCCCCGGGCATTAAGTTTGCGCTTGGTGAAAACGTGAAACAGTCCAACTGGGGCGACAACAAGACCACCCGCTTCCCACAGACGCGGATGGGTGTTCCCGCTTTTCACGAGAATCGATTCACCGCAGCGTGGCAATACAACCGCGAGTGGCGACGGTTCCGAGAGAAGGGAGGCCCGCCTCCCCGGCGCGACCTCGAGCTTGAAACACTCGGACAAATCATCACCGCCGACCGCTGGATTCACTGCCACTCCTATCGGCAGGATGAAATCCTCGCCTTCCTTCGCACGATGGAACAATTCGGTGTTCGTGTCGGCACGCTCCAGCACGTTCTCGAGGGCTACAAGGTTGCGGACGAAATTGCGGCCCACGGTGCCGGCGGTTCCTGCTTCGCAGACTGGTGGGGCTACAAGTACGAGGTGATCGACGCCATCCCCTACGCCGGCAGCCTCATGCGCGAGCGCGGCGTGGTGGTTTCGTTCAACTCCGACTCATCCGACCTTGCGCGCCGCATGAATCTCGAGTCGGCCAAGGCGGTCAAGTACGGCAACACCAAACCGGCGGATGCACTGAATTTTGTCACGCTGAATCCGGCCCGACAACTGCGGGTAGATCATCGCGTCGGTTCACTTGAACCGGGCAAAGACGGGGACTTCGTGATCTGGTCCGCCCCGCCCCTCAGCACACACGCCATCTGTCTCGAGACATGGATCGACGGCAAACGATATTTCGAACGGGGCGAAGGCATCCAGCGGGCCGAGGCAAGGACCAAGGAACGTGAGAAGCTGTTGACCAAAGCCAAGGGCAAAGCCAAGGAGGACAAGTCGGAAGACAAAAAGGGAGGAGCCAATGAGGCCCGTGCCGCCTTTTTCCGGCGTGCACTTGAGACCGCCCACGGCCTCGGGGTTGTCGATTGCCAGGACTGCAAAATCAAGACCAACTAAACCAAGTGGAGACAAAGACATGAATTTCAAACGTACACACATCCCGGTTCTCACCATTACGGCAGTGGCTCTGTTTGCCGCTTGGCCAAGCGGGTTGGCCAAGCGCACCCTGCTGACCAACGCCGTTGTGCACACCGTGTCCGGCCCAACTCACACGCCCGGTTTCGTCCTTTTGGATGGCGACACAATCAAGGCCGTCGGCCCGGCGGAGAAAATGCCCCAGTTCAAAAAAGTCGACACGATCAACCTCAAGGGACAGCACATTTTCCCCGGAATCATCGCCACAACCACTGCGCTTGGCCTGATGGAAATCGCGGCGGTCCGCGCCACGGTCGACACCAGCGAAGTCGGCACCTACACGCCAGAGGTGAAATCGTGGCTGGCAATCAACCCCGACTCGGAACTGATCCCAGTCGCCCGGGCAAACGGCATCACCCACTTCCTGCCCACACCGCAGGGCGGCACCGTGTCCGGTCAATCCGGCCTGTTGTCCACGGTCGGCTGGGGATACGAGAACATGCTCCGCAATTCGCCGGTAGCGCTCCATGTTTTCTGGCCCCGAATGACGATCAACCCCGGTGCCGACGACGCCAAAAAACAGGCCGACGGACGCGACAAGCGACTAAAGGAAATCGACGAGTTTTTCGAGCAGGCCCGGGCATTCGTCAAAACCCAGTCCGAGCCCGGCCACAAGGGCGTGCCCGCATGGAACGCGATGACACCGTGGGTTCGCGGCGAAAAGCCGCTGATGATCCACGCCAATTCGCAGACGCAGATCGAGTCCGCCGTCGAATGGTCTACCAAGCGCGGCTGGCGAATGATCCTCGCCGGTGGACGCGATGCCTGGCGAGTGGCGGATCGACTAGCCAAGCACAAGATTCCCGTGATTTACGAGCACACCTTCACCCTGCCCCCTCGGGATTTTGACCGCTACGACATTCAGTTTCGAGCAGCCGGCATCCTGCACAAGGCCGGTGTGAAGGTGATTTTCAGCGAAGGACTGACACGGTTCGCCGCCTCCAACGCCCGCAACGTACCCTACGCCGCAGCCCAAAGCGCAACGCACGGGCTGCCAACAGACGTTGCCCACAAGGGCCTGACCCTGTTCGCCGCCGAGGCGCTCGGTGTGGTGGACCGACTGGGCTCCATTCAACCCGGCAAGGAGGCGACACTATTTGTTTCCAACGGCGACATTCTCGAAATCACCACGCAGGTCAAACAAATGTGGATCGCTGGTGAAAAAATCGATCTCTCCAGCCGCCACACCCGGCTCTACAAAAAATATCGCAACCGGCCCAAGCCAAAAAAACAAACCAGCGCAGCCTACCCGATCAAACAAAGCGTGCCAGAATACCTGAAGCTGCCGGACTTTTATAAAAAGAGCACAACCGTGAAAGGGCTGCCGGTGGTTTCATCTGACAAAGTTACCGACTTCGCACTGAAGGAGGCTGCGCATCTCGTCGAGAAAATGATCGGCCACCGGAAAGACATCCTCGACAACATGATCAAGCGCAACTGCCGCCTCGTGGTCATGGGCCACAACGAGTTCACCACGCAGATCCCCGAGTACGCCCACTTCGAGCCGGCCAAGTTTTGGGACCGCCGCGCGCGCGGATTCGGATCCGACCGGGATGACCCGGTCATCAGTTGCGCCGAGGAAAACCTGCTCTGCTACCCCGGCGACCCCTACAACACGGAAAACATCCTGATCCACGAGTTCGCCCACGCGATTCATCTCAACGGCATTTTCGATGTCGACCCAACGTTCGACGAACGCCTCGAGAAAACCTACGACGCAGCCATGGCCAAGGGCTTGTGGAAGGGCAAATACGCCTCGAACAATCACTACGAATACTGGGCGGAAGGCGTCCAAAGCTGGTTCAACACCAATCGCCCGCCGGACCACGACCACAACCATGTGGACAACCGCGAGGAACTGAAGGCCTACGATCCGCCCTTGGCCAAGCTGGTGAAGGAAATATTCGGCGAAACCGATTGGCGCTACAAACGCCCGTCGCAACGGGCTTCCCGGGCACACCTGAAGGGCTTCGACCCGCTCAACACACCGACGTTCAAGTGGCCAAAGGACATCAACGACTTCTATCTCAAGTACGTCAAGGAACAGGCCAAAAAGAAAAAAGAGAAA
>DKGH01000010.1 GCA_002453165.1 Verrucomicrobia bacterium UBA6775
GGGACGATCGATGCCGACCTTCGTCTGTGGCGCGTCCCCTCCATTCTCGCGCCCGATCCAAGCGACAAAAAATAGTCCGCCCGCTTGGCCAAGCAGGAGAGGTAGGGACGGCTGTCCCAGCCGTCCTAGCCAACGGTTCAAGCGCAACTTTGGCCAAGCGCGGTTGTTACATCCCATTGCAACGCTCGGGCGCAGGCGTTAGGCTTCCCTCGTAACGATGAGTATACAGCGACTGTTGGTCATCTCGATTGTGGCAAATCTGGTTTGCCTCGGTGGCTTGGTCTGGTCGCTCACCAAGGTGCAATCCCCGCCGACTCAGGCGCTTCAAACGGCATCACCCCCCGGAACCTCGACAAAATCACGTCGCCCGGAAGCACGCTTCACCGAGCGGGTCGTGCGGGAGGCAGAGCCGTTTCACTGGAGCCAGATCGAGTCAGACGACTACCAGACGTACGTCGAGAACCTGCGAAGCATCGGCTGTCCCGAGGAGACGATTCGCGATCTCGTGAAGCAGGATCTCGACAAGTTTTATGACCAGCGCAAGGCCGAGGTGCTCAACAGTGCCCCGCCGCGAAAGGACTACTGGAAGACCGGACACCCCACCAATTTGTCGCAACCCAGCGCCGGCACCCGAAGTCAACTGGCGCAGCTGGATCAGGAAAAGAACGGGGTGTTGAACGAGCTGTTTGGCGCGAAGGGCGTCGCGGCAATCAACCGCCCAAGCGCCTATTCGCGGGCGCAGTCCAAGGCCAAGAGCGGCTACACGATGGATTTTATCCCGGAGGAAACCAAGGCGGAGTTGAACTCGGTGGAGCAGGAGTTTGGCAGCAAACTGCTCAAGACGATGGCTGCCGGCACCTCGGACGCGGAGGATCGCAATGAGATTCTCCGGTTGCGCGAGGAGCGCGAAGACCGGATTGCCTCGATGCTGACGCCGGATCAAAAGCTCGAGTACGACCTGCGCAAATCACCCACCGCAGCCAACCTGCGTCTGCAGCTCGACGGCTTCGAGCCGAACGAGGATGAGTTTCGGGACATCTTCCAGGCGCGGAAACAGTTTGATGACCAACACGGCACGGTGCCGGGGACGAGCATTTCATTAGCCGAGGCCGAGGAACGCCGTCTGGCCGAGCAGAGCATGAACGAGGGACTGCGTAACACGCTGGGTGAGGAACGGTTTCAGGATTACATGCGGCAGACGGATTACGACTACAAGTCGATCGCCAAGGTCGCCGAGCGGCAGGGGTTGAACAACACCGTCTCCGCACAGGTGTACCAGATGAAAAACGAGGCGGAGGAACTGGCACGAAGCATCCGGATGGAGGGCGGGATTCCGGTCAACGAACGTCAGCAACAGTTGCAGCAGATTTACGGTGAGACTTCCCGTAGCATCGAGACGCTCATGGGCCAGCAGGGCGCTGCGTCATTGCGGGCGCAGGGTGGGGGACGCAACTGGCTGAATAACCTCGGCCGTGTCAATCCCTATCCCATCACCAAGCCGACCTTCCAGGTCATCACCAGCGGCGCCCCTTCGCCGTAGGAATTTTAACTCACTTTTGCCACCCAGTCGCGAGCGATGGCTTTTAGGTCGCCGTGGCCGTTGGCTGCCGGTGCGTGCGGGGCGAAGTGAATCTTCTCGAGATCGTTAATCGTGCTGCGCAACTGGTCGCGGTGCGAGTCGGCCAGCACCCGGGGCGGGGCGGCGTTGATGCGTTGGAGCAGGTCGATCACGGCAAACGGAGTGCAATCCTCCGGCACATCGTAGACCGGTACGGCATCGGCTTCGTCCGCGCCGCGCTTGGCTAAGCGCAACCCGAACAGGCCAAGCGCAACGATGACCACGCCGCCGGTGATCCACGGCCAGACCGGCTGGGGATTCAGCACGATGCCAGCGAGGGCAATCTCGTTCTCGACATCCTTCAGGTCCGCGTCGCTGTATTGCTTGAAGGCCGACTTGGCGACGAGCGAAGTCGGCTTGGGAAACTTGAATGTGCTGGGTTCACCGGCTGCGGCCCTGGGCTTGAGGGTGAGCAGCCAGGTGCGTTCGCTGACGGCATTGACGCGCTCGGCATCCGATTCCACCCGTGCGATGGACAGGCCCTGATCCTCGTTTTTCGCGATTTCAAAACCGGGGATGGAGAGGTCCACGAGTTGTTCAAGCGACGGGGCAAGGCCCTTGGTCGTGGCGTGAACCTCGAGCGTGAGTTCCTGTTTTTCCTCGGTCAATCGCGCATCGAGGGTCTGGGTGAGGGACAGTTTGTCCACTGGTCGGGCGGGGGCTTTTTCAGGCCGGGCATCGATGACCTGCGTGGCTGTGCTCACCGGCAGCAGTGCCGGGCCAAGTGAGTCGTAAAAATCGAGATCCATCTTCAGCTCCGGGATACGGTCGACCGAGGCATCCTTTGCCTTGAGCAGCACGTAGGCGAGCGGTGTCTCGCGCCAGCCGGGCTGGCCAATGGTGCGAGACTGGATTTTGTTGTCGTGAAAGGTGATCGATTGCACTTCAAAATTTTCGCCGAGTTTTTCGTTCAGGTGCTCCTCGAGATCGTCCCTCGGTGCCTGCCTTTGGCCGGGGTAGCTGGGGTAGTAGTACGGGCTACCCTTGCTGCCGCCGACGAGGTAGCGCGCAAAGCCGCCGGCCTCGCGCTCGATGTCGCTGGTGTGCTTTAACCCGATGAACAGGCCGAACGGCTCGGTGTGGCCGACCTCGTCGTCGCCGTCGATGCGGGCGACCAGATCCACCTCGTCGAGCAGGTCGTTGTAATGCTGTACGAGCTTGTGGGCGTGTTCCCCGGCGGGATGATCCTCGAGGACGACGAGTGCGGCCTTGAGGTAGCGTGGTTTCAGCTCGGGCGTTAGCCGGCGCGAGTTGGTGGCGATGGAATTGCCGAATGCCTTGAAGTGTCCCTCCGAATCCGGCAGCACGAGCATCGCCTCACGAATCTGCTGCAGGTTGCCGATCTCCGGTGTCTGCTGGCGGGTGACGTAGGACAGGTCACTTGCGCCGAGGTTGGCGTTGAACCAAAGTTGAAAGGCCGTTGCATCCGGCCTGTCGGCAGTCACGGCGGTCTGTAGAGCATAAAGCGAGGCCGCCTCGCCAAACGCCTCGAACGCCGCCTCGCGATGCTCCACGTAAATATCGAGGTCCGCCTTGTTGCCGTACTGGTACTCGGCAAGGTCGAAGTTGGCGGCGGCCTGCTGGAGCTTGAGCTGCCAGACGTCCGGGTGCGCCTTGAGGCCCTCGTCGAGCAGGGCGAGCTGGGTTTCGTAGCCGGAGATCACCTCGGCCTTGATTTGCGGTTCCTTCCGCTTGGTGTCGGCCTGTTGCTGGATTTGCGGCGCGCGCCACGAGGTGGCGAGACGCTGGCGCATGGAGTTCGACAGGCGAGCCAGTGATTCCACCGGCAGTTTGCTGAGATCTCCCAGTACCATGCGGATGTCCTCGAGCTTGTAGACTTCCGCGAAGCTGTGCGCGCCCTCGAACGCGGCGACGATGGCCTCGGCCTTGGGTGGGGCGATCGGCAGCTTGGCCAAGCGCTCGAGAATCTGGCCAAGCTCACGGAGGTTGCGCTTTTGACGGGCACGGGTCAGCGGGGTGCCGCTTGGCCGCGAGTTGTAATAGATAGGCATGCCCATGGTGGGCATCCGCGGCTTGGCCCCGCCGTTGGGATTGCTTGCCGCGGCCCAGCCGGAGAGCAGGGTGTTGGACAGCGTCCCGGCCTGCGCGGGATCGAGCTTGGCCAAGCGCTCAATTTCGTCGAGTGCCTCGAGGATCTTTTTGTCCTTGAGCAGCGTGCCGACCACAGCGGCCTGTGCTCGGGCGCGTCGGCTCTCCGGCAACACCGCAAGCCATGCCTCGTCCGGTGCGTTTTCCAGCACGACCGCCGGGGTGAGAGGGCGATTTCGGCTGGAGTTCTGCTGGGCAAGCGTCCGTTGTTGCTCCAGAATCGGATCGTAGGGTGTGTAAATGTTGCTCCGTTTCGAGGTGGGTGCCCGGTGGTATTGAACGGTGTTCTCGGCCTCGACTAGCCATGCCTCGCCGGCGATCGTCAACGGCAGTCGCCACTGGTCAAGTTTGTCGCCGGTTCGGACCATCAGAGCGTCGACAATCTGTTTCAGATTTTTGAGATTTTCATTCCGGAGAGTGATGTTGGTGCCGCGCACGTTCCGCTGGATGTCGGACTGAACGAGTTGAATCAACTTCAGCCCGTGGCCGCCCTTGCTGAACTGTTTTTCCATCCACTCATCGGCACTGGCCTGCGGCAGTTTTTCAGCCAGCGTGAAACCGCGCTTGACGGCCTCAAGTTTGTTTTCGGTTTTCTCCGCCTCGGCGATCAGTTTTTCGTTTGCCTCCCACGCGGCCCGCCGGTTTTTCAGTCCCGGCGCGCTGCGCCAGATTTGCTCGAGCATCTTGGCCCGGGTCATGAGCGACCAGTCGCCGTGGCCGTCACCGACGAACGGCAGGACATGCGAGGCGGCAGCGCCGATGCCCAGTGGCTCCAGCAGTTGCGCGGCCCACTTTCTGGCGGCTTGATCCTTTCCGCCGATCGGCCCCAGACCGGCTTCCAGGTTGGCGGCGAGCTTTTGCACATTCGGCTTGCCGACGGCCCGCAGCAGGTTGGTAAGATACATGATGTCGCTGTCGTTGGGGTCCATCGGGATGATTTTCAAAATCTCGACCACGTCCTCCTGTGTCAGCATCGGGAGCGGCTTGTTGGTGGTCGTGGTGCGGGGAGGTGTCGGTGTACCGGGCGGCGGCGGGATGAGGTTGGTCGGCCGCGAAGATCGGGGGCGCGTGGCGGGTGGCCGTGTGATGGAGCGGATCATGTGCCGGTAGGCAGTCTCGGCCGTTTGATTGTGGGGCAGTGACTTGATGTAGCGCCCCAGTTCACCCCAGCGGCCAGCGTTCGCGAGAAGCCGGAAGCGTTCCGAGATCACCTTGTTTTTGTCCTTCTCCGGCTTTGGCTTTTGGGAAAGGGCATCGATCGCGTTGAGTATACCGTCCGGTGTCCGGTCGAACTTCACTGCCTTCAATGCATCGTGTAACAGATCGCGCGGCGACTTTTCCGGTTCGTCGGGTGCTCCAACCGGCTTGGCCTGAACTGGCACGCCTGGGCGCGAGGGTATCGGTGCGCTTGGCTTGGTGGCTTGGTCGGGTGTCGCCGGCCTGCGCTTGGCCGGATTCGCAGGGATCGCCTTTATGTTTGATGGCAGTGGCTTGGCCGGAACCGTTCTGACGGCCGGAGTGATTCTGATTGCGGGAGCCGGTTTGGCTGGCGGCGCCTGGCCAAGCGCTGGGGCGCAAAGCGAAAACAAAACGAACAGGGAACAATGATTGCGGAGGTTCATGGCAAACAGGTCTGTTGAGTAAAAAAGAGCCGACTTGCGTCGGCTTCTTTTTGTTTAAATTGAAATCATCAGCGGACGATCAGGAGCCGGTTCCGTCGGGGCGCTGGCCGACGCTCGCTCCGCGGGCGTCCTCCTTCTTTTTGCCCTGCTTCGGCTTGTTGCTCTTTTTCTGGCCCCGGCACTTGGAGCAGACGTTTTTGCAGCCCTGACATTTCTTGGGGAGCGGCAGCGACTGCAACTCGGAGAGATCCATCCGGGCGAGGCGAACGACGGCCTCGAGATTCTTTTGGTGTTCCTCGGATGCCTTGGCATCGGTTTTGGAGGATTGCTCGGCGAGCAGGCGGAAGTTTTGGCGGGCCTTCTCGACCGGCTCCATCCATTCCTCCTTCTCGGCGAGTTCCAGCCGCATCAACCAGCCGGTGTAATACTGGGCGCTGGCGAGTGAGGCGCGGACCTTGTTTTCGAGTTTCTTGTCGTCGCCCTTAGCGGCTTCGTCGAGCAAATGCTCCATCGCGAACATCGCCTCGGGCAGTTCGCCGACGTAGATGCGTGCGTTGGCCCGGGCAAGCTGTAGTTGCATCCGCTTGGCGGTCTCCTCCTCGGGCAGGGCGGCGAGGGCTTCGTTGTAGGCATCGATGGCCTGCTGCCACTGTTCCTTTTTCTCAAATTCCAGCGCGGCTTGAATGCTGGCCTTGGCTTCTTCACGTGCCAGACCAGTCTGGCCGGGGCCGTAGTGGTATGCGAGCAACGCCACGGGGGCGAGTGCCCAAAGAAAGATGAGGAGGTTCTTTTTCATGATAAACCCTTATTTTGCGTCCAAATTTGAACGGCGACTTCGTCCACTCTGCCACGGGCTCCCAAAAAACGCAAGGCCGGCGGGCAGTAATGCCAGCAGCCCCGCGCCGGTGGCCACGCAGGCGAGGGCGATCTCGCGGCGGCCTTTCTCGCCGGGGTCGACGAGGTTGCGTACCCCGGCCAACTCGGCCAGTTGCGAGGTGGGAATCTGTACGTCGTTGACATCGACATACTCGCCGCCCAGTCGCCGGGCCAACTGCCGTAGCACACGGGAATTTTGCCGGGACATGTGGCCGTCGATGAACACCCCGCGCCGAGGATCGCCCACGCCGGCGACGAGTACCTTGTTGATCGACGGCGGGAGATCGGGCAGGCCGGTGTCCGGCACCGTGTCGCCGTCACTGACGACCAGCAGCGTGGTGCTGCCCGGCTCCCAGCCCTTGGCCAGTTTTACCGATTCCTCGATGCCGGAGATGACACTCGTCTTGCCGGGGTCAAACGCGCGGTCGAGCGGTAGATCGTCGAGAATATTTTTGACAACGTTCAAGTCGTGTGTATCGACCACCACCGGCTTGGCCCCGGTGAAAAAGGCGATGATGCTGATGCGTACCTGATCCAGCGCGATGCGTTCGAAAAGCGAGAGCAACACCTTGGCCCCGCGCTGGGCGCGGGTGCGTTTCTTTTGTTTGCCCATGTCGAAGCCGCCATCGTCGAGCTGCATGCTGGGCGAGACGTCCCAAGCGATGATCAGGTGTCGGTAGCCGCCCTCCGGGATCTGGTCGTAATTCGCGGTGCGCGGCCGGATGAAAAACAGCGTCACCAATCCCCACGCCATCGCCGTGAGCGCCAGCACTCGGGCCGGGGGTGCGCAACGGGTCCACACCCGCGCTTGGCCAAGCGGCCCGAAAGCCAGCCGCCCGACCCGGCGGATGCGTCGGCTGTGCCAACACTCTGCCAGCACCGCGCATACCGCCGTGCCAATGGCAACCCAAAGGGCCAGGCCCGCAGCGTCAGTCGAGATGTCAGGAAGGGTCATGGGATACGATGGGTGAATGGAGCCACAAAAAACGCGTCAGCGTCATTGAGTGCGGTGCTCCGCACCGCTCTTGTATCGGAACGACGAGTTGGATGGTGCCGCCCTTTCAGGGCTTGTGATCCTTTCGGTTGTGCAATCCGGGGCTGACGCACCGGGCTATCGCATGCCGACCCTTTGGGGCTCAGCGCTTGGCCAAGCGCAGGTAGGGACGGCTGTCCCCAGCCGTCCTCGCCCGCCCGGCATACCGGGGCGGGCCGCCTTACCTGATTTCTGAATATCACCATGGCGTGAATCTTATGCCGAACAGGGTGAGCAGTTGCAGGGCGAGCATGGAGAGGCCGGCCAGTGCGAATGGCCGGAAGTTGTCCGCCGGTATTGGGGTCTCCGGCTTGAACTTGGCCGGTTGCATGGCGTCGATTTTCTCGAATACCGTCTGCAGCGCCGCGGGGTCGCCCGCCACGAATGCCTCGCCGCCGGTGCGATTGGCGATGTCGTAAACTTCCTGCTGCGGTTGGCCGTTGGCCACATGAATGTAGTACAGCACGATGTCGTCGCCGTTCAGGTCGCTGGAAATCTTGTCGCTCTGACCACGCAGGTCGCCGCTCGAGCCGTCGGAAATCAGGACAATCATTTTGTCGCCCTTTGGCCGGTCGGCGAGAATCTTGTGGACCGACCGCAGCGCGAGGCCGATCCGCGTACCCCCCATGTACGGCGGCATGGCTTCCGGTTTCATGAACGGCGCGGAATGCTTGAGCGCGTCGAGATCCTTCGTGAGCGGCACCCAGTGCAGCACCTCGGTGCCGAATAGTGTCACGCCAAACGCATCGCCCTTGCGGTGGCTGACAAATTCCTGCAACGCCTCGACCGCCTTGTCGGCGCGTCGGCCGTCGCCGTACTGGGCCGTCATGCTGCCGGACACGTCGAGCACCAGCTCGATGTTGGTCAACACCCGCTGTGTGCCCTGGCTGAGTGGCCGCTGCGGCCCGGCGAGCAGGATGATCGCCACCGCCAACAGCAGCGGGGCGAGCAGGTTCGCGGTCTTGACCGTGCCCTCGAGCCAGCGGCCGCGTCGAGCGTTGGCGTGGTCGAATGGCAGCGCCACCACCGTGCCGCGCCGGCGCCATTCCCAGACCAGCAACAGCACCGGCAGGGTGAGCAGCGTCAACACGGCTGGGTAGGCGAATGTCATTTCGGCAGGGACGATTTGCGGTACGGCTCGAGCAGCGCGGCGATGTCGACCGCGGCGGTTCCGGGCGGGCGGTGCAGCCAATCCTCAAGGCCTCGCACCAGCGGCCCGGCGTCTTTGTGCTGCCTGAGTTGGCGGTGTAGCTCGGCGGGATCGCCCTGCTCGGGCAGGCCAAGCTGTTCTCGCCAGTGGGAGAAAATCATGCGCTCCAACCGGGCGCGTCCCTCAGTATCGAGCGTGCCGGCGGCCGCCTGTTCCACGAGCGGCCGGAGTCGCTCGGCCAGGTCCGGGCCGGCATCCTCCTCCGCTTGGCCAAGCGCTTGGCCTTTGCTGCGGCCGGCGAAAAACAGGGGCCAGGCGACGAGCAGCCAGACTACCCCGAGGCCGATCAGCCAGTCGGTATAGCTGCCGGGCAGATTGAGGCCGGAGTCGTCGTCCTCGATCAACATTCCGTCGTGGTCCTCCGGCAGGATGCCGTGGATGGTCACCCTGACCGGCGGCAGGTTGGTCGGGGTTTTGCCGTCGGCGGTGCGGAGGAATTGGATGAGATCGTATTCGCCGGGGACGAACCCGAAATAGCGAAGGTCGTAGCGGTGGGCGTTGCCGTGCGGGAACACGTCCTGAACGCGCAGGATGAGCTTTGACTTGTCGCCGACCGGCGCCGCCTCGAACTTGTCGCCGGGCAGCACGACCATGTGCTGACCTTCGAGCCCGATCGCGACCGACACCGGCCCGGAGTGGGTCTCCTGCGCGGCAGCTTGGCCAAGCGACAACGCGAGGGCGGCTGCGAACAGGACGAAGCCGCGACTGTTCATCGTGCACCCCTCCCTAGGCAGTCGCGTTTGCGGAGGAACCCGCGCAGCGCGTGAATAAACGGCTTGTTGATCGGCAGCGGGAGGTGGTCGATGCCGCCGCGCCGCAGCTCGTCCGCCGTCTCGTCGTCATCGAACCACCGGCTGCGGCCGTGCCCGACAAAGGTCCGCCCGGTCTCTGCCTCCTCGCCACGGAAAATGCCGGCCCGCAGCCGCCCGCGTTCGGCCGGGTCGGTCAGTTGCAGCACCACACAGTCGTGTTTTTGTGCGAGCCGCTTGAGCCGCTCGGTGGCGTCCGGTTGGCGGAGGTCGCTCAGCACGATGAGCATCGCGCGGTTGGTGAGGACCTCGGTGAGTTGATCGAGCTTTTCGACGAGCGTCGTTGCTTCGTCGAACCGGTAGTGGCGCAACTGATGCAGCCAGAGAAAAACGCGGTGCCGCGAGAGGCTTGGCTTGGCATCGAACGCCCGTTCGCCGCAGCCGATCATGCCGACCGGGCTCATCCGCGCTAGTGCTGCGAGCGCGAGGCCGCCGGCGATTTGCACCGCCCAGGCGTACTTGCTTGTGCCGGTGCTGGACACGCACATCGAGCCGGAGGTGTCCACCAGCAGATACACCGGCATCTGCTTGGGAGCCTCGTATTCCTTGATGAATGGGCGGCCCATCCGCGCGGTGACGCGCCAGTCGATCTGCTTCACCGGGTCACCCGCCTCGTACGGCCGGCTCTGCGCGTACTCGATGCCGGAGCCGACGAACGGCGAGGCATCGGTGCCGTACTGAAGGCTGTCGGCCAGCTGACGAACGGCGATGGCGAACTGGCGTCCGTCCAGTCCGTCACACGATTCGAGAGTGCCGGTGAGGGGTTTCATGCGCTTGGCAAAGCGGAGGTCAGCCCGCCTCGGAGAGAATTTCCTTGAGCACGCTGACGCCGGAGATGCCCTCCGCCAATGCCTCGTAGCGGAGCCGCATGCGGTGCAGCAGCACGTCCTCGGCGAGCGCGTACAGGTCTTCGGGCACGACGTAGTCGCGGCCGTGGATGAATGCCCGGGCGCGGGCCGCCTGAATCATCGCCAGGCCGGCGCGCGGACTGCCGCCCAGCTCGATGCTCGGGTGGCGGCGTGTGCGTCGGACGACCTCGACCGTGTGTTTTTGGAAAACTTCACTGACATGCACCTCCTGCACCGCGGCCATCATCTCGACGAGGTTTTCGCGCGTCGCGACGATCTCGTCGGAGAGGGTGTCGAACGCCGTCTTTGGCACCGCGCCGCCGTCGCGTTTTTGCAGGCCAAGCGTCAGGCTGCGACGCAATACCTCCTCCTCTTCGCCGGCAGCGGGGTAGTCGAGTCGGTGGCAGAGCATGAACCGGTCGAGCTGCGCTTCCGGCAGTTCAAACGTGCCGCTCTGCTCGATCGGGTTTTGTGTGGCGATGACGAGGAACGGCGCGGGCAGGACGTGTGTCTCGTTGCCGATGGTGACCTTGCGTTCCTGCATGGCCTCGAGCAGCGCACTCTGCACCTTGGGTGCGGCGCGGTTGATTTCGTCGGCCAAAAGCAGGTTGGTGAAGATTGGGCCGAGGTGCGTTGTGAATTCATTCGTCCGCTGATCGAGCACCTCCGAACCGAGGATGTCCGACGGCAACAGGTCGATGGTAAACTGCACGCGGCTAAACTTGAGATCAATCGTCTTGGAGATCGTCTGTACCAGCAGAGTCTTGGCCAAGCCGGGCATGCCTTGCAGTAACAAGTGGCCTCCGGTGAAAAGTGCAATCAGCAGCCGCTCGACGACCACGTCCTGCCCCACCACGACCTCCGCCACGCGCTGGCGAACGTCCGATACGAGATTTTTACGAATCGTTTCCATGGGATATTGGCCAAGCGGCCGAATGAATTCCAAGCGGAGCCTACGCCGCTGGAGCCAAGTGGCCAAGCGGAATGGTTGGCGCTGGGGCAGGAGCCGGGCTAGGCTGCGCTGCCCAAGCCTGTCATGAATAGATTTCCCATTTGGTTGCTGCTTTGTGCCCTTGGCCTGCCCTTGGCCAAGCCGTCAGCGGATAAGGCTCTCCTCGCCGGCCATCCGCGCCACGATTACCTGAACGTCCAAAACATCGACGAGATGGAGGCGGCTCTGCGCCGGTTGCTCGGTGAGTCGGAGCGTTACTCGTTTTCCCGTGGCTGGTGGAAATGGGATCGGCTCCGCGCGCGATACGTGGATGGCGGCCGAAAGGATGAGAATGCCATCCGCATCCTGCGGGCGGTGTTCCGCGCGTTGATTCTCGATTGGCACGCACGCTGCGAGCAACGCGGCGAGGGCGACTTGTTTTATATTTTCTTCACCACCAACAGCGGCAACAAGGTTTCGCGGCAGGCGGCGGATGGGCGCACGCTCAAGCGCGATCATCACGGCGGCGGCTACCATGGCGGCTGGGGTGGGGCAAGCCGGATGCGCATCTACGAGGAGTTAGTACGGCAAAACATGCTGACCGAGGCGGAGCAGGCGCGGATGAAAAAAATTGTCCACCAAAGCCTGAGTCCCACGTTCCTCAACTTCAAAAGCGGGTCGCAGCATGCAGACAATCATTCGTTCGGCAACGGTGGCGGCGTGGCGTTGGGCATCAAGCTGTTTCCCGATGCGCCGCAGGCAAGGGAGGCCCGCGCGTGGCTGGACCGCATCTGGAATCACTTGGCTGATTTTGGCGACTGGACGGAGTGGAACTACTATCCCTACGGGCCGATTTTCCTACACGGCTTGGTCGACATCGCGGAGGCGACTGGCCGGTTGGAGTCGGAAAAGGAACTGATCGATGCGCTAGGTCGGCGTTGCCTGCAGTTCGCACACGGCGGCGGCGTTCGCGGCGGGCCAAACTGCGGCATACGGCAGCGGAACGATTTTTCCGGGGTCTACGCCGACCCTTGGAACGTGGGCTACTACGACGTGGAGACGTCCAGCCGTGATGTCCATTTTTGGTATCGCATGGCGCAGCACTACAAAAATCCGGAGTACCTCTGGGCGGCCGAGCAGGTGTCGCTGGGCGGCCGGCCACCGGGCGGCAACGTGCCACCGCAATATCAGGCGGCCTACAATAAGCGCTTCGCTTGGTTTATGAAACGCGGCATCGAACCAAGTGTGCCAATGATGCAGGCCAAAGTGGGGCTGCTCAGCGAGTTGAAAAAGAAAATCAAGGAACGTATCTACCTAAACAATGGCGTTGAGGCGGGCAAACCGTTTGCCGCATTTTTTCTCTACGACAAAAAGGACAGTCACTTGGACAACGTCTCCGGTTTTCTCTACGAGTACTCGTTCAACGGTGCCAAGTTTTTGCACTCGTCCGGCAAGTACAACAACGTCTATTCGGGCACCGATATTCGGGGCGGCGGCAGCGGTAACGAGAGTCTCGATGCGCTCCTCGTCGTTCACAAGCGGCATCAGTTTCCGGTTCACCCCGACCGCAAGGGCGACGAGCGGGACTATCGCCGCATGTACATGGCCAAGCACCTGCCGGACTTGGCCCGTGCAGAAAACAATGACACGGGCGACGCATACGGGCAGTTTAGTTTTGCCGACTACTTCGGCCCGGAGAGCCGCTGGACGCGCAAGGCGGTGTTGACGACGGAGGGCTATCTCGTTGTCGCGGATGAGTACCGCGTTGGCCAAACGCTTGGCCAAGCGTACCACGCTGGGCCGGTCTGGCATCTGGCCCGCGAGGAGGGACGCAAGCTGGGACGGCAGGATGAAAACTGGTTTGGCGCACCGGCGTTCGCGCAGGCCTGGTGGCAGAATGAAAAACAGGGCGTCGCCGTCGTAGTCCACGACCATCGCGACATGGTGTTCGGGACGATCAACCAATCCCGTTCGCAGGATCTCGACCCGAATACAACCGCCTACGCGTATCGACCGATCGCGGCCGGCCAAACGGAGCGTTTTCTCAGCGTGCTCGTGCCGCATGAACTCAAAACTCCGGCCGGAGCCGTGGTGCGCGGAGTCAAGACTGCGGTGAACAAGAAAGGCCGGTACACCGCCACGGTGGGCGACGTGACAGTCGTTTTGAACCACAAGGGGAATTGGTCGGTTAGCCGCAAATAATGAATAGAGTTTCGTTGTTGCTGGGTGTGCTTTTGTGGGCGGCAACCTTGCCTGCGCAGGAGGAGTTTCGGCTGAAACATCCGCTTCCGGATTATTCGGTTTATTCCGACTTCGAGATCACGGCGATGGCCAACCGCGTCCGCGCGAGTCGACCACAGATTCTGCGCGGTGGCTGGGAGTGGGATCGGTTGCTGCGCCGGTACATCGACGAAGGCCGCAGTGAAGCCGGTGCGCTTGAGGTGTTGCACGGTTATTTCATGAGCATCCTCGATCGCTACGACGAGGCGGTGCGTAGTGGCAAAGGAGCAGAGTTTAACCTGCTGCCGGGGCACAAGGCTTGGGGTGCCGCCGGGCGGGTGAGGATTTACAAGGAACTCGTTCGACAGGGAATGCTAAGTAAAATTGAGCAGGCCAAGTTCCGCCAAATCTTCAGACAAAGCATGGCGTTGAGCTACGACTATCCCAACCTCGAGCGCAGCGTGAACAATCGCCCGTACGGAATGAACGGCGGCCCGGCGGTGGCGCTGAAGGTGTTTCCCGACATGCCGGAACTCAAGACGCACCGTCGCTGGCTCGATGCTCTTTGGCGCGAGTTGACCGAGTACGGCGACACGACCGAGACGAACTATTATCCCTACGGCCCACTTTTGCTGCAGGGCTGGATCGACATGGCTGAGGGCATGGACAAATTCAAGACTGACCGCGAGCTGCTGTACGCCTTGGCCAAGCGCTATCTCGATTACGTCCACGGCGGCGGCGTGCGCGGCAACCCGAACTCCGGCGGCAGGATCAAGCCGGGGCGCGACCACATTTATCTCGACCCGTGGAACGCCGAGTACTTCGGCGGTGCCGAGGGCGTGAACGACGGCGACGTCTGGTATCGCTTGGCCAAGGAGTTCTGGGATCCGGAGTTTCTTTGGGCCTCAGAGCAGGCGATCTTCGGCGGGCGACCTCCACTTGGCCAAGCGGTGCCGCCCGAGTACGAAGCCGCCTATCGCGAGCGTTACCAGTGGTTCATCGAGCGCGGCATCAAACCAAGCGTACCGGGTGGCCAGTCGAAGATCGGGTACTACAGTCCGCTCAAGCACCGGGCGCCGGAGCGCCTTTACCTTGGGCCGGGCCGGGAGAGCGGCAAGCCGTTCGTCTCGTTTTATATTTACGACCGGAACAACAACTACATGCACTGTTGCGACGATGCGGCCGGCCGCCTGTACGAGTACTGCGTCGATGGTGCCAAGTTTTTGCACTCGTCTGGAAAGTACAACAATCGGTTCTGGGGGCAGGCGGCCTACGACCTGTTGAACGTGCTGCCGCCGGACATGGCGTTTCCGTTCAAGCCGGAGGATGGCAAGATGGGCGGCGAGCAGGAGGACGTGTGGAAGCTGGCCTCGCTGTCGCTGCCGTTTTGCCTGAACTGCCGCGAGGCGCCCGATTCGAAAAACTGGTTCTATGACAAGTCGATCAAACTCTTCCGGCGGACAGACGACCCGGAGTTTGGTTATGCCCACGGCAACGTCGATGGTTACTGGTACCTGAACAACGACTACCATCTGCGCTCCGTATACCTCGGGAAATTTGACCGGCCAACGCGCCTGCAAAACCTGCGCCTCGCCGGCCCGAAGGGGAGTATCACACTTGCCGCATTCGACGAAATCCCCGAGCGACTCAAGCTCACCGAGCATCGCGGGGAGGAACAGGTCGAGTTGACCGTCCCGGATCGCGCCGTCGCGATGCGCATCGTCAAGGACGGGCGTAACGGTGGCCGGAGCCTGCAACTAAACGTGCAGCCCGGGACGAGCATCTCGGTGGTGCTCGACGGGCTGGACTTGAAGTTCGACGCCAACGACGAGTACACCCGAGTCTCCTACGACTACCGCGGCAGCGGCGCGGGGATGTTTTTGAACGAGTACACCCGGCCGCGCTACCATCGGCCGCACTATAACCGCGGCGGCATTCTGGTGCGCGAATCGTTGCGCGCCGAAAACTCCGGCGACGACTCGTATGGCCAGTTCACCTATAGAAATTACTTTGGCGCGCACAGCGTCTGGACGCGGCAGACGGTGTTAACCGAGGAGGGCTACCTTGTCGTGCGCGACGAGTACCTGCCGGGGCCGGATGTTGACGGCTTTCAGGCGGCACCTAACTGGATGCTCAACGACGAGGGTGACAGCGAGGATGCCGAGCGTCACTGGTACGACGCCCCCGCCATGAGCCACGCTTGGTGGCAGAACCAGCGCAAGCGCGTGCTTCTGTTCATGCACCCGGATCGTCGGTTGGAGTTCGGGCAGGTGCCACACCGGGCATCGCAGGATTTGGGTTATGCAGGGTTGCGCAGTTCGTTCGGCAGGGCCATCTTGCGCGAAGGCAAAAAGCAGGTCTGGCTGGCAGTGCTGCGGCCGTTCAACGAGGGCGTGCATCCCCGGACGGTGGCGGCATTGATCGACACAAAGTTGGACAAAAAAGGCCGGGCACGGGTCACCATTGGAAGCGTGACCGTGAGCATCAATCCGGACGGCGATTGGGCCGTTGACCGGAGGTAGATCGAAAAGATGAGATTCATTTGTGCCATCGCATTGATCGGTTTGGCCGCCTCGGTTTCTTCATCGGAGAAGCCACCTGTGGCGTTTCTCGAGCGGTACTGTCTCGATTGTCACGATGCCGACATGGCTAAGGCGAATTCAATCTGGAATCCTTGTTGGATGCGGAGATCACCGCGCATGCAGGGGAATGGGAGACCGTCATC
>DKGH01000213.1 GCA_002453165.1 Verrucomicrobia bacterium UBA6775
GGAGATGACCGGGTTGCCGGTGAAAACCAAGCGCGACATCGAGCGGGCAGGGGAGGCGTTGTTGCAGTCCGGCGTCGGCGAGGTGCTTGCCACTTGTGGAGGGCGAGGCGTGTGCCGTCTGGCCAAGCGGGGGCAACAATGGTTCCCGGCGCCGAGTGTGCGCGCGGTGGACACTGTCGGCGCGGGGGATTGCTTCAACGGTGCGCTGGCCTCGGCGCTGTCGGCCGGCTTGGCCGTGGAGGCGGCAATTCGATTCGCGGTCAAGGCTGCGGCCCGTTCCGTCACCCGGCCGGGGGCGCAGCCTTCGTTCCCGAAGTTGAAGCCGGGCGCGGATTAAGGCTTTCGCTTTTCCGGCTCGTGTGAATACTCGGTGCCCCGAATTGTAACGACCTTGAACCTCTTCCCCATCGTCAGCCGAGAATTGCTGGTGGCCTCGCGTCGCTTTGGCACCTACGCATCGCGCTTTGCCATCGCACTGCTGATTTTTCTGGTGGTTGGGTACATGCTGATCCTCGTGGCGGTGGATAACTATTCCCCGCACGTCGCGGGGCGCGACATGTTTTACACCGTGTCTTGCATCATGATTTTTCTCTGCAACATCGCCGGGGTGTACCTGACGGCGGATTGCCTGAGCGAGGAGAAGCGAAACGGGACGCTTGGCCTGTTGTTTCTAACCAATCTGCGCGGCTATCAGGTGGTGATGGGCAAGATGAGCGTGGGGGCGATTCAGGGTTTGCTGGGGCTGATGGCGGCGGTGCCGATGCTGGTCGTGCCGATTCTCATGGGTGGGGTGGACCCGGCGTTGGTGCTCCGGATGACCGGGATAATGTTTGCCACGCTTTTCTTGTCGCTCTCGGTGGGCTTGGCTTGCTCGGCGATGTTCAAGTCGTCGAAGGTGACCACCAGCGCAACCTTCGGCACGATGTTCCTGCTAAACTTTGCGACACCGATAATCACCGCAATTCTGTACGAGATGGATCGAGGTTTGGGCCGGGTGATCGAGTGGATACCTTCTTTCAGCACGGGTGCAATGTTTGCGTTGACTTTGGATGGTGGGGTGGGTGCGGGCGGGCCGAGGGTTGCGGCGTTTAATATCTCCCTTTGGATGACGCTGGGGGTGACGGCGGTGTCGATGCTGTATGCCCTGTGGAAAACCGGGCGCGCTTGGCAGGATCAGGCCGCTCGGCCAGCGGCGGACACGGTAGTCAGTGGCAATGCAGAGGGGATACGCCGCAGGACACGAGTCTTGAACAGAAACCCGCTGGAGTGGTTGACCGTCCGGAGAAGACTCGGCCCGTTGCTGATGTGGATCGCGTTGCTGCTTGTGTTTTCATTCATGATGTTCATCACGGGAGGGTTTAATTCATTGGGTAGGGGGAGGAGCTACGATGAGGTGTCGTTTTTGTTTTCGCTCTGGGTCACTGCGGTGATGTTCAAATGGTGGATGGCCGGTGCCGTGTGTGACCGCTTCCGGGTGGACCGCGGTGAAAACGCGATGGAATTGTTGCTCTCAACACCGTTGGAGTACGGGGATTACGCGCAGGCGATCCGGCGTCGATTGAAATGGCAGTTCATGTGGCCGGTGATTTTCATGCTTTGCCTAATCCCGTTCATGATGGCCGAATCGGATGACGAAACCTGGCCGGTGTACATCATGGGGGTGCTGATGTTTGGCGTCGATGCATGGGCGGCGTACTTCGTCGGGATGCACGCCAGCCTGACGATGCGTCGGCCGACGTTCAGCTCGACGATCGTGATCCTGAAAATCCACGTTCTGCCGTATGCTTTCTTTTTTGGCGCCATGCTGATGATCGCGATCAACAGCGCCAACTTTGATCCTGAGGGTATCCTGGCACTTTGGTTCATGATTGGCCTTGTGAATAATTCCATTTGGGTGGGGCGCGCCTGCTTGGCGCTCGGCGAGAATTTCAGGAAAACTGCTGCCGCCTCAATCAGTCCGGGCTCGTAGTGTCATGGTCAGTCTGCCCATCGTCCAACGGGAACTAATGGTCGCCTCGCGTGGCCTCGGTTCGTGGTTGTGGCGATGGATCGTGGCCATCGTGGCGGTGGCATTTGGGGGTTTGTGGCTGTTGCTGGCGACCCTCAACCAGTTTGGCGGTGGCGCGGGAATGCAGGGCGATATTTTCTTCGCCATCATGAGCTGGGCCTGTTTCGGCTACTGCCTGCTGTCCGGCCTGTGGACGACCACCGACACGCTGACGCGCGAAAAAGCCGAGGGCACACTCGGCCTGCTTTTCCTGACCGACCTGCGTGGGTACGACGTGGTGTTGGGCAAAATGTTCACCGGGTCGCTCCGGTCTTTTTACGGGGTGCTCGCGGTGATGCCGGTGCTCGCGCTGCCGCTGCTGATGGGCGGCGTGACCAACGCCCAGTTTTGGCGAACGGTTGGGGCACTGTTGAACATCCTCGTTTTCTCCCTCTCGGTCGGCATCTTTTTTTCCGCGCTGTGCAATCGAACGGGGAAATCCATTTTTTGGACCCTCTTCCTGCTGGCGAGCATCACGATCATCCCGCTGATTTACATCGGAGTCGGGGGAATGAACCCGGTGCTGAGCCTGCTCAGTCCCGGGCATGCGATGTACCTAGCTGCGGCTCCGGTGATTGGCGCGGCTCCCGTGTGGGGATGGTATCCGCTCTGGATCGGGTGCGGGTTGGTGGCGTCCGTGATGCTGCTGATTCTTGCCTCACTCATCATCCCGCATCGATGGCAGGATCGACAGGTGCGACCCTCTGTTTCTGTCGATCAGGCCAACGAGTCCAGTGCGGTCGCTCCGGTCAGGTATCGTCGGACCGAGCATCTAGAAAGCAACCCGGTGTCGTGGCTGGTCAACCGAAACGCCTCG
>DKGH01000077.1 GCA_002453165.1 Verrucomicrobia bacterium UBA6775
TCCATCAACGGCTCAATCTTGTCGATGGGGTAAAGCTTCGCATAGTGCGCCGGCGCAACATACGGGGTATGCGGCCGGAAGAAGCCCATCGCGAGGAAGAACGGCTTGCCGGTTTTGTCCGGATGATGATCTTTCATTATCCGGATGGCATCGAGGGCGCCCCTGCCATCTGTGTGATCCTCGTCCTTCCCGTCGATAATGCGCCACGAGATGGTGCCGCCGTACTTGCCCTCGACGAGTGTCGAGATCGGCTCCAGCTCGGTGCGGTCGATGCCGATCGGGTTGGCCACCTTGTTCCACGATGCGGGATCGTCCTCCCCCGAGGTGCCAATCTGCAAAGGAACGCCGTAGTGGTAAATCTTTCCAACGCGCGCAGCGAAGTAGCCGTTGTTCATGAAGTGCTGAGAAAGAGTTGGCAGATCGGAGTGGCGATTGCGAAACACGCCGGCGTTGGAGAGCACACCGGTTTGCTCCGGATAGAGGCCGGTCATGAATGACGAGCGGCTTGGGTTGCAGACCGGGTACTGGCAGTAGGCGCGATCGAACTGCACGCCGCGCTTGGCCAAGCGGTCGATGTTGGGCGACTTGACGAGCGAATGCCCGTAGCAGCCTAGGTCATTGTTGAGGTCATCGACCGCGATGAATAGGACGTTGGGGCGCTTGGTCTCCGCCGCTTGGCCAAGCGTTATAAGTGAAAAAATTCCTAAAACAAGCTTGGACCGACAAATCCTCCAAGGCAAAATCATGTGCAAAATTTAACCTTCATACACCGCCATTAAAAGCCCTTCCGGATCCGACGAAAAAAACACAAAAAATGAGTTGCCATCCCGTGAATGCGGTCTAAGTTCCTCGCGTTTGCGGCTTTAAGCCCGGGGCCGCGTTTTCTTACAGATATGAATTTTGCCCACTCTCTGCGCAACATCCGGTGGATGAACAGCGCATTTCTGATTGGCACCCTCTTAACCGCGATCATCGGTCTACCCCTTTTTGTATACCATTACGGGGGACAGATAAACTGGTGGTTGCACGGGGGGCTGTTCGTCGGGATGTTCATCGCCTCCGGCATCAGTATCACGCTGGGCTATCATAGACTGTTCTCACACAACTCGTTTAAAGCCAGATGGCCGGTACGTTTTCTGACACTTATCTTTGGTGCCACCGCCATGGAGAACTCCGCTCTTGAATGGTGTTCCGACCACCGGCGACATCACAAGCACACGGACCATGATGATGATCCTTACAGCATACAACGCGGCTTCTTTTTTGCTCATATGGGATGGATCATGCAACGGCCAATCGGTGGAGAGGTTCCCTTAACAAATGTAAAAGATCTGAAACGAGACCCACTAGTGCGTTTCCAACACAAGTGGTGGGTGGTGATCGGTCTGGTCGTCGGCTTTGGACTTCCTTCACTCATCGGTTATCTCGTTGAGGGAAGTATTGGCGCGCTGGCAGGCCTGTTGATCGGTGGCGTGACCCGACTGGTCGCCGTGCATCACATGACCTTTTTCATTAACAGCCTCTGTCACACACTTGGCAACCAGCCTTACTCCGCACGGTGCTCGGCACGCGACAGTTGGCTGATGGCGCTGTTCACCTTTGGCGAGGGGTATCACAACTTTCACCACGAGTTTCAGCACGACTACCGCAACGGCGTAAAGCCATGGCAGTTCGACCCCACCAAGTGGACCATTCGTGTGCTTGAAAAACTCGGCCTCGCCTCGAACCTACGCCGTGTTCCTGACGAAGCCATCGCCATGGCGGAAATTCGCGAAAAACAACGCTGCTTGGCACTGCGTCTCGAGAATCACGAGGAGACCATCTGCGAGAAGGCGCAGAAACTTTTTACCGAGGCACAGGAGGAACTCCACGCCGCGCATGAGGCTTGGGAAGAAGCCACCCAGAACCACATGAAAGCGCTGCGCCATAAGATTGAAGCCACCCGGGAACAATTGATCGAACTTCAACACAGGGTAGAACAATCCGTTGAGGACTTGCGCCGGGCCATCAACGATTGGCACGACGCCCACCGTGGACTCGCGCTTAAGCTCGCCTGAGCAAGCGCCTGGCCAACCCAATTTTCGACCCCGCCAACGGAGACCACGGCGGGGTTTTTCTTTATGCCGAGCCAAGCGCAACATCAGGTTTGCCAGCGCCCCGCCCTTCCGTCACCATCCTCCCAGACCGTTTCATGAAAATTAAATCTCTCCTCAATACCGTTGCAGCTGCCACCGCGCTACTTGTCACCGGCACCTCCTTGGCCAAGGACTTAAAGACGCTTGATGTTTACTGGGTCGACGTCGAGGGTGGCGGAGGCACGTTGATCGTCACGCCCGCCGGCGAGTCGATCCTCATCGACACCGGCATGCCGGGCGGCCGCGATCCCGGGCGCCTCCACGAGGCAGCAACCAAGGTGGCCGGCGTGAAACAGATCGATCACCTGATCACCACGCATTTTCACATCGACCACTTCGGCGGCGCAGCTGAGTTGTCACAAAAAATGCCGATCCGGAATGTCTGGGACAATGGCATCCCGGTACGCGACCCGGACGGCAGAGCCAATTCCACGTTCCTTCTGCGCATCAAGCCGTACCGAAATATGAAAGTTGGCAAGCGACATGTCATGAAACCTGGTACGCTGCTGCCGCTCAAACAAGTGCCCGGCCAGCCGGAAATGCGTATCCGTTGCGTCGCCGCCATGAAAAAATTCGTCGATGCCCCAAAGGGCACCCCGCGCAACCCACTGACTGACAAGGTCAAGTGGATCAAGGAGGACACGACCGACAATTCCAACAGCATCGCCGTGATGGTGGAGCTGGGCGACTTTCGTTTTTGGGACGGCGGCGACCTCACGCAAAACACCGAGGCACGGCTGGTCACCCCGGTCAACCGCGTCGGCACTGTGGACGTGTATCAGGTGAATCATCACGGGCTGGACTACAGCAACAACGCCGTGTTCATCCAGAGCCTCGCGCCGACCGTGTCGGTAATGAACAACGGCGTGACCAAGGGCTGCGGTGCGTCGTCGTTCACCGCACTCAAGAGCGCGAACCTCAAGGCGATGTATCAGGTGCACAAAAATCTCCGCGCCGACATTGAAAATAACACTGAGGATGCGTTCATCGCGAATCTCACCAAAAACTGTGACGCACATCACATTCACATGTCCGTTGCGCCGGATGCCAAATCCTACTCCATCAACATTCCCGACCGGGGCCACAGTCGTACGTTCAAGACTCGCAAAAAATAAACCGGCGCTCGACTGCCGGACTCCATGATTCATCTCGATCACCTCACCACGACCCCACCTCTCGCCGAGGTGATCGACGCCATGCGGCCCTGGCATGAGGGACGATTCGGGGCAGCCGGTTCTCTTCACCAGCTTGGCCTCGAGGCAAGGGACGCGCTGGACGAGGCCCGCTCGCGCTTGGCCAAGCTAGTCAACGCCACCGATCCGGAGGAAATTATTTTTACATCCAACGGCACGGAGGCGGTCAATCTTGCTGTAAAGGGGGCCGCCTTGGCCAACCGACGATTTGGCAAGCACATCGTCACCACACAGATCGAACATCCCGCCGTGTTAGGTTCCATCGCTTGGCTTGGAGAGCAGGGCTTTGAGTGCACTCAGTTGTCAGTGGATTACCAAGGGCGTATTGATCCTGTAGCGCTTGGCCAAGCGCTTCGCGATGACACTGCGCTCGTCTGCCTGCACCACGCCAGCCACGACCTCGGCTCGGTTCAACCGATCGCCGAGGCGGCCAAGCTCACGCGTGAACGGGGCATCCCTCTCTTTGTCGATGCCACGCTCAGCGGTGGCTGGCTGCCGCTGGACGTGCAGCAACTCGGAGTCGATCTGGTCGCGCTGGCACCGCATCGGTTTCATGGGCCGAAGGGTGTGGGCGTGCTATACCGGAATCGTCGTACCTTGATCGAGCCGTTGATCCACGGTGGCGTGCAGGAAAATGAACTTCGGGCCGGGACAGAGAACGTTGCCGCCATCGTCGGGGCTGGTGTCGCGGCTGAATCGGCGTTGACCAATCTTGAGCAGCTAACGAAACTCGCCAGTGAGTTGCAGCGTAAGCTGTGGACCGGAATCCGGGATGCCGTCAAGGGAGTTCACCTCAACGGGCCGGAGCCAGGCGAACACCGACTTCCGCATCACCTGAGCCTCAGCACCGAACTAGTCGAGGGGGAGGGTCAGGCGCTGGCGATGGATCTGCAGGGGGTGGCCATCCATGCCGGGGCGGCCTGTACAACCAAGTCAATGCAGATTCCGCCCGCACTGGAGGCCATCGGGCTCGATGCCGACCTCGCTCGCGGGACTACATTGTGGGGCATTGGAGCCGGCACGTCCGAGGCAGATATCACCGGGGCGATTGAGGTTTTCGCCGATGTTACAGGCAAATTGCGGGCCATCACACCGGTCGAGGATTTATTGTCATAACGACCGATGGCGCTTGAACCCATCGGGTGATTTCGCTAGTTTTCTTGTGCTTTTTTTGCCATGGCTGATGTAGATAGTAAATATGAGGATAACGCTCCGGGAAAGTTTTATGTAGATGAGGAGTGTATTGATTGCGATCTTTGTCGGGAGATTGCTCCGACAATGTATCACAGAAATGATGACGGGGGGTATTCCTTTGTGGCAAAACAGCCCGAAGGTGAAGAAGAAGAAGAGCTTGCTAAAGAAGCCATGGAAGGTTGCCCTGTCGAGGCGATCGGCGACGACGGCGCCTGATTCAGCAATCCCGCTGTATCCGTCTTCTTAGTAACTCCAGCGACTGGTTCACCGAAGCCTGCTTGAATGTCTCGCGGTTGTAGGGATGATGTTTCTTGACAGCCAACGGCCGTTCCCCGGCCGAGGCCAAGCCGAGCCAGACAGTTCCAACCGGTTTTTCCGTTGATCCCCCGCCCGGCCCCGCGATACCGGTGACTGACAACGTGTGATCCGCGCCGGTCGCCGCACGGGCTCCCTCGGCCATTTCCAATGCCACCGCCTTGCTGACTGCGCCATGTTTTTCGAGGGTGTCGTTTTTTACGTCGAGCAGTTTATGCTTTAGTTCGTTACTGTATGAAATAATGCCACCGACAAAAACCGCCGAGGCCCCAGGGATACCAGTGATATGATGCCCAAGAAATCCCCCGGTGCAGGACTCCGCAACGGCAACAGTCTCGCCCAAATCGATTAGTCGATCAACCACCACCTTCGCGATTGACTCGCCTTCGGTACCGTAAATGTATTTCCCGAACTCTCCACGAATCAACGCCTCCGCCTCGTCGATCAATCCCGAAACGGCATCGCCGTGACCGCACAGCCGGATATCCACCTGCCCTGTCCGGGCACAAAATCCAAGATCCAGCCCTTGATCCATAAGAGGTCGCAGCCGCGTGAGCAATTGATCCTCCACCATCGACTCGCCGATGCCCATGCTACGCAGTGTCCGGCAGTGAAACGCCGCCGCAAGCGGCAGCTCCCGCTGAATGAATGGCAGTACCTGCGCCTCGACCATCGGGCACAGCTCCCGAGGCGGCCCAGGCAGCATGACAAGCCAGGTAGGGGATCCCTCATCGTCCGCTCCCGACACATCCATTGCCAGACCGGGCGCGGTGCCGTGCTCGTTGGTGAACACGACCGCTCCCTCCGGAATTTGCGCCTGCACCAGCACTGACTCCGGCATCGGCCGAGCGCGGCGGGCGAAGAAAGAAGTGATGTGTTCCGCGATCGCCTCGTCGTGGTGAAGCGGCTTGGCCAACATACCGGAGATCCGCTCCCGCGTGATGTCGTCCGAGGTCGGGCCAAGGCCACCGGTGGTGATCACGAGGTCTGCCCTGCCAAGCGCGATCTGCACCGCCTCGCAAATCGCTTCCGCCGTATCTGGCACCGTCTCCTGTCTTGTAAGAATGTAGCCAGCGTCGGAAAGAGTCTTGCCCAACCACTGCTGGTGGGTGTTGAGGACGCGGCCAAGCAGCAGTTCCGAGCCGGTGTTGATGAGTTCGATCTCCATTCGCGAACAGCCAATATCCACGCAACCGGCTTACAGGGCAAGCTTGGCTAAGCGTAATGTTGACCCCAGTCCGTTGCGTCTGCACGATTTGCCCATGCAACACTCCGAAGGATTCCTCGCCATCGTCAAAGCCGCACGAACAGGCGTCAGTGAGATCGACCTTAACCATGCCGCCGAGCGATTGGCCAATAATCCCGACGCGATACTTATGGACGTACGCGAGGACTGCGAATGGACGAACAGCCACGCGACCGGTGCAATTCACTTGGGAAAAGGCATTCTCGAGCGCGACATAGAGTCGGCCGTCCCGGAAAAGGACACAGAAGTGATCATGTACTGTGGGGGAGGATACCGCTCTGTGCTGACGGCGGAGGTGGCTCAGCGAATGGGCTACACGAATGTCCACTCACTCATCGGCGGGTACAAGGCACTCGTTGCTTCCAATTGGCAGTTGGAGACTGGGGACTCATAACTTGACCAAGCGCTTGGCCAAGTTTTACTTCATGCGGTTAAAGTTCGTCTGAAGTATTTCCCAGTCCTGTTTACCCTCAAACTTGGCTTTAGCATCGTCGGACACTCTAGCTTCCAATGCATTCTTAGTTGGTCGCTGCACCTGATAAAAAAGACCAAATCTTCCGGGGAAGTCCTCTCCAGATAACTCGTATGCAGCAGACTCATCCGTAACATCATGATCTTCCGGCACCAAAGGATATTCGCCACCTTTGCGAGGATTAGATGCATCGAATGCACCTTTGTAAAACTCTGTACATTCGCTAAGACACTCTATATAACCAAAGCCATCGTGATCCATTGCAAGGTTCATCATTTCAAGCAAATGTTTTGGATTAGAATGCGAAGTACGAGCCACAAAAGTAGCACCCGCAGCAATAGCCAACTTCATCGGATTGGTCGGCTTATCAAAAGCTCCCCATAGATCTGTTTTACTTTTATAACCAATAGGAGATGTAGGTGAAGTCTGTTTTTTAGTAAGACCATAAACGAAATTGTCCATAACAACGTAAGTCATTTTGACATTTTTACGAGCAGTATGGATAAAATGGTTTCCTCCAATTGAATATGCATCACCGTCACCTCCAAAAGCGAATACATGTAAATCAGGCCTAGAAAGTGAAACGCCACTTGCAAATGATAAAGCTCTTCCATGAATATAATGAGCACCATGAGCTTGAACAAAATATGGAAAGCGACTCGAACATCCGATACCGGCCACAGTGGTCACCTTCTCATGGTGGATATTCCGCTTCTGGATTAGTTTGTAGTAGATCGAGAGCACGGAGAAATCACCGCAACCCGGGCACCAAGTTGGGTGATCTGCAGCGATTTCTTTTTTTGTAAGTGGTTTTCGCTCTTCGGTTTCTTTTATTTGAGGTTCTGTTTTCAAACTCTCTGTCATAACTCAAAATTTTTGTTTACATATTTTGTTCGAAACTAACCCGAGATTTCTTTAACACGATCAATAATCTCCCATACTTTCCATCTTAAAGCATCAGTCTTATTGATACCTTGAATTCGCGGATCAGCAAATCGCGCACGTAACAAACCAGCCAACTGGCCGTAACCATGAACTCCCCCGTCGTTCATCTCGACGACATAAATTTTTTTGAACTTTGAAAAAATGTCCTCAAGCCCATTCGGAAGAGGGTTTATATGCCGTATCTTAATTGCAGATAGGAATTCCCCTTTTTCTAAAGATTTATCAACTGCTTCATAAAGCGGACCTGTGGTCGATCCCCAGCCTACAAGAAGCACTTCACCAGAATCAGCTCCATATACCTCTGGAACTGGCAATTCTTTTGACAAAAAATCAATTTTGTTACGCCGTTTTTTTGTCATGGCGTCATGCAGATCTGGAGAAGAAGTAGGGTGTCCCCATTCATCATGTTCAAGTCCTGTTGCCACAGGATAACGCCCGTCCTCAATCCTTGTCCCTGGTGGTCGATGGTGACTCGCGCCTGTCTCCGACTCAAGATCATATGGCTTGTGAGTCGGCACAGGAGTCAAGTCTGGTGAAAGATCCTGACAAATTTCCTTTAGTTTTGGCTCTTCAAAAGCCTCGATCCTAGTAGCTATAGCTTGATCACTTAAAAGCATAACCGGAACACTATATCTACGGGCTATATCAACAGCTTCCATAGCTGTGTAAAAACAATCCTCAACATCGGAGGCTGCTAATACCACTCGTGGAGAGTCACCATGACCGCCAAAGCAGGCAATGTTAAGGTCAGACTGCTCGACGTTTGTAGGCAAACCTGTAGATGGCCCGCCTCGCTGTATATCAACCACCACTAAAGGCACCTCAGCCATGACCGCCCAACCAATCGCTTCGGTTTTGAGAGATATTCCTGGGCCGCTGGAACCCGTTACTGATACTCGACCAGCGTAGCCAGCACCAATTGCCATTGATACCGCCGCAATTTCATCTTCACATTGGATGAAAGCACCTCCGTACTTAGGTAACTCGCGTCGGAGCATTTCCATAATATCTGACCACGGAGTAATTGGATATGCTGCACCAAATCTAACCCCTGCTGCAATTAAGCCATAGCCAATAGCCTCATTACCCGACATAACTACTTGATTAGTGCGATCTACATCACTAATTGAAAACTCAAAAAGATTAGAGATGTCGTCCGAGTGGTAACGATATCCAGCCTGAAACGCGTCCATTGCTGGCTTAACAACACTTTCACCTTTTGCAGCAAAGCGTTCGTTAATCAAACCCTCTAGCTTCTCAAGATTGAGATTAAACATCCTTCCAATCAGTCCAAGGGCAAAGATATTTTTTCCCTTGTCACGAGTTGTTCCACCAATCGCCTCGACCGTTAAACTAGATATAGCTATGCCAATATGCCGATATTTCACTAACCACTCCTCATTTGGATCGACGTGATCGCTGTCATAAACAACAATTCCACCTTCACGCAGATTCCCTATATGACCTTCATAAGAATGATTATAAAACGCAAGCAGAACATCAGCCTGGTCACCAGCGCTCAGCACCTCCCCAGAACCTAAACGAACTTGAAAAATTGAGGGACCGCCTGATATTGTAGACGGGATTGTCATCATTGTCATGACTTCCTGTTCACTTCGGCCGGCAAGGCGGGCTAGAAAACCTCCTATTGATTGAATTCCATCTTGAGAATTGCCGGCGATGCGGATGACAGCCTCTGAAATGCGGGAAGCTTGGGAGCTACTCCCAGAATCACCCCCCGTAACTGCCGTTTGGCTCATTGAAAAAAATGGATTATTTCGATCAAAACGCCCCCTGAACCGGGAGCGCCGCCGGCGAAATTAGCATCGCCTTTTCGGGTGTCAAACGATTATGGCGGTTGATGGAAAAAATTGTATCCGCACCGCCCTCGCGTCCTTATTCGGCCAACTCCCCCCGAATCAGCCCCATCAACTCGTCGTACTTCTCAGCGGATCGGAATTGTGGGAACTCCCCCTTCACATTATCCGGCGAGCGGAACAGGAAACCGGTGTCCGCCTCGCCCAGCATGGTCGTGTCATTGTATGAGTCTCCGGCGGCGATCACCCGGTAATTCAGGCTGCGAAACGCCGCCACCGCCTTGCGTTTCTGATCCGGCTGTCGCAGCCGATAATGGGCCACCCGCCCTTCCCTGTCGATCTCCAAGTCGTGGCAAAAAATTGTCGGCCAGGCGAGTTGCTCCATCAGCGGCTTGGCGAACTCCAGGAACGTGTCCGACAGGATCACCACCTGCGTGATCGACCGCAGCTCATCGAGGAACGCCTTCGCCCCCTCGAGTGGCGCCAGCGTGCCGATCACCTCCTGAATATCCGCCAGCTTCAGCCCGTGCTCGTTCAGGATCGCGAGTCGACCGGTCATCAGTTCGTCGTAGTCCGGGATGTCACGCGTCGTCAGCTTGAGCTGCTCGATCCCGGTCTTCTCCGCGAACGCGATCCAGATCTCCGGTACAAGCACGCCCTCGAGGTCCAGTGTGACAATGGTTTGCTGCTTCATGTATCAAATCCGCCCCACCGACGGGAACGGCGCGGACTGTTTTCCGCGCCACCGCGGGTTCAATCAAGCCCAATCGCGCTTGGCCAAGCGGGGGCGCACCGCAACTTCGCCCTTGAAACTTCGATGGGCTGCGGGTAGCTCAGGCCGCGTGGTTCTGTTGGTGGACATTGGCAACACGCACACCCACGCCGCGGCGGCGGATGCCGAGCGCGTCGTGGCCGATGTGACGTTTCTGAGCGAAGCCATCGCGCTTGGCCAAGCGGAGCCGCACCTGGCCAAGCTGCTGCGCCTGACCAAGCGCGACTCCTTCGCCGGGGCCGTCTTTTGCAGCGTCGTGCCCAGACTAAACATGCCGCTCAAGAAACTGCTTCGCAATCAATGGAATTGCCCGGCGCTGCAGCTCACACCAAGGACCGTAGTCGGCATCGGGATCGATTATCCCAAGCCGGGAACAATAGGCTCAGACCGCCTGGCGAACGCCATCGCCGCACAGGCACGATTCGGTAGCCCGGTGGTCGTGGTGGACTTCGGCACTGCGGTGACGTTTGACGTCGTCGACGCCAACCAAAACTATACCGGCGGCATCATCGCGCCGGGCCTCGCGGCGATGACCGATTATCTGCACGAGAATACCGCCCTGCTGCCGCGCATCAAGATCGCCGAGCCCAAGTCGGTCGTAGGCAAAAACACGGAACAGGCGATGCTCAGCGGCGCCGTGCTCGGCTACCGCGGCCTGGTCACGGAACTGTTGGCGCAATTGAAAAAGGAATTGGGCACCCGGAGAATCCCGGTCGTGGCGACCGGCGGTTACGCCGCGTTGATGGCAGAAAAGATGCCGGCCATCCGTGCCGTCGAGCCGCGGCTCACGGTGGAGGGGCTGCGGTTGGTCGGTCTGGCGCACCGTCCGGCGTGGTGGCGGACTTGAACTCGATCGACTCCGCCACGCGCAGTTTCGGATTCAGCAACTTGCGCGCGCGGTCAAAGGCCTCCCGACCCTCCTCCGCCTTACCGAAGGCATTGTACATCACCCCAAGATTGTGCCATGCCTCACCAAAATTGTGGTCGGCCTCGACCGCCTTGCGGTACGAACGCAGTTTCTCCTGCGGATTGCCGAGCTTGCCCTGCAGCACCCCGAGGTTGAACCACGCCTTGGCAAACTTCGGTGAAAGGATTAATGCCTGCTTGTAAGCGTGGATCGCCTCGCCGTCCCGCTCCTCCCGCGCCTGTGCCACGCCGAGATTGTACCATGCCTCCGCATATTTCGGGGCGATCTCGATCGCCCTGCGATACGCCTCCAGTTCCTCGTCCGGCTGCTGCGTCTGGCCAAGCGCGGCACCGAGATTGATCCACGCCTTGGCATCGCGCTCATCGATGTCCACTACCCGCCGGCACAACTCCAGCGCCACCTGCGCGTCGCTCCCCCCCAACGCCTTAGCCGCGAGGTTTCGGTGGTAGCTTTTGAACGATTCCTCGAACGCCTGCCTTGCCTCGACCGCACGTCCCTCCTTTTCGTGCGTCAGGCCGACGTTGAACCACGCGCGCGCGTCGTCGGTGGTCATGCGGGCCGTGTTGCGATAGGCGGCGAAGGCGTTTTGCTGCTGGAGATTGATCGGCCGATCCGGTGTGGCATCCGGGTCGTCGTACGAGTTTGGCAGCGTGTCGCGCAACTGCAGCGCGATGGCATCCGACTCACCGCCAAGCGCCTGGCGAAACGCCAGCAACGCCTCGTCGCGCCGGCCGATCAGCCACAGCTCCACGCTGACCTGATGCAGCTCCGCCGCCTCCGCGTTGTCCGGTGTCTCAGCCATAAAGACTCGGCGTTTTTTCTAGGGAGCCAGCCGAGGGGCGGCAAGGTTTTTTGCGCTGAAGGTTGACCTAGGCCAAGCGCCGGTGGACGATCCCCGCGTCATGGCAGCCAATGCTAAATTAAAAGTGAACGAGGGCGATACGGCACCGGATTTCACCGCGCCCACCAACGGCGGAGGCGAGGTGTCGCTCAGTCAGTTTCGTGGTCAGGCGGTGGTGCTCTACTTTTATCCGAAGGACAACACGCCGGGCTGCAACAAGGAGGCGTGCGGCTTCCGCGACAACCACGACGCGATCACCGCGAAAAACGCCGTCGTGCTAGGCGTCAGCGCCGACTCGGCGGCCAAACACGACAAGTTCATCGAGAAGTTCGATTTGCCTTTCACGCTGATCGCCGACGAAGACAAGTCGATCTGCGAATCCTACGGCGTGTGGGGTAACAAGTCGTTCATGGGCCGAACCTTCCTCGGCATCAAGCGGATGACCTTCCTCATCAACGCCGACGGAGTCGTCCAAAAAGTCTGGCCCAAGGTCAAGGTCGCCGACCACGCCAACGAAGTGCTCGAAGCCCTTGGCGAATTGGGAGACTAACAAGGTAGGGACGGCTGTCCCAGCCGTCCTCGATCGCCCCGGCGCGCTGGGGACAGCACGCCCTGCCTTTATTGCACCTCAGACGCGAGTGATTTTTTCCAGCTCACGCAGGCGTTTGTTGATATCGGTGCGTGTGGTCTTAGTCGTGCGGTTCAACCCAAACCCCTCGCAGCAAAACGAGGCTACAACGCTTCCGTAAAGAATCGCCTTGCGAATGTTGGCATCAATCGAGCCACCGGTTTTTGTAAGGTAACCGACCATCGCACCGACGAATGAATCCCCGGCCCCGGTCGGATCCTCCACCTTCGACAGCGGAAATGCCGGCGCGACGAACAGCCCTTTTTTCGAAGACAGAATCGCGCCATGCTCGCCCTTTTTCACGATCACGTATCGCGGGCCAAACTTGTGCAGCTTGGGCAGGGCCGACACCACGTTGTCGTCGCCGGTCAACTGCCTCGCTTCACTGTCGTTGAGCACCAGCATGTCGACGCGCTTGAGGAGACTGCGCAGGTCGTTCATTGCGACGTTCATCCACAAGTCCATCGTGTCGGCCACGATGAACTTCGGCTTGTCGAGCTGGTCGATGATCGCCTCCTGCGCCCCGGGCGGGTTGTTGGCGAGCAGGACATATTTCGCCTTGCGATGCGCCGCCGGCAGCACCGGTGAGTAGCCCTCCACCACGCCCAGCTCCGTGCTGAGTGTGCGGCGGTTGTTCATGTTCACCTCGTACTCGCCGGCCCAGTGAAACGTCCTGCCCTCGCGCACCTTCACGCCCTTGAGGTTCACCTTGTGCTTCTTGAACAGCGTCATGTACTTGCGCGGAAAATCCGTGCCGACCACGCCGATCAACTTGGGCGATGCAAAGAAGCTCGCCGCCACGGCGGCATGGCTGCCGGAGCCGCCCAGCAGACGCGGGTTCTTTTTCTTCGGGGTGCTGATCGAGTCCAGCGCTGTGGAACCAAAAACGAGTAGGCTCATGTTGTGAATTCAGTGGCGGGTTTGTCCCGCTTAACCGGCCGCGGAGAGTAGGCGCTCCTTGAAGACACGACAAGCATGGGCCACGTCCGGCGCGCGAAGGATTGCCGACACAACGCACACGCGCCTCGCCCCGGCGGCCAAGACTTCGTCGAGCGTCTCGTGGTTAATGCCGCCGATCGCGAACCATGGCCGGTCGATGTTCGCCGCCGCCCAGCGGACGTACTCCAGCGTCACCGGCGGCCGCCCCGGCTTGGTCGGCGTGGCAAACACCGGGCCGATTGCCACGTAATCCGCCCCGGCATCGCAGGCGCGCCTGGCTTGCTCCGGCGCGTGGGTGCTCAGGCCAAGCTCGAGCGCTGCGCCGACTGGCTTCACCTCGTCGATGTGCCGGTGGCCGACATCGAAAAAATCCTCCTGCCCAAGGTGCGCCGTGGGTGCACTGACCTCGGCGGCAATCCCGGGATAATCATTGATCACCAACCGCACGCCGGCGTCGGCCGCGATTGGAGCCAAGCGCTTGGCCAATCGCGTGACCTCCTCCTCCGGCCAATCCTTGGCCCGAAGCTGCACGAGATCCGCCCCGCCGTCGAAAAGCTGGCGGCACAGTATCTCGGGGTCGCGGCCATCGAGATAGGCCGAGTCAACGAACGCGTACAACAAACAATCCGCCAGCGGTTTCATCCAGGCTACTTGGCCGCCTCGACCCGATACAGGTGTCCGCCGGTGCGCATAATGAACGCGTCCCCGTCCACCGCCGGTGTCGCCATGAACGGCTGCTTGGCCAGAGCGTTGCTGGCGATGACTTCGAGCTTGCGGCGCGGCCGTATCACCGTGGTCAGCCCCTCCTCGTTGAACAGGTAAATCCGTCCCTTGGCGTAAATTGGCGATGCCGAGTACGCGCCCTTCAGCCGTTCCTTCCAGACGACCTCGCCGGTCCTGGCCTCGAGACAGGTCGCGATGCCGCCGCGGTTCACGACGAACAACAGGTCGCCCACCAGCAGCGGCGAGCATCGCTGCGGCATACTGCGGATCGACTTCCACTTGATGTGCGTGTCAGTCACGTCGCCGTTGCCGTCGAGCCGGATGGCCCACAGTTCAGGCCGGTCGCGATCCACCGTGGCGAATACCAACCCGTGGCCGGACACCGGACGGGGAGCGACCGACCACCCCCGATGCCTCACGTGCCACAACTCCTTTCCGGTCTCCGGATCGTAGGCGTACAGGCCTCGGCCAGCCGGGCTGACCAGTTGCTGGCCCTCGCCCCTCGGCACCAGCGCCGGCATGCAGTACGCCTTGCGGTGGTGAATAGGGAACGAGTCATAATCGAGCGAGCGCGGCGTTTTCCAAACCGTCTTCCCCGTGGCGATATCCAACGCGATGATGTACTGCACGTCTCGGCCGTCCACGTGCACCACAAACTTGTCCCCGATCAGCGTTGGCGAACTGGCTGGGCCGGCACCCGCCTCGTGGTCGCAATTCAGGTCGCGCCGATTCCACAAAACCCTGCCGCTGGCGGTGTCGAGACAGGCCGTGCCGTAGGTGCCAAAGTGCAGCACCACGCGGCCGTCGGCGATCACCGGCGTGGGCGTCGCGTAGGTGTTGTCCTTCGTGATCCGCATGGGCTTGGCCACGTCGAACAAATGAAGGTCGTGGATGATTTTGCCGTTGTCCTTATTTACGCAAACCGCGAACAACTTTCGCCCGTCAGCCGTGGCCGTGGTAAGCCAAACCTGATTTCCCCGGATCACTGGAGACGACCAGCCTCTGTCGTGGATGGCAGTTTTCCAAAGGACGTTTTCTGTCTCTGACCACTTCAGCGGCAGGCCGGTTGACGCTGTGTGTCCGTCCCCGCTTGGCCCGCGAAACTGCCACCAGTCTTCACCGGCCAATGCGTAAGGCGATAAAATCCCAAAAGATAAGAAAGAAGAAAAAAAGAGCTGATTGCATGAACAAAAAGCTTTTTTGAATGTGTTGATTTTTGACATCAATGCGGAACTTTGAATAATGTAGTCCGCATTATTTTAGCACGATAAAAAAAAGTATCAAGAAGCCTTTCACTGATAGTGAAAAAGTGAAAATTAAATAAATAATTCTCGTTAATATGTCATTGGGTCAAATTGTGATTTTTTGTTTGTTGAGAGATTGTTGTAAGACTTTTTTGTAGTTGCACCAACTTCGATGATTTCTAGTTTAAATTTTCCTTGGATTTTATCTCCTAAAAGAAAACCAATACCGATTACATCTCCACCTTTTAAAGTTGGTAAGTTGTTCAGCCTGCGGCCTCTCCAAGAAGGTTTAAAATCCTTGAATGGAAGATAGAAAGTCTGAACTAAATCTTTCTTGGTTTTAAATTCA
>DKGH01000207.1 GCA_002453165.1 Verrucomicrobia bacterium UBA6775
CCAGGCGGATACGCTTGGCCAAGCGCTTGACCAAGCCGTTTCCAACTCCGCCCCGCGTGTCCGTGCCCAACTCGCGTACTCCGTTGGCGAATGGAATTCCCCCGTTGCAGGCAAAATCCTCGGCCGCCTGGCCAAGCGTTCGTCCGGCAAGCCCGACCTGCAGACGGCCATCGCGTCATCCGCCACCGGTCACTCCGTGAGCATCCTTAACGAACTGATCAACGATGGCGACATCGGATCGCACGGATCACTCACCGGCAATCTGCTGGCCTTGGCCGGTGCCGAGGCGTCCGCCGCAGAGATCAAAAAACTGCTCCTCAACCTCACAGCCAAGATCGACAAGCTGGAGACTTGGCGACTGACCGCACTCTCTGCTCTGGTTGAGAATGCACAAAAAAGAAACCTCCCGCGATCGGAGCTTGGCCTTGACGATGAACTGCTCGACTCGCTTAATCGGATCGTTGAGAACAACAAAGCCGGAACCGGCGACCGGGTTGCGGCACTTCGACTGTTGGCCAACATCACGGACGATGGAAAACAGATTCGGGAGATTCTGCACCAGCAGCTTGGCGCCCTGTCACCCACCCCGATTTTCGACCTTGCGCTGGACGAACTCAACAAACGCGACCCGGCCACCGCCCCGCTGTTGACCCACTGGAAAAGTTACTCACCGAACCGCAAAAACCGGGTACTTCAGCATATCCTGAACGATGAAAAAAAGACGCTCGGCCTGTTGTTCGCCATCGACAACAAAGTGGTTCTTCCCGGCGAAATCGGCGCGGCGTTTCGGCAACTGCTCAAGCAACACTCCAACAAGGCAATTCGTGAACAGGCGGCCGCGCACTTTGGCCGGAAGAACATACAGCGCGACCAACTGGTAACTGATCGACTGGCAAAGATGTCTCCCCTTAAGGGCGACGGAGCGGCTGGCGAACTGCTTTTCGCCACCCACTGCGCCACATGCCATAAACTCGGCAACACCGGCAACGCGACCGGCCCCGACCTCGCGGCGATCGCCGATAAGTCTCCACGCGCCCTGCTCGCTGCCATCCTCAATCCCAATCAGGCGGTCGAGGACCGGTTCAGTGTGTACGCGCTCGCCACGAAGGACGGCTCCCAACTCGCCGGCATGATCACCAACGAGGGGGCCAACAGCGTCACGTTGATGGACTTAAACGGGCAGCAGCGGCAGGTCCTCCGGGCGAACATTCAGTCGCTCACCGGCTTGGGCCGTTCTCTGATGCCGGAGGGATTTGAGCAGGTTTTCAACGACCAGCAACTGGCCAACCTGATCGCCCACATCAACGCCTCCGCTAACCCACCCAAATCGTTCCCCGGTAACAAGCCCAAACTCGTCTCCGAGGAAAACGACTCACTGACTCTCACTGCATCGAATGCGGAAATTTATGGCGACTCATTGATGTTTGAGGAAAAGCACCGAAACCTTGGTTTCTGGCGCGCTCCCAACGACCGGGCCGCTTGGTCGATCAAAACCAAACGAGCCGGCGTGTACGATGTTCACCTGAACTGGGCGCTCGACGGCAAGGCTAAGGCCAACCGTATCCAACTGCGCATCGGCCAGAACGAAATCGTTCACGCCGTAGACAGCACCGGCACGTGGGATCAATACCGGTCAATCCACATTGGCACAGTCGAACTCGATGAAGGCGAGCAGCGCGCCATCATGCAGGCCATCACGCCCATCTCAGGGTTTGTCATCGACCTGAAATCGGTCAAATTGAACCGGAAAAACAACTAATCACGACTTGTTTTTTTACAGGCCGAGTGAAACCCTCCGTCCCCCCGATGATCATGTGACGCACTCGTCCCGTGACCAAAATGAAAAAAACACTGCTGCCACTCGCTGTTTTGGCCATCGGCCTGAGCATCCCGGCCGACCTGTTTGCACAGGAGTCCCGCTCGAACTCCCGCCGCACGAGCATCCCCCGCCCCTTCCTTTACGCCTATCCGGAGAAACCGGGTGAATCACCGCTGGCCGAGGTACGGAAATCAATGCTCGAACAATTCGACGCCGACAAGGACGGCTTCCTCAACAAGGCCGAGCGCAACGCCATGCGCCTGGCCACGAAGAAATTTTCAGACGAACGCCACGACGAAATCCGACGCGCCCGCGAACGCCGGGGAGGCGGCCGTGAAGGCGGCTCCCCGAAACCGCCGGAACGCTGGCTGGCAGCCTATGACAAAAACAAAAACGGACGCTTCGACGGCGACGAGTGGGACACCGCCCGCGGTACCGAAATCAAAAATGTCACCGCCCGCTATGACGCCAACAAGAATGGTAAAATCGATGACGACGAAAAGCAGCGCCTCGTCGAAAATCTGAAGAAGAACAACTACAACCCCTACGACAATTACATTCGCACGATTGTCGCTGGCCTGCGCGGTGAGCGTTCCGGCAGCGGAAGGGAACGCCGGTCGCGTTGGAAGGAGTTCGACACCAACGGTGACGGCAAGGCCAGCCGCGAGGAACTCGCCTCCATTCGCAAACACGAAAGCCAAGCGCAGGAGAAGCCATGATGCTCCGCCACCTTGCCGCCGGCATATTGCTTACGACAACGGTTACGCTTGGCCAAGCGACCAACTCCACCGTGGTGATCAATGAGTTCGTCGCCATCAACGATTCCGGGCTCAGGGACAAAGATGGGGATTTCTCCGACTGGCTTGAGTTGCACAACTACGGTACGGAAACCGTCGACCTTACCGGCGCGGCATTGACCGACAGCCGCAAGCGCTTGGCCAAATGGACATTTCCCGAAACCAAAATTGAGCCCGGGCAGTATCTCGTTGTGTTCATGTCCGGCAAGGACCGGCGCTCCGGAGAGAAGACGTTGCACGCCAACTTCGCCCTGCGCGGCAAAGGGGATTACCTCGGCCTGATCGCTAGCGACGGCGAGACCGTAATCGATGAATTCGCAGCCAAATACCCGGATCAAAAAAAGGACATCGCCTTTGGCATCCTCCCCGACCAAGCGCCTGGCCAAGCGGAAAACCTGAAGCGGGATTTTCTCGCCCCCACACCGGGTAAGGCCAACGCGAGGCCGCTCGCCGGCACGGTTAAGCCGGTGAAGTTCAGCGAAAAACGCGGTTGGCACGAGCAGTCGTTCAAGCTCGCGCTCTCGACAAAAACCGGGGGCGCCACTATCCGCTACACGCTGGACGGCACCCGTCCGACCCCGGAAAACGGCCACGCTTACGAGTCTCCGGTGGACATCGCCAAGACGACCACGCTTCGCGCTGCGGCCTTCAAAAAGGGACATAAAGCCTCCGCGCCATCCACCCGGACATTTCTTTTTCTGAACGACATCGTGAAGCAATCGCCTGACGGATTGCCGCCCGAGTATTTCCCATTCACGTGGGGCGACAATAAGGTAGACTACGGGATGGATCAGCGGATCGTGAACGACCCGCACTACGCCAAGGATCTGGTCAAGGGCTTCCACTCGCTGCCCTCGTTTTCGCTGGTAATGAATCTCGACCACCTGCTTGACGGCGAAAAAGGCATCTACGCCAACGCCGAGTGGGACGGCCGCGAAGCCGAACGCCCCGCCTCCATGGAGTTGATTCATTCGGACGGCAAAAAAGGGTTTCAAATCAACTGCGGCATCCGGATACGCGGCGGTTTCAGCCGGCGCAGTTCCAATCCAAAGCATTCGTTCCGCCTGTTTTTCAGGGACACCTACGGCCCGTCCAAGCTGAAATACCCGCTCTTCGGCGACAACGGGGCGAAGGAATTTGACAACGTCGATTTGCGCACGTTTCAAAACTACTCGTGGCACATTGGCGACAAGGAGCGCACGATCTTTTTGCGTGACCAGTTCAACCGCGACCTGCAACTCGCGATGGGTCAACCGGCCGCGCGGGGCAAATTTTATCACCTATTCATCAACGGCCACTACTGGGGGGTGTTCAATACCTGCGAACGAATCAAGGCCTCCTACGGCGCGTCCTATCTCGGCGGCAAAAAGGAAAACTACGACGCCATCAAAAAGGGGCGCACCTACCTCGAAGATCGCAAGATGTCCGTCGGCGTGATGGCCAACGACGGCAACCTCGATGCATGGGGACGGCTCTGCGATCTCGCGCGCGAAGGCCTCGAGTCCAACGAGGCCTACTTCAAAATGCTTGGCAAAAACCCAGACGGTACCGAGAACCTCGACTACGAAGGTCTGCTCGAGGTTGACAATTTAATCGACTACATGCTGGTGATTTTTTACGGCGGCAATTACGACGCGCCGGTCAGTGCGTGGGGGCAAAACTTTGGCCCCAACAACTGGTACGGCCTGCGGCACCGCAAAAAACGGGATGGCTTCCGCTTCTTCGTATGGGACGCCGAGCACACGTTTCGCGATGTCCGCGAGGATCGCACCGGCCCATTCCCAGCCGGCAACCACTACTCGAGCAGCAACCCACAGTGGATCTGGCAGCAATGCCTCGACAACGAGGAGTTTCGTGTTCGCGTGGGCGATCGCATTCAGAAACATTTTTACAACGGCGGTGTGCTCACCCCGGAAAAAGTGCTGGAACTCTTCCAGGAGCGGATCGATGAAATTGAGATGTCCGTTGTTTGCGAGTCCGCCCGATGGGGTGACTCAGGCTACACGCCCTCCGGTGGCCGGGCCTCGACCGAGCGACGGCCTCGCACACGCGACGATGACTGGGCTCGTGAGATCAACCGCTTAGTCAACGATTACTTCCCCACCCGCAGCGAGATCGTTCTGTCGCAACTCTACCGGCACGGGGTGATCTCCGATGTCACCGCCCCGGCGTACCAGCTCACATCGGATAAATCACAGGTTGAAGTTGAGGCGGAGAACGGTGAACTGTTCGTCACTACAGACGGCACTGATCCCCGTCAGATCGGGGGCAAACCGACGCCCTCTGCCCAGCGGATTGAGTCGGGAAAAACATCCCTGCCCGCCGGCAAACCCATTCAGGCGCGGGCATTTCACAAGGGCGAATGGAGCGCGATGGTGACGATCTCAGAGTAACCGCGCTTGGCCAAGCGGACGATCAACTCCCCTCCTCAATCCCCTTGAACCGTACCGTGCGCGTGTCCATCTCGCGGCCGGTCGGCTTGATCAGGGGCTCATAAAGATCAGGACGCCGCGACTGAATCCACCGCATCCCGATGTTCATCCGCATGTGTTCCGCCTCAAGGTCGGCCACGATCATCGTGTCCGCCGCCGCCCAGGTCTCGGCAAGAATTTCGCCGTAAGGGTTGAGAATCATCGCGTTGCCGGTTCGCACCTCGTCACCGTCGATTCCCACCCCGTTGCTGAAGATTAAAAACATCCCGTTGTCGTGCGCACGCGACGGCAGCCACCGCAGCAGCCATTCGCGGCCCTTCGATCCGCGGAACTCCGCCTCGATGGCCTCGGTGTTTTCTTCGCGAGCATGCCACAAAGCCTGGTCGATCACGCCCATGCAGCGCGGGCTGGGCGTCCGGCAACCGCCGGTCTGGTGCGGTGCGATAAGAATTTCCGCCCCCTGTAACGCCACCATTCGGGTGTTCTCAAACAGATTGTTGTCGTAGCAAATGAGGATCGCCGCGCGGTTGCCGCTGGGCAGGTCAAACACGGTAAACTCGCTCCCACTAGAGACGTTTTCGTTGACAAAGGCGTGCAGCTTGCGGTGGCACACGTGGCTCCCGTCCGGCATCACGACAACGTAACTGTTGAACAAATCGCCCTCGTCGCTCCGCTCCAAAAAACCGGCACCGATACTGATGCCGTGTTCCCGCGCCAACCCCAACAACTCCAGCGTGGTCGGCCCGTCGGGGACCGGCTCGGCAAGTACGTCCAGTTCCGCCCGCGACAGGTCGCGCAGAAACCAATACCCGGTCACGCACATCTCCGGGCAGACCACCAACTCCGCGCCCTGCCCCGCCGCCTCGGCGGCAAACCGCCGCACCTTGGCCAAGTTGGCCTCCTTGTCACCGGGCTGATGCTCGAACTGAACCGAGGCAACTTTTGTGTCCTTCATCGTAATTATCCCAGTTCATCCAGCGCCGAGGGAAACGGGCTGATGCCGTAGGCCACCTCGCGCCGGGCGACCGTGATCTCCGGCCGGCCGATGTCTGAGAAGGGGCGCACCTCCAGCCGGCCAAGCGCTTGGCCAAGCGATGCCCCGGAGATCGCGGAGGCCTGGCCCGGAGCGTTGCCCAGTCGAAAATCAATCGATGCCGGGCGGAGGGTCGCCTGCGCTTGGCCTGGAAAACCAATCGCCCGGTAACGCAGCGACTGGTATCGCTGATGTAGCGAAAGCGAGTTGTCCGACTTGGCTACCGGCTTGATCTCTGTTTCCAACAGGTAATTCACGTTGATCCGCAAACAAGTTGCCTGCCCGGATTCGGATGGTCAATCTCCGGCTCGCCCGGACGATTCCGACTGGTGAGACGCCTTTGTTTAGGGTAGCGTGGCGGCCGTCTTACCGATGTCTCGACTACCGTTTGTTGTCCTGTTTTTTTCGATGCTGACTGTTGCCCCGCTTGGGGCGGACGTCACCTGGCCCGGCTGGCTCGGGCCGAAGCGAGATGGCTGGGTGCCGCATTTTGAGCCACCGGCCAAGTGGCCCAGCGAACTCAAACGCGGCTGGACTGCCAAGGTGGGCGACGGCTACGGCACCACCGCCGTTTCAGGTGACCGGCTTTATGTGCACGCCCGCCAAAAGAGTGATGAAGTCGTCTGGTGTCTCGACCTGAACGACGGCAAACCGAAGTGGCGCAATCGCTACGCCGAACCGTTCAAGGAGGGCGGCGGCGGCGAGCCCCACGGCAAGGGCCCCAAGGCCAACCCCACGCTGGCTGATGGCCGATTGTTTACGCTGAGCATCACCGGCGTCCTCACGGCTTGGGATGCCGATACCGGCGCGATGCTTTGGCGCGTGGATCACCGCTCCAAGTTCGGCAAACGCCCGCACCCCTACTGGGGTGCCACCACGTCACCGCTCGTAGTCGACAACCGCGTGTACCTCCATTTCGGGGATGACGAAAAGGGCTTCCTCTCGGCGATGGACGTCGAAACCGGCAGGGAAATCTGGCGCAACGGCAAAGACGGCGCAGCCTACTCGTCACCGCTGTACGCCGAGATCGAGGGGGTGCGGCAGATTGTCGAGTGGAACCACGAGGATTTACTTGGAGTCGAGCTGGAGACCGGGCGCACACTTTGGAAATATCACCTGCCCCACCGCGGCACGAACCAGAACATGCCCACCCCGTCGATTCATGACGGGGACATTCTTGTCGGCGGGGAAAAGCGCGGCATTCGCAGCATCCACCCCCATCTCAGGGAAAACAAGTGGGCCGTCACGGAAAAGTGGCATCAAACCCGGGCCGCACTGAACATGAGCACGGCGGTGATCAATGACAACCGGCTGTACGGCTTTTCCCACTACGGCTTGGGGGAGATGTTTTGCATCGACACCACCAACGGCAAGATTCTCTGGAAAGGCCCGGGGCGCACCGGGGACAACGTCACCTTTCTGTCCATCCCCGGCCACGTGTTGGCGCTGATAGACGATGGAGAGTTGCAGGTGCTAAAAGCCGATGGTGCCGAAACGGAAATTCTGGCCAAGTACAAGGTTGCCGACAACCCAACATGGGCGGCTCCTGTGCTTCTCAAGGATCAACTCTTGATCAAGGATAGGGATTCCCTGACCTTGTGGCGTTTCAGTGACACGAAGAAAAAATAGCCAAACGCTACCAAATGAAAATCAATTGGAACCCCCTCTCGTTCGCCATCGCTGCCGCTCTTGGCTTGGTCGGCTGCGGTGAATCTCAAACGACACAACCGACCACTCCACCCGCCACAGCGGAGATCGTTAAAGCACCTGACGTATCGGAATCCAAGCCCGAACCAACCAACGCGCCGCCACCTGTCATTGAGGAGAAGAAGCCGGGTCCGATGGTGGGCGTTTATGAGGCGAGCATGCTGAGCCCGGGCGCGAACCAGTCGCAGCCGCTGAACCTGGAATTGAAGGAGGACAACCAGTTCACCGCCTATCCCCAAAACGAGGCAAACAACAAGCTACACGGAACCTGGAAGATCGACGGCACACTCCTTGTCTGCACAGGCAGCACTGAGGGCACCAAGCAAAAGATGACCCTTAAAATCGATGCCAAGACGTTGCACCTCCTCTCCATCGA
>DKGH01000234.1 GCA_002453165.1 Verrucomicrobia bacterium UBA6775
CTCAAGGCCTCCAGCCCAAGTGCGCCTGTGCCGGCAAACACCTCGAGCACACGGGCGTCTTCCACCGTTGGGCCGAGACTGTTGAAGATCGCCAGGCGCACCTTGTCGGGCGTGGGCCGAACGCCTAGCCCCTTTGGAACCTTCAACGACATTCCGCCCGCTATGCCTCCAATAATCCTCATCCGATGGGCGGAAGTGTTGCGCTTGGCCAAGCGCGATGCAACACAGCACTCAAATCCCGCCCAAAATTGTTGTTTTTTGCGTTTGACCGCGCTTGGCTAAGGGGAGTAGGTTGCCCGTCCTTTTTTCGGGACCATGCTCGATTTTCAAAAAATCCGGAATAAACAGAAGTGGTTATTTGCACTGATAGCCATCCCGGTCATCTTTGGTTTTGTCATCCTCTTCACGCCTGATGCCGAGGATCGTCTTTTTGGCAGGAACAACTTGGCCACAGGGGAGGGGACACTGGGTGCTATCGACGGCAAGCCGGTGACGCGCAATGAGTGGTTGACTGCACGACAGTTGATTGATCCCTTTGGTAGATATGACGACCGCTTTGTTGAAGGCAGAATTCCAAACACCCTCGTTGAGTTGAAGTTGTTGGATGATTACTCAATTAACATCAGTGAGGCTGACGTGATCAAACAACTGAAAGAAGAAATCCAAAATGCTGGCCCAAGAGGTGAGCAGATGCGCACTAACTACTTGAGTTTAAATAAGCGAGATGCAGACGCTTTCACCCGGAGTCAGATGCACTTTATAGGCGTGGCCCAATTGCAGCGCTTGGCAGGAGTCGGCAGCGGGCTCGTTTCTGAGAAGGAGGCTGAAATAAAATTTCGGGAGGAAAACGATGAGTACGAGGCAGAGGCGATTATTTTATCCCACACCAATTACCTGCCTTTGGTGCAGATAGACGACGCGAAATTGCAGGCGTATTACACCAACTCCATTTCCAAGTATCGACTCAGCGAATCGCGACAGCTTTCCTACGTCACATTTCCGCCGACCAATTATCTCGATCAAGCGGAAGCCAAGTACAATGAACTGCCTGAGGCGGATCGTAAGTCTCTGCTGCAAAACTGCTGGCCGACTGACACCAACATTACTGACAAGGCATCCTTATCAATCGTTGACTTGGCCGGCTACGTTGCCACAGTGCAGACCAACGAGTTTGCCGGCATGAAAACTGAAGAGGTGACCGCTCAGGTGCGCGAAAAACTGCTCACCACAAGCGTGGGACTGAAGGCCGGTCTGGCCGTGATCGAAGCCTACACGGCCGGTGAGGATTTTCAGGCGTCTCTACTCTCAACCTACAACGCCAAGCCGGAACTCGATACACTCGACAAAATGGCGTTACTGCAGAATTTGGAAGTTAGAACCACGCCGCCGATGCGCCGCGATCTGCCTTTTGTGCCCGGATTGCAACGGGTCACTCCGGCGGAGGTTTTTGCGTTGACTGCAACAAATGCCCTGATTAATGGAGCCTCCAGCTTGAGCGGGGCGGGAAATGCCGACCCTTATTTCGTCGCATCACTCAAAAAAGTCACCCTTGCACGTGATCGCTCATTTGCCGAGGCGAAACCGCTTATCACTGAAGACTACAAAAAGGCCGAGAGCATCAAGCTGCTTAATGAAGCAGGAGAAAAACTCACTCAGGCGCTCAAGGATGAAAAACCGCTTGCCGATATTGCCAAGGAAAACAACCTGACGGTGATTCAGCTTGGCCCGTTTGGCCGTTCCGGTGGCACCATCGAGGGTCTCGACACCCCTGCAGTAGCCGAAGATCTCAGGGCCGAGGTCACTGGCCTGGGCACGGGCGCAACCAGCGAACTGATCACCAGTAGCACGGATAACGACGTGACCGATCACGAGGTGGCGTTCATCGTCAAGCTCAAGGGCAAACAACCGGTCTCAAAGGAGACGTTCGATAAGGAATTTCCTGACTACCTTAAGAATGAACGCAGGATCGCAGCCGGTTCCGCCTACACGGCTTGGTTGGATGAAAAAACTAAAGCGTCCTACAAGTACTCCTTCAACGCCTATGTGGAAAAGAAGGATACCGGCACGGTCACGGTTGATGGCAAGACGAGTGAGACTGCTGAGAAGTATTTCGGCTCCACAACAGTGGTTCCGATAATCGCCACTCCGGCTAAAGGTTTCGAGTTCAAGGAGTGGCAGGGAACGATGCGTGAAGGGCAAAGCAACCCGAAAAACTCAGTTTTGATCATCGACAATTCGTCCCGCACTGCAGTTTTTGTCCCCAAAACTGAGGAGGCCAAGTAACCTTTCACGGCCCGCCGGGCCACCCCATCCCGTGTCTTCGCGAGGCAAAAATGTCATTCGACTTTTCGCGCAGAATGAATCCGATTCGTGGGTGTTCCCTGTCCTCTATGAGGACGACCACTTTCTTGCGCTCGACAAGATGACTCACATGGCTGCGACTCACAGCCAGCTTTTCCCGGAGCGCCCGAGCCTCTTTGAATTAATCCGACACGCCATCGATTCGAGGGCACGCTGGGTGGAAAAACGGAACATCAACTATCTCGGTTTTGCGTATCGCCTGGATTTTGAAACCAGCGGCATTTCACTTTTTTGCAAATCCAACGAGGCGCGCCAGCGGATCGGGGACCTGCTCGGGGCCAATCAGGAAAAACGAGAGTTCCTTTGCCTCGTTCACGGTTCACCACAGGAGGATTCCTTTGAGGTGGATGCCAAAATCGGATGGGTGACTGGCGAACCCGAGATCATGGTGGCGGGCAAGCGGGGCAAGTTTGCCAGCACCCTGTTTGAGGTCGTAGAGCGCTTGGCCGGCATCACACTTTTGCGATGCCGGCCTTCAACTGACCGCAAACATCAAATCCGGGCACACCTGAAACATGTCGGTTTGCCTCCGGTTGGGGATGCGTATTACGGCGGCAGTTTGTTGATGTTGTCCCGATTGAAGAAAAACTATCGCCCCCGGCGTGACGGCACTGAAAAGCCGCTACTCGACCGGGCGGCACTCCACTAC
>DKGH01000083.1 GCA_002453165.1 Verrucomicrobia bacterium UBA6775
CCGGCGGACGACTTGACCGACCCCGCCCCGGCCGCGACCTTTGCCCACTTGGACGCCACCATCGTGCTCGAGCGCTCCATCGCCGAGCTGGGCATCTACCCCGCTGTGGATCCGTTGGCCTCAACCTCACGTGCCCTCACCCCCGAGATCGTCGGCGAGGAACACTACAAGGTCGCCCGCGGGGTGCAGCTCGTGCTCCAGCGCTACAAGGATCTGCAGGACATCATTGCGATTCTCGGCATGGACGAACTTTCACCGGATGACAAACTCACCGTGTTCCGTGCGCGTAAGATTCAGAAATTCCTCAGCCAGCCGTTCACCGTGGCCGAAGTATTCACCAACGTGCCCGGCAAGCAGGTGCCGGTCGAGGAGACCGTGCGCGGCTTCGGGGAAATCCTCGACGGCAAACACGACGACGTTCCGGAAAACGACTTTCTTTACAAGGGCTCCATCGACGAGGTGGTCGCCAAGAGCAAGGGCGAATAACCCCGATCCCTGCCAAGCGCAATGGCCAACACCCTCAAACTCGAAATCGTCACCCCAAGTGCCGTCGTCTACTCGGAGGATGTCTCCCTGGTGGCGTTGCCGGGGCGTCAGGGTGACATGGGTATCTACCCCAACCATGTTCCATTGATGACCAAGGTCGCCGCCGGCGAGGTGGAAGTCACCCGGGACGGGCAAAAGGAAATGCTCGCCGTCGGCGAGGGCTTCGCCGAGGTCACCGGGGATCGCGTATCGATCCTCACCGACATGGCCGCACTCGAGGCCGACATCGACGAAGCCAAGGCCGAGGAGGCGCTCAAGGCAGCGGAAGACCGGCTCAAGGGCGAAAGCCTGAGCGACGAGCAGGTCATCGCTGCCGAGGCCGCTGCCGCTGCCGCCCTGGCACAGCTCAAGGTCAAGCGACGCAACCGCTGAGCCCGCCAAGGCCAAGCGCTTGGCCAAGCGAACCAACTTTCAAAGGTGAACGAACCCCATTCGCCATTTTTCGTCAATTGGAGGAATAGGCCTGCGAACCCGATGAAAACCCAGAAAGAGCGAGACACCCCTTACACGCCGATGCTTCCGGCTGGTTCCAGCTTGTCTTGTATGGACTCCCCCTCCTCCCGTGCCGAATTGAGATACACCCTTGGGAGACGTCTGCGCCAGCCAGTGAGCACCTCGTAGGAAACCGTGCCCTTCCACGCCGCCAAGTCATGCGGGGTGATTTCACTCTCACCCTGCCGCCCCATCAACAGGACCTCATCCCATGCGGCGGCCTCGGGGATCGTCGTGAGGTCCACCATGGTCGAGTCCATCGCGTTGGCGCCGATCACCGGCGCCCGCTTTCCGTGCACCAGCACGTGGCCCTGGTTTCGCACACGCGGATACCCGTCGCCGTAGCCGATCGGCAGCACGCCGATCCGCCGCTCGCCTGGGGCCTGATACCGCAGGCCGTAGCCCACATTGTCGCCCTTATGGATTTTCTTCACCACGGCCAACCGTGTCTTGACCGTCCCGACCGGCTCGATGCCCGGGATGCGCCGGCAAACCTTGGACGGATAAACCCCGAGCGGCAGCAGCCCGATCCGCACCATGTCGAGGTGCGCATCCGGTAAATCGAGAAATCCGCCGGAGTTGCAGAGGTGCCGACACGGCACGTTGATCCTCGACTGCTCCAGTTCACCAATCAACGCCTGAAACCGCCCGATTTGCCCGAGCGCGAACGACTTGTCCGACTCATCGGACATCGGGAAGTGGCTAAACAACCCCTCCAGCCGCAGGCCCGGCATAGAGTTGACCGATTCCAACAGGCCAAGCGCCTCGCTCCAGCGCACTCCGTATCGGCCCATGCCGGTATCGATCTTCACATGCACTGCGAGCGCTTGGCCAAGCGACACCGCCAGCCGGTTCGCCGCCTCGGCCAAGGCCGGTTCGCCAACGGCCAACGTGAGGTTCAACTCGAGACAAGCCGGGAGCTCGGCCTCCATCCGTTCGCCCATCAGCAGGATCGGCGCACTAACCCCGGCGTCACGCAGTTCCGCCGCCTCGTCGAGATTGCTGACAAGCAACCGCCCTGCCCCCCGGCCAAGCGCCACTTTCGCCACGGCAAGCGCACCGTGCCCATAGCCGTTGTCCTTCACCACCGAGCCAATTTCCAGCCCGGCGGGGGCGTCCTCGCGGATCAACCGAAAGTTCACGGCCAAGCGACCGAGGTCGACCTCCATCCAAGCCGGGCGCATCGGTCGGTCGACAGGTTGGTTGATCTCGCTACTCATTTCCGGGGGGCCAAAGGCTTTCTCCAATGTCCGGCCGGAAGTAACTGCCAAGACAACGGATTTTGCGAATATTTTCGTAAGCCAAGGCCAGCGCCGCAGGCAACTCCACGCCGAACGCCACCACGTCCGCAACGCGATGCCCCGTGGCCAGCAACCCGTCATCGCCATCGCTGGCAACCTCGTTCCACCAGACATCGCAGGTGAACTCGCCGTCAACATGGATCGGCACTGGCGGCCCCTCAAGTTGCACGAAAGGATACCCGTATCCGGCCAGCGTGAGTGAGGCGCCAAACACTCGGTCACCCCGGAAGCGATTCTCCGGCGCGACCCCGCTCGCCGTGCGCGTCAGTGTCTCGGCCGGGTTCTCGAGCATGCGTAAAATCATCGGCGTCGCCGTAATTCCCAACCTGATATTGTACTCGATAGCATGCCAGCGGTTGTCATGAAAAATCCCGGTCGCCTGGATCGGCCCGGTGTAGCCAGTCTCGGCAAACCACGGCTTAAGTGGGTGCAGCAACGCGGCAGCCAGTCCGTATCGGTCGTCGGGATCGGCCTCGACGAGGCCACCCATCGGCGCACCGGCCACGATGCCCATGTTCCCGGCGTGGGCGCGCTTGTACTCCTGATTGGTCACCAGCGAGTGCACCTCGCCATCGACCACCAGCGCGATGTGCCCGGCCTCCTTGCGGCCAAGGTACTCCTGCAGGAAAACTCCCTCGGCATAATTCACACGCTCAAGCCAGGCACGCGTGTCCCCGGGGTTTTCGCAGATGATCGTGTGCACCGGGCTGTTCGGTGAGCAGAGCGGGTTCTTGATGACGAAGGCTTTCGGCTCGCGATTGATGATCTCCAGAGCGTCAATCCGGTTGTGCGCCACGTGCGCGGCCGGAAACGCCACCCCGTGTCGGCTGCAGAGTTCCCGGGCGAAATCCCGGTCGCGCTCGATCAACATCGCCTCGCCGGTGGGGGAAAACAAATCCGCCGGGCCGTTGAGCAGCGCCTCCGTCCACGGCGCCTTTGCCCAGTCGATGGACATCGGGACGACGAGGTCGATCCCCTGTCCCTCGACCAGCCCCGGCAATGAGTCAGCCGAGGCGACATCAAACGCCGGCCCGGCGAGCGTCGGGGAGAGTTGCCCGTAGTTTCGAGTCAATCCACAGGACACACCGGCGCCGTCGTCGCTAAGGATCTGCATCACCGATTGGGCAAATCCACCGACGCCAAGCACCATGATGTTCGGCCGGGCTTCCACTCCGTCCGGCCAAGCTACCAGAAAGCCGGCAAGGCTCCAAAACGAATGCACCACCTCACCAACAAACGATCAGTACCCTCCCTTTTTTCAAAAAATGGAGGAACAAAATACAGGATCGGGGACATTCCGGTCCCCTCTCCTTTTTACTATCGCTTGGCCAAGGGGGCGGATACGGTCGGTCGCCAAATGTTTTTTCTGAACAAACGATTGGCGGCAGTCCTGTTTTTCGCTGGGCTGATCTCGCTTGACCAAGCGGCGACTGCGGAGCTTAGCCGAAACGTCCAACACCGCGGCGGCCTGCAAAATGCCCGGATCCAGTTTGAGCAGGAGAAAACTGGGCGGGTGGCATTCATCGGCGGCTCGATCACGCAGATGAACGGCTATCGCCCGATGGTTAGCGAATGGCTGCAGCAGCGGTTCCCCGACACCAAGTTTGAGTTCATCAATGCCGGTATCGCATCCACCTGCTCGCACACGGGGGCGTTTCGGCTGGATGACCACGTTTTGTCCAAGGGCCGGATCGACCTGCTTTTCGCGGAGTTCGCGGTGAACGACGATCAGGACGCCCGGCACACGAGGCGCGGCTGCATCATCGGCATGGAAGGCATCATTCGGCAGGTCAAAACCAAGCAACCGCTGTGCGACGTCGTGGTGACGCATTTCGTGAACCCCGGGATGCTGAAGCAGATTCAGGGCGGCAAGACGCCGCTGTCGATCGAGGCCCACGAGGACGTCCTCAAGCACTACCGCGTGTCGTCACTCTACCTCGCGCGCGAGGTGGCCGACCGCATCCAAGCCGGCTCGCTGACATGGGCCAAGTTTGGTGGCACCCACCCCAAGCCAGCTGGTAACGCCGTTGCCAGGGAATTGATCGCTGCTCTGCTGGATCACGCCTGGGCCAGGCCCCTCACCGAAAACGCCGGCAAGGGCGCACAATTGCTGCCGATCAAGCCGATCGATTCCAGCAGTTTTTTCAATGGACGATTCCTCTCTCCCGGCTTGGCCAAGCGCAGCGACGGCTGGAAATGGCATGTGCCGGACTGGAAAAACATCCCCGGCAGCTTCCGAAGCACTTTTGACGGAATGAAACTCTTGTGTACAGACCAGCCCGGCAGCGAGGTAACAATCGAGTTCGAAGGCCACGCGATCGGGGCCTACGTACTTGCCGGGCCGGATGCCGGTGTGCTGGAGGTCAGCATCAACGGCGACGACTACAAAAGCGTGAATCTGTACCACCAATACAGCAGGGGGCTGCACTACCCGCGCACGGTGATGTTTGCCACCGACCTCAAGCCGGGCAAACACACGGCACAAATTCGAGTGGCCCTGCCGAAAAGAAGCACCCCCGGGAACCGCACCGCACGGATTCTGCAGTTCACTGTGAATTAATCGAGGAGACATCGTTAATTCCCTTGCCGGAATGCTCACACAGTGTAAATCTCGGTGCTGAGGTGAGTTAAACCGATGAAAAAGTTTGCCAAAATGAAATCCGAACGCGGATTCACCTTGATCGAGTTACTGGTGGTCATTGCGATCATTGCCATCTTGGCGGCTTTGCTTCTCCCCGCCTTGGCCAAGGCCAAGGCAACCGCCACCGGTGCCGCATGTTTGAACAACAACAAACAGTTGATGCTCGCGTGGAACATGTTCGCCACTGACCACGATGACCGGGTTTGTTATGCCAGCGCCTATTACACCGAGCCCACGGCAGAGTTCGCGTGGGCCGTTGGCACCGTCAACGCCCCCGTCCTTAATTCCAAGGAGGACTACATCACCAAGGGCGTCATGTGGGAGCGGGTTGGCAAATCGGAGGCGGTGTTCGTGTGCCCATCCGACACCTCGATGACGAAGGACTCCAAGGGCAACAAGCAACGCCGCAAGCGCAGTTACAGCATGAACATCTTTGCCGGTGGCTGGTCCGGTTGGGCGTTTTGGGGTGACCAAAAGTGGAAGGTGTATCGCAAACTGAGCGAGTTCGAGAATCCGTCCGAGCGGTTCGTATTACTCGATATGCGGGGGAACAGCATTAATGCCGGCAACTACCGCGTAGATATGAATGGTTGGCCGGACAAACCGCAAATGCACCGGTTTTGGCAGGATTATCCCGGCGTATACCACAACGATGCCACCATGTTTTCCTTCGCCGACGGTCATTGCGAAAAGAAACGTTGGCTCGACGAGCGCACCAAAAATCCACCGGAAGATCCCAGTGGCAACATCCCCAACCGGGTGATCAAGACACCGAACAACCGAGACATCCAGTGGATGCAGCAACGCACTACCCGTCAGGAATCTCGGCCGAAACGGTACGTTGGACCATCTTTTGCCTACACTGCCAAGCTGGCCGGACATCCTTATTGGGGGTTTTGGAAATCTTCAAAAGAATAAGCTTATTCTGCGACGGAGGAAGCTCAGTATTTGACCTGTGGTGTATTTGCCGCTAGTTTAAGTTTTATGAAAAGAGCCTTCACGCTGATCGAGTTGCTGGTGGTCATAGCCATCATTGCCATTCTTGCG
>DKGH01000101.1:0-3597 GCA_002453165.1 Verrucomicrobia bacterium UBA6775
GGAGGGGGTGGCAACTGAGACGTTCACCACCACGGACAACTTGGCCGAAAAATTGGAGCGCTTGGCCAAGCAGCAGCCGGAGGTGGGGGCGGTTTTTCACGCGGCTGCTGTCAGCGATTTTGCGGCCGGGGCGGTGCTCCAAAAAAGCGACGACGGCAAACTCACGCCGCTCCGCCAGGGCAAGGTCAGTACCCGCGAAGGCAGCCTGCTGCTCGAGTTGCGGCCGACCCAAAAAATAATTTCCGACCTTCGCGGCTGGTTTTCCGGTGCCCAACTTGTCGGCTGGAAATACGAAGTCGACGGCGACCGTGCCTCCGCGCTTGGCCAAGCGCAACAGCAGTTGGCCGATAACACGACCAATGCGTGTGTGATCAACGGCCCGGCGTACGGGGAGGGGTTTGGGCTGCTGAAAAAGGGGGATGAAGCGGCCGGGCACTTGGCCAACGGCGAGGCGTTGTTCGACGCACTGGCCCGCTTGGCCAAGCGCGACTAACGCGGCATCGTTTCCTGCATGGCATCCATAAGTCGCTGGAATTCACCGGAAGAGAACCAATAAATGATTGTCAGCAATCCAAAGACAAAGCTCAGGATGCACATGAGCTTGGCCCGCGAAGCGGCCAGGCTGGCGCCGTTCAAGTCGCCCTGTTGAGCCTTGGAGTTGGCCTGTGCTGCGAACACAATTCCGGCGATCCCAAACGGCAGACAGCAGAAAAGGGTGCAGAGGATTGCGGGTAAAAGATAGCTGATCTGGATCGTGCCATCACCGGTTTTGCTCATGCCGCCAGTGATTTTCGGGGCGGAATTTGGCAGGTCGCCGGCGACCATCGGCAGGTCGCGCAGACGGATCCATTGTTTTTCGTCCATCTCGCAGACGAGCGTGTTGGCGTCGGCACGGCCTTCGTTGATCCACTCGCGAATTTCCTCGAGGTCAACCGGCCCGTACTCACGCAAATCTGCCCCAATGATTCTGTATTCCATGTGGCGACTCAGACGTAAAGGGCCTTTCGCAACTCGGCGACGAGGTAGCTGATATGGGGGTAGCGGTTGTTCATTTCAAACTCTATGCACTTGAGGATGATGCGCTCGACGTCTTCCGGGATGGATGGGTTTAGGTCGCGAGGCTTTGCGAAAAAACGGGAACGCTCCTTCTGCTGCATGAGCACGTCCTTGCTGGTTTTGCCTTCGAACGGCTTCTGCCCGGTCAGCGTCTCGTACATCGTTACGCCAAAGGAGAAAATGTCGGTGCGTTGATCTATCTCGCGACCGCGCAACTGCTCCGGCGCCATGTAGACCGGGGTGCCGGGGTTGTCCGGCATCTTGGTGGGTGTCTCGGGAATCGGGCGCGACAGGTCGAAATCACACAGGCGGACGTTGCCGTTGCGGCTCACGAGGATGTTCTCCGGCTTGAAATCGTAGTGCAGGTAGCCTTTGTCGTGGATGTGCTCCAGCGCCTCGGCCACGTCGATGAGGATGTTACCGACGTACTGCTCGAGCACCGGGTCGCTGCGGGAGATAAGAATCTTCAGATTCGGAAACTCGCAGTACTCCATCGCGAGAAACAGGTCGCCCTTGACCTTACCGTGACCGAGGTATTGGACGATGTATGGGTGGTCGCAGACCTTCTCGAGAATTTCGCAGCCTGAGACGAATCGCTTCTTGGCCTTGGAATCCTTGCGCAACTCCGAATGAAGCCGGCGCACGGCCACCGTGTGGTGATCAGGGTCGGTCGCCAGCCAGATGTCCGCCATGCCACCGCTGTTGACGACTTCCTGAAGGTCATACTCCCCGAAATGCCCGGACTCCCCGGGTTGCGGGTTTTTACCACCAAGAATATCGAACAGACCCATCAAAAAGAAAAAGCTGCGCCTCGATCAGTTCGGTTTTTGACGGGTGAATTGAACAACGATCGCCAACCCCGCGAAGACCCCCACAGCAAGCACTCCCCACAATCCAGCCTTGGCCCAGATCGAATAACCAGCACCGATGGTCGCCGCGACCAAGGCGATCCCCATGGCGATGTTGAGGCCGATGCGTTTGTTGCCCTGCGGTAGCGAGGTGCCCATAAGGCTCTTGTTATTGATCATCATGAAAAAGATGAAATAGGCGATCGGGAGCAGCACCATGCCAAACACACTGGTCGGGACTACGAGCATGAATTTTGCATCGGCATCGCCCCACAAAAAGAGGAAACCCAGCGCGCCGGTGATACCCGGCAGAATAGAGCCGATCTTGTGTTTCATTCCGCCGATTTCCGCGCCCATCATTTCCGTGACGGTGAAGCCATTAATCAGCATCAGGATGATAATGGTTGAGACTGCCATGCCGAGTACGCCGATGCCAAAAACGGTTTGAGATACTGTCTTATTGCCGGTGAGCTTCTCGAGTGAACCGGCCAATTGATCGGCGTCGCGGCTGACCAGCATTGCGGCGAGTTGTTTGTCCGTCTCGTTGGCTTTCGCGCCCTGCTCAAGCTGAGCCTGAAATGCCTCCAGATTTTTAGTGTACGCACCCTCCAGTTTTTTCGTTAGCGGTGTGGCTTTACTGGCGTCCAACAGGCCTTCGTCGAACTTGGTGTGGAACTGACTGGCGGAGGCGATCACCACACATGTCGTGGCGAGGAAAAACGGCAGGAATAGCCCGATCGAAAGGTCGAACGAAGCCAGCCCGCGATGCTCCTTTCCCCAGCCTTTACGCAGCATGGAGTAGGGCAGCAGAAAAGTCATGTTGATTCCCACCGCCGTCGCGGCAGCGGTCACCATTTTATCGCGTTGGGAACTCAGGATGACCTCTCTCCAATAATCCGGGTCGCTCGACTGCGCGATCACTTCGGTGAACTTTGAGGCCGGTTCAAACAGCAGACCCGGATTGGGAATAAAGCCGGTGATGATCTCGCCCCATTTCAGCTCGCTCGCCATCACGACGACTACGCCAAAAAAGCTCAACACCACGATGGCGACCATCACCTTGAGGATGATTTCGAAAACCTTGATGCCTGTGTTGCCGCTGTCGTACGCCCAGACCACCGCAGCGCAGATGACGAACAAAAGCACCGCGCAGATGTACTTGCCGTACTCACCATCTAAAATCTCGAAATTTTGCTGGATGGCGGCCGTGCCCAGTCCGAACTGCGGCATGGCCCAGACGAGGTTAGCGAGCATTGCGGCAATCAGCCAGCCCCAGCCCAGCACCGGGTTGATGTGTTTGTTGATCGCGCGAAACGGTTTTTCGCCGGTGGACAAAGTGACGTAGCCGATCACCGACAACATCAACACGCCGAAGATCATCATCAGCGGCTGCAACCAAAGCAGCTCGTATCCGCCTATCACCCCGAGATACAGGCTGCCGCCCAGCGAGCCGCCGCCAAGCGTGATCGCCCCCTGCAGCCAGCCCGGGCCGGATAGCTTGGCAAAAGTGCCCCAGCGGGACAGGAGCGGTTTTTGGTTCGCCTCCGCGAGGAGTTTCTTTTCTGCTGCGAGATTGTCGTTCGAGTCGCTCATGGGATTCGGTTTTTGGGTTGCGCTTGGCCAAGCGCTTGGCCGGCCAACGAAAGCGCGGATATTGGAGAATCCAACGGGGGAAACAAAGGCAATTCTCCGC
>DKGH01000101.1:3684-3869 GCA_002453165.1 Verrucomicrobia bacterium UBA6775
CGAGCCGCCGCCAAGCGTGATCGCGCCCTGCAGCCAGCCCGGGCCGGACAGCTTGGCAAAGGTGCCCCAGCGGGACACGAGCGGTTTTTGGTTCGCCTCCGCGAGGAGTTTCTTTTCTGCTGCGAGATTGTCGTTCGATTCGCTCATGGGATTCGGTTTTGGGGTTGCGCTTGGCCAAGCGCTTG
>DKGH01000160.1 GCA_002453165.1 Verrucomicrobia bacterium UBA6775
CATCAGGTCGTGGAACAGGTCGTAGTGCCCGGAGGTTTTCCAGACGCGCGGGTGCATGATGATCGACGACTCGATGCCGGTCATCTGGAACGACCGCGGCGCACCCTCCGGCTGTATACGCTCATTGTGCGAGATAACCATGTCCGCCCACCAGGCGTTTTTAATGTTGCGCTTCAGCTCGATGCCAAGCGGACCGTAATCCCACAAACCGTTGAGACCGCCGTAAATTTCTGATGACTGGAAAACAAAGCCGCGCCGCTTGCACAGCGAAACGATCTTCTCCATCCGTTCATTTTTATTGCTCTCGGCCATAAAAAAGGGGCGGCATCTTCGCAGAGAAAAGTCCGCTGTCAAGGGAACGAAAGCCGTTCCCCACTTATTTCCGTTGAAAAAGAGGCGAATGTGCGGAGAATCCCGGTGTGTTATTTCGTCCGGGTAGAGTTTTGGCGCTGGTAGCTGTTGTGCTGCTGGTCGGCTTGATCGTGGTGCAACTCATCCCGACCGACCCGCCTGCACCTGCCGGCCAGCCAAATCAACCTGCTGTTCCCGCCGAGCCAACCACACCTAATGGGGCGGATGGCGGCCTGGTCGAGGAACAGGTGATGCAACAGGTCTCCGCAATCGAGGCTCGGCATCGGCAATGGGATGCCACCATCTGGGCGGATGAGTTAACCGCGCGCGATCACGGCGAGTCGATCATCCAGCTTTGGGACAACCTCCTCGCCGGGGCGGATCCGTTCGACATGCTGTCGGCTATGCCGGTCGAGTCGTTGCAGCTTGGCCAAGCGCAACCGGCTGAGGAGTGGGAGTCCGGCATCCGCCGCACCGGCTTGGCCAAGGGCGGGGCGATTTGGACGCAGGAGCAATTTGCCCAGGCGCTTGGCCAATGGAAGACCGACGGCTGGCTGCTCAAGCAGAGTGAGTGGCGACATCGGCGTTTCGCTCCCCGGGCTGAAGGTGGGACAAAGTCGGTGTTTTGGATCTCGCTCCACATCGTCAACACGCGCTTGGCCAAGCGCGGCATCCTGCGCGGTGACATTGAGGTACATTGGCATCCGACCGAGATCACACCGGAGCAACTGGCCAGCCCGAGGAGCATCGACCTCTCCGGACTCGAGTGGCTCGAGCGCGAAGGCGCACCGGCATTCAAGTCGGCCAACAACCAAAACATCCCGCCCAACGAAGGAAACATTTTCATCGACCCGCTAATCCTGTCCGACTTCAACGCCGACGGTATGGTCGACGTTATTCTCGGCTGTAAAAACCGGATCTACCGCAATCAAGGTATGGGACGTTTTAAGCCGGAGAAACTGTGCCCGAACTTTGATGAACTCGTGTTCAACGTCACCCTCGACGACCTGACGGGGGAGGGCGTTGCAGACTGCGTCGCGATTGGTAATAATGGGGTTTATCTCATTGAAGGCCAACCGGATGGCACTTTTCCTGGCGAGGCGAAAATGGTGTGGACTGCGCCTGAGAAAGTGCTCGACCCGATGGTCATGACCACCGGCGACATCGATGCCGATGGCGATGTGGACGTCTGGTTTTCTCAGTACAAACTACCCTACGTGAAGGGGCAGATGCCGGCACCAATCTACGACGCCAACGACGGCTTCCCCGGCTACCTCCTGCTCAATGACGGAAGCGGCAACCTCAGTGACAATACCGTGGCGGCCGGACTTGAGGCCAAGCGGTATCGGCGCTCGTACAGCGCATCGTTTGTCGATCTCGATGACGACCGCGATCTCGACCTCGCGGTGATCAGCGACTTCTCCGGTGTCGATCTGTTCCTCAACGACGGCTTAGGCAAGTTCACCGATGTCACCGCGAAACTCGTCGACAATCATTTCGGCTTTGGGATGGCTCACAGTTTCGCCGACTACGATGCCAACGGAAAACTGGACATGATCATGATTGGCATGAACTCATGGACAGCCGAGCGGGTGCTCTCCATGAACCTGCAACCGCCCACGCATCGTCATTACTTCGACCGGCTCGATGACCTGACGTTTGGCAACCGGCTCTACTTCGGTGGCGACCAGAAATTTGAACAACGCCCGATGGGCGATCGAGTCGCCAATACTGGCTGGTCGTGGGGCGTGACCTCGTTCGATGCAGACAACGATGCAGACACCGACCTGTTCATCGCCAACGGACACAAAAGCCGCGAGTCGGTGAAGGACTACGATCGCCAGTTTTGGTGCCACGACATTTACCACGCCAACTCCCAGACCAACCCCGCGATGGAGGTCTACTTCCGGAGCACCTCAAGCCGACTGTACGGTGCCGGTTACTCGTACGGCGGCTACGAGAAAAACAAGCTGCTGCTCAACCGCAAAAACGAAAACTTGGATGAAGTGGCGTTCCTAATGAACACCTCACACGAGATCGACTCGCGCAACGTGGTCAGCGGCGACATCGACGGTGACGGACGGCTCGACCTCATTTTTACTCACTTTTCCGTCTGGCCGGAACCGGGCACGCAGGGCCTGCTGATGGCGCGCAACCTTTGGCCCGGCGACAACAAGTGGATCGGTGTTCATCTTTCGCGTAGCAAGAGTTGTCCATCGCTCAACGGCACCAGAGTCCGGCTCAGGGCCAACGGCCGAGACCAGTGGCGCTACATCGTCAACGGCGACTCATACCGCTCCCAGCACGCGCCGATTGCCCACTTCGGCCTTGGCCAAGCGGATGCCGTGGAAGAGGTCGAAGTGCATTGGCCCAATGGCAAATCCACGAAATTGGCCGCCCCGGCAGTGGGTAAATATCACGCCGTGAAGGCCCCGTAGACTCGGCGAAAGATCGTTGATTTTTTGCGTCCGCACTTGGCCAAGCGCGGGCGATTTTTATTGCGAAGGAATCCTGACGTAGAGCGGCAGTACCCCGAATGTTTCAAAACCGAGGTGACGGTAGACCGGCGCGCCCTGCAGTGAGGCCTGAAGGAAGGCGGTTTTGTAGCCCTCACCAGCCGCAATTCGGAGCGGCTCGGCGGTCACGTATTTGGCGAGTCCCTTGCCCCTGTACTCGGGAATAGTCGAGATGCAATACACCTCGACGATTCCATTCCGAATCAGATCCAGCGACGTGGAAACAGGGCGGTCATCATGATAGACAAGATAGTGGCGGTGCTCTTCGTTTTCTTTCGCAACCGATACCGCATGCGCCGGACCAATCCGCTCAGCGAATGCCGGCGGCAGTTCGTAGCCTTTCGCAAACGCATCCACCCAGAGATCGTGCTCATCGGGGCCGACCTGCCGGAACGTGTATTCGTCACCCAGCGTGGTCTCGGTCAGGTTTTGAAGATCGATCGCCATGGCCGGCATCTCCTCGGCCAGTTGAAAGCCACTCGTCTTCAGCAATGCATCCGCCTCGACACCAACGTCTCCCAGACAAACCACCCCACTCGGAAATTCATCAGAGCAAAGCGGCTCGATCCCGTCACTCATCACCCCGATGTTGTTTTGATTCCCCGTGATCAGCAAGTTGCCCATCGGGTGCGGCAGGCCGGTGTTGATCCGAAAATACCAGTCGTCCGTGACCACGTCCGGCCCGTGGAAATATTCACGGAAAACATTGTCAAAGCCGTCCGTGATAACATCGTAAATTCGGTCAGAAAGATCGTCGACGGTTGGAATGTTCGGGGCTGTCATGACAGTTGAGTGGTAACGTGTGGACGATGACACAATCATTACTTCAAGGCAAGCTCAGCATCACGATCCAACCGCATTTTCTGAAGAGCCGCACCCGCTTGGCCAAGCACTTGGTTTAGAGATCCACCCCTTTGGACTGCGGTGGCAAAACGAAGCGGCGACACCGCTTTTTACGGTCAATCGGTTTTGATGGTTCGCGGTTTTTGAAAAAACGAACGCTGAGAAAAGTACCAAAGCTCCGTCGCCGCTGCGCTCTGCCGGAGCAATCCAAATCCCGCTTGGCCAAGCAGCGGAGCCCAATTGAGGACAGCTGGGACAGCCATCCCCACCTGCGGCTCGGCTTTAGATGGTTATTCCTCCAGCCGGATGAACCACTCGGCCATGGTGTCGGCGAAGCGGAGACCATCGCGGGTGAGGTGAAAGCGCTCCGCTGCCTTTACACCCCAGCCGGCGTCGACTGCGCGCTGCATGTCCCCCGCCCACTCGTTGCGGAGGTCGTGCCCGGTGACTTGCGTGAACAAGTCGAACGGCCAGCCGGCG
>DKGH01000196.1:0-246 GCA_002453165.1 Verrucomicrobia bacterium UBA6775
GTTCTGGATCGACGTCTGAATGTTGCTCAATGCATTAGCTGCACTCGTCGTCGTGGTGATCGCCGATGTGCTCGAATTGTAGATCCGGGCCAAACCGGTTGCCGCCGTGGACGAAGTCATGTCAACCGCGTTCATGGTGAATTTGGAGGCGTCACTGTCAATCGTCACTGCTTCACCGCTAGTGGCGAACAGGGTCACTCCGTTGAAGCTCTTGGTCCCAATGTCGCTGATGTAGTTCTGCAACTG
>DKGH01000196.1:594-4517 GCA_002453165.1 Verrucomicrobia bacterium UBA6775
TCAACCGAGTAGTTCGAGCGGTCGGTGTTCGTCTTGGTGACGTCCTGAGACAGGACAGACAACTCACTCATCCGGTCCAGCGCGACCTGCACCTTTTGCAGGAAGCCGTCCTGGGTTTGTGAGAATGAAGTAGCGTTGCCCAAGTTTGCGCGGACAGCGCTATTTCGGTTCATCTGAGCCTCAAATCGAATAACCTGAGCCAGACCTGCTGCATCGTCCTCCGGTGATGTGATCTTCGAACCGGAAGACAACCGGGCCAAAGATTGGGAGAGACGATCCGTAGAAGCCGCAAGATTGCGGGTTGCGGCTGCAGCCGCAATGTTAGTATTGATAACCATAAGACAATTCCTTTCGTCTTTGATAGGTTAGACAACGGCGTCCGTGCCGTTGGACATGATTTAGTATCGGCCATGTCAGACCGTTTGAGGACTCATTCCTCACACAACTGAATGAAGTATCGGCGTGAGGATAAATCTCTTTAGATTTTTTTTTTGAGTTTAAGAAAAAACGATCGGGCGATTCGGTGTCTAATTATTCAGCGGCTGCGTGCTTCGCAAATAGGCCATCAAATCCCGCACCTGATCGTCGGTATATCCGGTCAAAAGTCCCGCCGGCATAAGCGAAACGCCCTGGGCATTCATCGCCTTTATGTCTTTGCGCTCCAATGAGATATCCTGACCGTCCAGCCCCCGCAAAACCACGGTTTGATTGTCCTGCTCAACCAAAAATCCGACCACCGTCCGCCCGCCTTTCGTGGTCAGCAAAAAGTTTTCGTATCCCTCCCGTATTTCCGCGCTTGGGTTGACGATGTGCAACAGCATGGTGTCGATGTCGTCGCGCTGATACGTGCTCAGGTCGGGGCCAATTTGTCCTCCCTGCTCGAATAGCTTGTGACAGGCTGCACAACTGGTGGTGAAAAGTTTTTTGCCGGCGTATGGACTTCCGGTTTTCGCCTCGACCAACCGGGCAAGGCGGGTGATCTCCATTTCCAACTTGGCGGAATCCGTTTCTGCTCCCGAGAAAAGTTCATTCACCTTACCGGCAAGAGTTGGCTCCGTATGGGTTCGTAGCAGGCTGACCACCTCAGGTGAAACCAATGCGACCGAAATCTTCCCCGCCTCGACCGCGTTCACAAAAGCCGCGGCAAAAATCGTCCGACCCGCAAGCAGCGTCCCGGCCACCTGCCGGAGGTCGCTTGGTAGTTCTGGAAAAATCGAAATCGTTTCTTCGGCCACACGGGTGTCGTCATACGGCTTGAGTGCTCCCAGTGCCGCCCGTTTCAGGTCGCTACCGGGTTCGTTTTTCACAACGCCCAGCAATACGGGAACCGCCTTGGTGTTCGGGGCTTCACCGAGGATTTCCGTGTACTGCAGGCGCAGCAGTTTCTCGGACTTCACATCGACTATCACCCGCAGCGCCTCCTCCACCGCCTTGGTCTCACCACGCCGGAGTTCCAGTGCAACCGATCCTCCGCCATGCCTGGCCATTGCCGCCATCAGGCGATCCGGCAACGCCGCCATCGAGCGCCCCTTGTAGGCCTGCTCAAATCCGCCCATCAGGATTCGCGCCGCATCGGCATCCGGCGCCAGTTCAAACAGCCTCGCCCCGTTGATCAAATCCGCCCTCGTCCCGGCCTTGGCAAATCGGCGGATGAGCCTGCTGAGAAGGTGCTGGCGCGCCAACGATTTTTGCCAGACCGACTTATCCTCAAACAGCTCGAGCACCTCCGATGCATCCTGCCCCACCTTGGACTCGAGCGCCCACCAGACCATGAGCGGTTGATAAATGTCCCCCGCATCGGAGTCATGCTCCATCAACGCCCGAATGATTGGCAGTGCCTGGGGAGCCGGCAGGCGCTTGGCCATTGCCGCGAGTTGGCTGCGAACCTCGACGTGCGGCTCGCGCTTGGCCAAGCGGGCCAAGCGCTTGGCCAGGGGCTCAGTCAGCACGCGTTCGTCGCCCAGCAGTCGCACCGTCCAAAGCCGCACATGCGGATCGGCATGGCCAATGGTTAACCCGGCAAAATCCGGCGTAAATCCGCCGCTCAAATTCACCGCCCAGAGTGCCTCGAGTGCCGCTTGGCCAAGCGCCCCGGCCAGCCGCTTTTTCAACGCTGGCAGTGCCGAAACGTCCTTCCGATCTCCCAGCAGCCGAAGCGCCGTCTGGCGGTGCCACTTGTCCCCATGCCCCAGCAGCTCAATCAGCTCCGGCGTAGTCCCCTTGGCCAAGTCGAACGATTTCAAGTGAACCGCGCCCTTGGCCCGCAGCCGGTATACTCGGCCATTCTGCGGATCGATTTTCCCCTCGTGGTTCCGGTAATGATTTACCTGTGCATCGTACCAGTCGCAAACGTACACCGCTCCGTCCGGCCCGGCCTTGATGTCCACAGGGCGAAACCAGCCATCACTGGACTTGATCGGGTGGCCGGTGTCCTGCGTCTTGAACGACGAGCCGATCGCGGTGCGGTCGCTCATCACCACCCTGCCCTGGATCGGCTCCACCCCGAGTATCCTCCCCAAAAATCGTTCGGGCAGACCAACCCCCTCGTAAACAATAAAGTTGTGCGTGAAGCGCGGCACCTTGTTGTGTGGCATCGAATTAAAGTAACCAAACGCATACGGGTTGCTCAGCGGCCCGTGCTTGCTGAAGCCCTTCCGCAGGTAGCCGCCCTGCACGTAGTGAAACCCCCGGGTGTCACCACCGTTGTGTCCGGAGTAGACCCGCCCCTTCGCATCGAACTCCACGCCGAAGGCGTTGCCGCCGCCCTCCGCGAACACCTCATAGCGGCGTGTCTCCGGGTGGTACCTCCAGATGTTTTGGCCCATGGAAAAAATCTCATTCTTGTCAAAACCGGGTCGGGTCACCTTGGCTGTCACCGTGCTGCCCTGCGCCGCGTAGAGCCAGCCGTCCGGTCCCCAGCGCAGGCTGTTGACCACCGAGTGCGTGTCCTCCAGCCCGAACCCAGCCAAGTGCACAACCGGATCGCCGTCGGGAATGTCATCCCGGTTTTTGTCAGCATAAAAAAGCAGGTACGGCGGATTTAACACCCAGACCCCGCCGCGACCGTGAGCCAGCGAGGTCGCGATGTTGAGCCCGTCGACGAAGGTCTTATGCCGGTCAAACACGCCATCGCCGTCGGTGTCCTCGTGGATGGTAATCTTGTCACGTCCGCGAATGTGGTTGGGTGGCGGCGGCGGCACCTTGTCGTAGACCGCACGCCAATAATTGTCGCGGCTGGTCATCCTGAGACCGGCCGGATGCGGGTACTGTTGATACTGCACGACCCACATGCGGCCCCGCTCGTCGAAGTTCAGAAAAACCGGCTGTTTGACCAACGGCTCGGCGAGGATTTGATCCAACTCGAGGTCATCGAACACCTCAAGTTGCTTGAGCGATTCAGCAGGCGGATGAGGCCCGGCCAGCGCTTGGCCAAGCGCAACCAGACAGGCAAGGGACAACAGCGGTTTTTTCATCGAAATGGCAGGAAGCCGGAAGAGTACCGGCGGATACCAGCCGGGTAAAGCCGCGCGACAAAACTTGGGCGCGGTCAGCGCCCGCAAATCTCGGCGGCAGTCAGGTGCGTGAGATCCGGCACCGCCCAGTCAGGAGTGCATGCCACGAGTTCATCGAGTGACGCACCGCCGGTGGCCACGCCAAGGGTCCGCGCCTCGATGAATTTGCCACAGGCAACGTCCTTGGGTGTGTCGCCGATGACCACAATCTCGTTCCCCTCCAACGGTCGCTCCAGATACTCGCTCCCCTTGGCCTTGGCCGCGGCGGCGATGAGGTTCCGATCCTCGTTGTCGTTGGCGAATCCGCCGAAGGCGAAGCGATCCCAAAGGCCGTACGTGCCCAACTTACGCTTGGCCCCTTCCTCGATGTTGCCGGTGAGCAGGGCGATCGCCGGTGCATCCGGCAGCGCC
>DKGH01000208.1 GCA_002453165.1 Verrucomicrobia bacterium UBA6775
GACAATTCGTCCAGTTGTGACTTAATAGCCTCGATGACTTTCGGGTGCGAATAACCGATCTGATGCAAGCTGTTGCCGTGGAAGTCGAGATACTCCCGCCCCGCTGTATCGGTGAATGTGGATCCGCTGCAACTAACGATCTCGGTCAGGCACGGTGTAGAGAGGGATTGGTGGATAAAAAGCGCCTCATCCCTTGCGAGGGTTTCCCTCGTTTCGGGATCGATGTGTTGCTCCTGCCAGGCGCGTCGCAGGGTCGTGTTGTTAAAGTCCCCCTCTGTATTGTCAGCGGACATGTGCTTGGCCAAGGGTATCCGACGAACTTTTGCTGTCGGAAGTGGGTTGGAACTTGGAACGATAATCCTTGGGGGCAACCCCGGTTTCCCGCTTGAAAAAACGGGAGAGTTCCTCGGGGCTCTCGAATTTCATATCCCGGGCGATTTGGCTGATCTTTTGTCGGGTATTCTTCAGCATGACTTGCACCTTGGCCAAGCGGACCCGCTTGATTTCCTCCTTGGGCGTGTGGCCCATCTGCTGGACAAAATGTTTGTTGAACCCAGAGAGGGACAGCTGGCTTCGGGCGGCTACCTCGGAAACATGGATCGGGTACATCGGTGCGACGGAGCGGATGTACTGCACTGCTCGGGTGACCACAGGGTTGTTCACAGCGAGCGTGTTGGTCGACTCGCGTGCCACGATCTCGCGGATGGAGATGGTCTCGAGATGATCCACCGCGACCGACTTGCCGTTCATCATGCTGGAGAGCAGTCGGGCGGCCTCGAAACCCACGCGCTCCCCGGGATAGGCCACGCTGGAGAGGGGTGGGGTTGAGATCTGGCAAAATACCTCGTCGGCGTTCGTTCCCATCACGGCGATTTCCTCCGGCACTAGGATGCCGAGTTCGTTGCAGATGCGAATGATGTTGCTGCCGAGCATGTCGTCCTTGGCGAAGATGCCGATCGGTTTGGGTAGACGGTTGAGTTCGTCCACGATCTGCTCGTGCATTTTTAACCAACGTCCCTCCCACGGAAATTGATCCGGCTCGAACTGCACGTTGATGCATTCAAAACCGGCGTTCAGAATCTCCTGTTCGAAGGCGGTTCCCCTTTGTCGTGAGTAGGTGCGGGAGGGATCGCCCCAGTAGGAAAAATGTCTAAGGCCAAGCGTGAGCAAATGCTGCGCGGCCTGTCTGCCGATCTCGGGGTTGTCCGGGATGACGCTTGGGTAACCCTTGCCGGTGCTCTCGGCACTGAGGTTGACCAAGGGGATGTTTCGCCGCTTAAAATTCTCGGCTTCCTCCGGCGAGTACCGAAACAGGATCAGCCCGTCGCCGTTCCAGTTTTCGTCGATCACCACCGGCGCCATCTCGTTTGTGGAATCAACCAGAGTCTGAATTTGCCACTGCTCGTTGTTGCGAATGAAATCGACGATGCCCTTGAAAATGGGGCGCGTGAATGATGCCCAGGATGGCACCCTAATGCCGACAACTGGCATCTTCTTGTCGACGCCAGTATTGCTCTTGTCGACGCCAGTGTGGCCATTGCGATGGTGGAAGTCGGTCATGCCGTGTCCGTGTTCAGCGGGGGTGGGAAATAATGCCGCTTAACGGCTTCGCCGCAAGGCCCGTTCTTTTAGCTAATACTGGCCATTAAAATGACACCTAAAACTGTCCAATTGGGCAATATTTAAATTTTTTTGGCGCTTGGCCGAGCGAGACCAAGTGCTTGGACACTTGCCGCGCGGCTCGTTAAGTACTCGAAATGCAAGGTTTTGTGGTGAAAATGCTGGGAAAAAGAATCTAGTAAGCGGGTATAACTGTTTTATGGTGAAAGGCCTGTCTGCATTTGAAAAAAGACAATTACCTTAAAGTCTAAGCTAGTGAAATGAAAACCTACCCAAAATTCATTCTCCCCATTGTCACCCTGCTAATCTTCGTTTTTAGCTCAACCAGTTTGCGAGCCCAGAGCGATTTCGTGGGGCTTTGGAACTTTGATGAAGCTGATCTTACCGCCACGGCTGGCGAAGATCTCGAGTACATGGACGAGGATACCATGGCGGATCTCGTGGAGTTTGGCACCACTGAGGCGCTTGGCCTGCCTGCCATCAACGACGAGGTTGCCAACGTTGTGAGGATCCAAAAGTTGGACCCGGACCAGGGCCTTGTCACTGAGTTGCCAAGTGACAGCAACGGCGGTGGTGATACCATCAACATTTGGACCGGTATCATGGACATCTTGATCCCCGCCACTGCGGCCGGCAAAAAGCAACCCCTCATCGAGATCGTCACGGACGAGTGGGTGGCCGGAGCAGCTGACGCCGAAATCTACATCGGCACCCAAAACGGGATTGGAACGTCCGGGTTGGAATTCGGGACGCTGACCCCGGGAACATGGTACCGAGTTGCGATCGTCGTGAACATGGAGGAGCTATGGGGCAGGCTCTACATTGATGGGAAAAAAGTGGGAGACGTGGCCGCACCGGACGGGAGCCTCGATGGTCGTTGGTCACTCGATACGCTGGGTGAAAACATGGTCACCTTCTTCAACGACGACAACAATGAGTCGGAGGAGATATTTGTCAACAGCATCCAGATTCGGTTTGAGGCCCTCAACGATGGGCAGCTGATGGCGCTGGGCGGAGCTACCGCAGCCGGTATTCCCGAGGAACTGCCGCCGGTGCCGTCATTCATCGAGAGCTGGACTCCCGGCGACGCATACGCCAAGGCGGACACGCCGCTGTCCGTCACGATTAACGCAGGCGACTCCACGATCGGGGACGACACGGTTTCGCTGTCGTTGAACGGCGAGGCACTCGAGCGCTCGGTTGAGAGGGAGGAAAACATCATCACTGTCACGGCGACCGGGGTGGATGCGTTGCAGACCGCATCCAAGTACGAGCTTACCCTGACTTACACCGACAGCGCCAAGGGCGAACAGACCGCGTCGGTTCAGTTCGAGGTGCCTGTATACTTCGAGAATTTTGACAGCGTCGAGTTGGG
>DKGH01000212.1:0-311 GCA_002453165.1 Verrucomicrobia bacterium UBA6775
CGGGCGTCGCTGACCTTGGGCACGGTGAAAAAACGGATGATCACATGCGGCAGCCCGGCGGTACCGATCATCAGTGTCAGCGTGTAGACGAACATGTTTAATTTTCCGCCGTTGACACTGGTGGTGTATTCGTTGAAGCCGAGGTCAGTCACCACTCGATCCAGTTTCAGGAGAAGCGGAGTTCCATCTGCGGTTGATCCACCCAAGCCAAGCTGCGGGATGGGATTGCCGGTCAGGTTGAGTGAGATGAACACAGCCGGAACGGTGTAGGCAAAAATGAGCACGACATATTGGGCGATCTGCGTGTAGGT
>DKGH01000212.1:654-1761 GCA_002453165.1 Verrucomicrobia bacterium UBA6775
ATGCCCTTCATGCCGCCAAGCACGGCGTAGAAAAAGACGATGCCCATTCCGACATAGAGCCCAGTGTTGTAGTCGGTCTCAAGAAAACGGGAAAACGCAACGCCCACGCCTTTCATTTGTCCGATCACGTATGTGACGGAGACGATGATAAGGCAGATGACGGCAACGATGCGCGCGGCTTTTGAATAGAATCGTTCGCCGATGAACTCCGGCACGGTGAACTTGCCGTACTTGCGCATGTACGGCGCGAGCATCAACGCCAGCAGCACATAGCCGCCGGTCCAGCCCATGAGAAACACTGAGCCGCCGTAGCCGGCAAAGGCGATCATGCCGGCCATCGAGATGAACGAGGCGGCGCTCATCCAGTCGGCTGCGGTGGCCATGCCGTTTGAGATTGGGCTGACGCTTCCGCCTGCCACATAAAACTCCTTGGTCGATGAAGCCCTACTCCATATTGCGATGCCGATGTAGAGCGCGAACGACAGGCCGACGACGATGTAAGTCCAGGTTTTTACGTCCATGATCGTGGTCTTCTGTTATTCGCTGTCCTGAAAGTTGAATTCTCGGTCGAGCTTGTTCATCTGCCGGACGTAAACGAAAATCAGGGCGACAAACACGTAGATCGATCCCTGTTGCGCCATCCAAAAACCGAACTTGAATCCGCCCAGTTTAATTTGGTTCAGAGGCTCGACAAACAGGATGCCGCAGCCAAATGACACGACAAACCAGATCGACATGAGTATCGCCAGAATGCGCAGGTTCGCCCGCCAATAGGCTTTGCGGCGTTCCTTAAGGTTCGTTTCGTTTTCCATGGTTTTTAAAATTGGTCTTTGAGGGTGCCCCAAATTTCGTCACTGACGGCATCGGGGGATTGGTTCGCATTGATGATCCGGTATCGCTGCGGCTCACCTTCCGCCAGCGCATGAAATCCGTCGAGCACTCGCTTAAAAAAACGATCGCCTGATCGGTCAAACTGATCGTTGGACTCACCGGTTTCCGATTGGCGGCGAGCCACCCGGTCCGCGCTGACTTCGAGCGGAATGTCGAGCAACAGGGTGATGTCCGGCTTGGTCTCACCGACGGCTAGGTCGATGGCTCGCTGCACCT
>DKGH01000212.1:1966-3135 GCA_002453165.1 Verrucomicrobia bacterium UBA6775
ATCGTTGGACTCACCGGTTTCCGACTGGCGGCGAGCCACCCGGTCCGCGCTGACTTCGAGCGGAATGTCGAGCAGCAGGGTGATGTCCGGCTTGGTCTCACCGACGCCTAGGTCGATGGCTCGCTGCACCTTGGTCAAGTCGAGACCCCGGCCGTAACCCTGATAGGCCAGCGACGAGTCGTAAAAACGATCGCACAAGACCACGCTACCCTTGGCCAGCGCGGGGCGGATCACCTGCTGCACGAGCTGCGCCCGGCTGGCGTTCATAAGCAGCAGTTCGGTGTCGGGTAAGATGGGATCGTCTCCAGGGGGGTGCTTGACGGTTTCGCGGATGGCCTCGCCGATGGCGGTGCCACCCGGTTCACGAAGTTGGACGACATCCTTTTCCAGCTTGGCCAAGCGCTTGGCCAAGCGCTCGATCTGGGTGGATTTGCCGCAACCCTCAATCCCTTCAAACGTGATGAAGCTGCCGCTCATTTGAGGGGCAACTCCCCGGACTTGCCCCCGGTTTTACTTGCAGCCTCGATGGCCTGTTTGGTTTTGAGTTCGCGCGGGAATATTCGAGTTAGATAGACGACGAGCGACTTGATCTGCGATTCGTCCAGCGGGCCGCCATGTTTTTTTCCGAACGCCGGCATCAGTGTGCCGGGTTTGCTGTCGCGAATCCATTGATCCCAATAGGCCCGGTCCTTGCCCTTGGCGATCGCGCGAAGCTCGGTGACGAACGGTGCGCGGTTTTTTGCGTCATGACAGATGCCGCAGGCGGTGGCGTAGAGTTGTCGTCCTCGCTTGCTCTCGGTTGGCTTGACGTGACACTCCACGCAGTTGTTTTGGAAAACCGCCTGGCGATTTTTTGCGGCCAACTTGAGGTTTGCGGCTCTTTCATCAGCACTTCGTTCACGTCGGGGTGCGCCTCCGGTTGTGCTCGTATTGGCGCCGATGGCCACCTTGGTTGTCAGGACGATCGTGCCTCTGCTGGTGACGATCGTTGAATCTTTCTCGATAATGCCTACTTTGCCACGAACATCCATCGTGATCGGGATACTTCCTTTTTCCCCAGGTTTGATGATCCACGGTTTTTTCGGCAGTGCTGCCACGGTACAGCCGCAGGAGGAAAAAGCCTGAGTGATTCGAATAACCTTGTCGGTGTGATTGTGAAAATGAAACTC
>DKGH01000239.1 GCA_002453165.1 Verrucomicrobia bacterium UBA6775
TCCGGAATTGTTCGTGGGACATGAACAGCAGGGTGCTGCGGCTGAGTGCGATGACATCCGCAGAGCGGGGCGTCTGGCTGAACATCGCCACTTCCCCGATGAAGCTGCCGGCCATGACATCGGCGAGGGTTGTGTCCTGCCCACCGGCGATGATGCGCACTCGGGTTCCACCGGAAAGTACCATGTAAAGGCCGTCCCCCGGGCTATCTTTCTTCATGACGATGCCGCCCTCCTCGATCTCCATGATGCTGCAGTGGCGGATGAATTGCTCCAACTCCTCTTGACCGAACTTGGCCAAGGCGTCGAATTGCCGGAGATCCTCGACGGTGATGGCACCTTCCGCTTGGCCAAGCTCCACGGCGGTGGGCAGCGGGGCGGTGCTGGCGTGATACTTGGCAAGGGCTTCGCCCAATGCTGGGAGGGTCTTGGCCGGTTTCCAGCTATTGATGCCCTCGGCAAACACCCACGTGTCCGGGGTCACGCGGCCGTCGGCCACCCAATCCAGCAGGACGTCCAAGTTTACCGGTCCATAGACCATGTTGTCGCTGGCCCATACCTTGTATTGAATCTCCTCAGCGTCGTTCGCCATGCGCGGAATGTGCCCTTGGTCAAGCGCGTTGGCGAGGAAAACCGGTCACTGGCCGGCCCTGGGTTGGCGGAGGTTGTTGTAGAGGATCATCACCGGCGGCCCGCGCTGTTCCCAAGTCTTGATGAGAAACTCCGGCACGTGGATGGCCTTGTCCGGGCCGTAGGTGTAGTTGCCAAGCGCGAGGTCGATGTCGCCGTCGCCATCCACGTCCCCGGCGTCCATCGTCAGCCAGCGGCCGCTGATGCAGGTGCGAAAGGTGTTCGGCTTGAACCGGCCGTTGTCGTTTTCAAAATAAACGAAGCTCTCCCTCGGTGTGGTTTTGTAGTTTGGAAAATAGGACACGGCGGCGATATCGGTGTCGCCGTCCTGATCGTAATCTCGCGCCAACGCCTTGAACGCGCCGTTGAGCGGCAGCGACAGACTCTGCTCGAATTTCAGACCGCCCCGGTTCAGGTACACGCGGATGCCGTGGTAATTTTTCGGGGGCGAGGGGTACTCGCCGTTGTCGCCGCTAGTAACGACGAAGTCCGGCATGCCGTCGCGGTTGAAGTCGGTCAGTTCGAACGACGAGTGGCCCATGAGCGGGTGCTCCTGAAAAATCATGCGCGGCTCGAACGTGCCCTTGCCGTCGTTGAGAAACACGTACATCGCCTCGAATTCCTGCGCGACCAGCGCGGCGATGTCCGGATGGCCGTCCCCGTTGAAATCGTGCACCGCCGTGCTGAGCGTGCCGGAGCGCGGCAGGATGACGTGCTCCCTGAGATTGCCCCCGTCGCCCCGCTCAAACCACGAAAGCCGACCGATGTTGTTGCCGTACATGCTCACGATCAGGTCGGTGTCGCCATCGGCGTTGAGATCCGCGAGGCTGGTGTGAGTGGGGCGGGGGATGCCTGAGAGCAGCGTCCCGGTCCGGACAAAGCGGCCGTCCCTGCGCTGGACAAGTGCGAGTTCCCCTCGCGGAATGTCCGACGGCGAGAATGTCCCGATCATCGTCAGGAAAAACGAGCCGCCGTTCTCCTCGAACCCGACCGGCACGTTGCCGACCTTTAGCGACTCGACCCGGTTGCCGTTCGCGTCGAGCACGTCGAGGAATTGATTGAGCCCGTCTGAGTGAAAGATCTGCCGCCGCTGCTCGTCGATGCGCACCATGTTCACCGCGCCGACCGTCCGGCGGAACCGGCTTGGCTTGGCTGTGAACTGCGGCAGCTCTAGTCCGATGGGGGCCAGCGGTTTTTGTGCCACCGGCTGGGCCGGTGCCTTTGCCTGATAGTATGCGGCGATCGCTTGGTAGTCGGCCACCGGGATTGTGGGTTCCTTGGGGAACTTGCCGCTTTTCCAGAGTGCCTCGGCTTCCGGGTGGCGGTTGATGCTTTCCGGCGAGAGGCCAAGCCGGATTGCCATGCGCGGCATCACTTGGCTGCTCCAGGTCTTTTTGTCGAGCAGGGCCGGTTCGGGGAAAAGGTGGCAGGTGGCGCAATGCTGCCGGGCCAGTGCCTCGGCCCGCTTGAGATCCACTGGCGGGGCGTCCGCTTGGCCAAGCGCCGGCGCGTCCAGCCGGGGCAGGCCGGCGAGACAGATCAGCAGCAAAAAGGAGCGGATAAACACCGCGCCATTAAGCCCGCTTGGCCAAGCGCGGAGCAAGCGTGAAAAAAGGACATCAGCCCTGTTTCGGGACGATGGTCTTTTTTTTTTAAATTCTCCACGAGGAAGCGTTTGGCCTTTTGGATCACCGTGTGGCCCTCGGCTTCGAGTTTTTCGCGGATGGCCTCGATGCCACCGGGGTACTTCGGGTTGATCTGCCCGTCGCTCTTGAGCTTGCGCCAGTAGGGGTGATGCGTTTGCGTCCCTGCTGCGCCAACTCGTCTGCGGCATATGCGGCGATCCACGAGAAAATACCGGTCGTGATCGGGCAGGTGAAATCGGTCTTATGCTTCTTCGCGAGCGCGGTGCGGAGTTCGTTGATGGTGGTCAGTTTGCCCTTGGGCACCTTTTTCATCAGCGCATCAACCTCGAGCGGAGCGGGGATGACTAACCTGCCTTCGCCGAACTTCCTCGGAAATTTGCTTTCGCCGCTGTCGCC
>DKGH01000140.1 GCA_002453165.1 Verrucomicrobia bacterium UBA6775
TCGGCGACTATGCCGGCGAGCGCGACCTCGAGATTGTGATCGAGTTGGAACCATTCCACATGTCACTCGTCAATACGATTGGCGAGATGGATCGGTTCCTGACCGACGTCGACAACCCGGCGGTCAAGGCGAACATCGACATCAGTCACATGGTATTGAGCGACAGCCCGCCGGAGAGCCTCGCATCGTTGCGGGGACGTGCCGGGCATGTACACATTTCTGACTGCGACGGCAAGGTGCACGGCGACCTGCCGCCGGGTCGTGGTGTGGTGCCGTTCGAGGGCTACATGCAAGCGATTAAGGATCTGGAATTCGACGGGGCGATCAGCCTTGAACTGGAGTACGCACCGGATCCGTCCCAGATCGTCGAGTGGGTGACCGAGGCCTATTCGGCCACAGATCGCTTGATGTCTGCCATCGATTTGCGAAATTAAGCTGCATCATGTCTGAAGACTGGAAAGCGAAATTTCGCGAACTATACCAAGCCGCCCAACAGCGTTACCGCGACGGGCGCACGACACCGGAAACGATTTTCGAGGCCGACGAAGCGGATTTTCTCGCCTCGCTTGGCTGCACCTCGCAGGAGTTGTTTGACTTTGTCGAAGACAGCATCAACTGGGGGGACGTCGAGTACGATCAAGTCGAAGGGGTGACCGCGCTGCGGCGGGATCATTTCGTCAACGCTCTCGGCAGCCAACCGGCGGACTCGGTCGTCGATCCGGCGACCATCCCGGGGAAAAAGGATGAAGTCGACGGCATCGCCTGGCTGCCTCGATTGATCGTTAAGGCCCGGGCCAAGCTTGCCGGCGAACTGCACCCCGACCTCATGTACGGCTGCGGTGGGGATCGGCCGTTTTTGCGCGAGCGAAACTCGAGTCTCGTCGAGTTTTTGCAGGTGACACTCGATGCGGGGGACGACGACCGGGCCATCATCGACTACCTCAAGGATTGCATGGCCACGGGCTGAGCGCCGACGCCGACGGCATGCCGCGAAAGGCAACCAGCGACGTGATTCGGCTGCGTGGCGTCCGCCACAATAACCTCAAGAATCTCGATCTCGACCTGCCCAAGGGCCGGTTGATCGTCTTCACCGGCCTGAGCGGTTCCGGCAAAAGTTCGCTCGCGTTTGACACGCTCTTTGCCGAGGGGCAGCGGCGCTACGTCGAGACGTTTTCGCCGTATGTCCGGCAGTTTTTCGACCGGATGGACAAGCCGCAGGTCGACCGCATCGACGGCATCCCGCCCGCCATCGCGCTTGGCCAACGTAACACCGTTCGCACCACCCGCTCGACCATCGGCACGATGACCGAGATATGTGACCACATGAAACACCTGTGGACGCACCTCGCCCGGTGCCACTGCGATCGGTGTGGATCGCTCGTCACCCGCGACGAGCCACTGGCCATTTGGGAGGCGGTCATCGCCAGCCAAGCGGACGAACTTCTTGTCACATTCGATGTGCCACTGGCTAAACAAATTTCCCTCGAGGAATCGTTGCAGTTCATTGGCAAACAGGGCTACCAGCGAATTCTCGACCCGACGGTGAAACCCCGGCGCGGTAACCTACCGGAAGTGCTGCGGGTAGATGAGGCGTCCAAGCGCTTGGCCAAGCGTAAGTTCACCGCCCTGTCGGTGGTTCAGGATCGCGTGCGCTTGGCCAAGCGTAACCGTGCCCGGTTTCTTGAGGCGGTCGAGCAGGCGTATCAATTCGGCAAAGGCCACTTGGCGGTTCACTCGGAAGGGGCAGCCCCACAGCGGTTCAGTCGCCAATTTCACTGCGCTGCGTGCGATCTTGAGTATCGCGACCCGTCGCCGTCGTTGTTCAGTTTCAACAACCCGATTGGTGCCTGTCCGGAGTGCCGCGGGTTTGGCCGCATCATCTCGATCGACTACCGGCTGGCGTTGCCGGACCTGTCTTTGTCCATCGCGGAAGGTGTGGTGAAGCCGTGGCAGACGAAGACCGGGGCCGAATGCCAGCGGGACATGATACGCGCGGCCAGGCGCGATGGCATCCCGACCGATGTGCCGTTTCGAGATCTGCCCAAGAAAATTCAGGACTGGGTGATTCACGGTGAACCGGATTATGGCAAACCGGGGCGGTCTTGGCCCAACGCGTGGTACGGCGTCGCCGGTTACTTTCGCTGGCTCGAGAGCAAGGCGTACAAGATGCACGTGCGGGTGTTGCTCTCACGGTATCGTGCGTACACCGAGTGCCCGGCCTGCCGTGGCCACCGCTTCAAGCCGGAGTCGTTGCGGTTTCGGATCGACTACACCGGCTCCGGCGATTGGCTGAGGCTTTCCGAATTTTATCAGTTACCCATTCGCGATGCTGCGGGTGTGGTGAACGAATTGGCAGGCCGATTGAACCTAAGCCAAGGCGATGCCCTCTCGCCAGTGTTGAACGAGGTTCAAAACCGGCTCAATGCGATGGTCGAGATCGGTTTGGGCTATCTCTCGCTGGATCGTCCGACCCGCACCCTTTCAGGGGGCGAAACCCAACGCGTAAACCTCACGGCCTGCCTTGGGTCGAAACTCGTCAATATGCTTTATGTGCTGGACGAGCCGAGCGTCGGGTTGCACCCACGCGATACTGAGCGGCTCGTTTTATTGCTCGAAAAACTGCGGGATCTCGGCAACACGCTGGTCGTTGTCGAGCACGAGACCGGAGTCATCCGCCGGGCCGACCACGTGGTCGACCTTGGCCCGGGCAGGGGGGAGCACGGCGGCGAAATTGTGTTCAATGGCCCCGGCAGTGCCTTGGCCAAGGCGAAGGGATCGCTCACGGCGGAGTATCTTCATGATCGCAAAAAAATGGATGCCCCGCCGCAGCGGAAGGTGGCGAAGAAAGCAGCGCGACTGCGTCTGGCCAAGTTTACTCGAAACAAC
>DKGH01000125.1:0-13057 GCA_002453165.1 Verrucomicrobia bacterium UBA6775
ACGCACTTGATGCCCTTGGCCTTGGCCTGCTGCCACAGCCGCCAGTCAAGATCGAAGCGGTATGGATTGGCGTTCAGCTCAAGCCAGGTGCCACTCTCGGCGCAGGCATCGATGACGGCGTCCTGATTGATCGGGTAGGCATCCCGGCGGAGAAGCAGCCGGCCGGTCAGATGGCCTATCATGTGCACCTGGGGATTCTCAGCAGCAGCGATCAGCCGCTTGGTGTTGTCGGCCTCGTTGCTGCCGGCGACGTGCAGGCTGGCGACGACCACGTCGAGTTTGCCAAGCAATTCGTCGTCAAAATCGAGTCGTTCCTTGAGGATGTCTACCTCGGTGCCGGAGAGTAGTCGAAAGTCATTCCCCTCGTCCTCCAATTTGCGATTCACCGCAGCAACCTCGTCGATCTGTTTTCTCAGGCGCGCCTCGTCGAGGCCATTAGCCTGAAATGAGGAGCGAGAGTGGTCGGTTATCGCCCAGTACTCGCAACCCAGCTCGCTCATGTACTCGGCTATCTCCTCGAGCGACTCCGCGCCGTCACTCCAGTTTGAGTGATTGTGCAGCGAGCCTTTAAGGTTGGTCCAGTCGATGAGTCTCGGGATTGAATTGGCCTCACCCGCCTCAAATTCGCCCTTGTCCTCACGCAACTCGGGCGGGATGTATGCCAGATCGAGAGCGGCAAAAAGATCCTCCTCCGTGTTGCAGGCGACGCGCAGCTTGGGATCGCGCGTTTCCTCCTTGCTTTTGAACAGGCCGTATTCGTTCAGCCGCAGGCCGCGGGCGATCGCCCGCTGGCGCATGACGATGTTATGCTCCTTGCTGCCGGTGAAGTACGCCTGCGCAAACGGATACTCGGCATCGCTCACCACGCGCAGGTCTCCCTGAATGCCGCCCTCGAGGATCACGCTCGCCTTTGTGTCGCCCTTGGCGGAGATGGAAATAATACCGGGTTGGGTGGTGAAAAACTCAATGATCGATTCAGGGTTTTTCGAAGAGACGAGAAAGTCGATGTCTCGGATGATTTCCTTGTGCCGCCGTAGGCTGCCGGCGGTGCTACAGCGGATGACATCGGGGTGTGCGCGGAGTTGATCCAAAATGGGATCAGCCAGCGTCAGAGCAGCACTGATGTGATGGTGGGAGGCGTAGTTGCGGCGAAACTCAATGCCCTCGAGAATCTTAGTCTCGGTCTTTTTTCCAAAACCGGGCAGCTCCGCAAGGCGGTTTTCCTTGCAGGCCTCCTCTAGCGCCTCGACCGAATCGATGCCCAGTTTTTCGTGCACGGCCTTGACCTTCTTCGGGCCAAGGCCGGGGATGTTGAGCATCGCGATCAACCCCTCCGGGATGGATGCCTTCAGGTCGTCGTAATACGCCAGCTTGCCGGTGGTGGACAGCTCGGTGATTTTGTCGGCCAACGCGCTGCCGATGCCCTTCACCTTGCCCAGGCGCTCCTCCTCGATCAGCACCTCCAGAGGCTCGGTCAGGCCCTCCAGCGTGCGGGCGCCATTTTGGTAGGCACGAGTCTTGAACGGGTTTTCCCCCTTCAACTCGAGGAACACCCCGATCTCCTTGAGGATATCCGCGATTTCGTCCTTTTGCATACGGCGATTAAATCACCGACGCATGCGCTTGGCCAAGGCCGGAGACAGATAATTCGCGAAAAAGGGCTTGTTTGCCTTTGACCCGCGCTTGGCCAAGCGATAAGAATATCTGCCCCAAGGAGTGGGTTCACCCAGCGAACCCGTTTGAAGATGATCATGTTGTTACAGGCCGGAGCGGAAACTGCCGCAGCGTCCGCCACACCCTACGTGTGGGATCAGGCAGGGGCGCCCGGAAAATCGATCATCATCCTGCTTGGCCTGTTGTCCATTTTTGTATGGTCGGTTATGCTTCAAAAAGGACTGCAGACCCGCAAGGCACGCAAGCTCAACCGGCTCTTTGTCGACGAATTTCATCAACACGACGGAGTACTGGTGATACACGACCGGGATATACATGTCGAAGGTTGCCCGCTGTTCAACCTGTACGACAACGGCTGCAAGGATCTGTTGAGCCGCCTGAAAAACAGCGGCAACGAGGGCGAACTGGGCTCCAAAAAATATGCAACGCTCAAGACGATGGAACACGTCAAGCGAACCCTCGAGAGCGATGTGGCCAAGGAGTCACTCAAGCTCGAGAGCGGGCTGATCCTGCTGGCCATCGCCGTGAGTGGAGCACCGTTCGTCGGGCTGCTGGGCACGGTCTGGGGCGTGATGGACGTATTCAGTGCCGCTGCGCAGGAGGGTAACGCGAACCTGACCACCGTCGCGCCCGGCGTGGCGGCGGCATTGGCAACGACCGTCGCCGGTCTGCTCGTGGCTATCCCATCCATGGTCGGCTACAACTGGCTGGTGCACAACCTGCGGGTGTTCACCGTGGAGTTGGATAACTTTGCACAGGAACTTGCCTCACGAATGGAAAGCGAATTCCTCAAGGATGAATAGCCGGTATGCCCTCAAAAAACGCAGTTCAAGGGGAGAAGGGGTTGCTTTGCCCCAAGTGCGCCCACTTGAACCCGGGCGACCTGAAGGAGTGCGAGTACTGCAACTCCCAGCTTTTCGTCAAATGCAAGAGTTGCGGGGCCAAGGTGCAGCGCGTGCTCTCACGCTGTGGAGAATGCAATAACAGGCTCAAGAAAAGCCCGTTCCGGAAACTGAAGCGAAAGATGTTTCGCCGGTCTCGCAAGATCACAATTGGGCAGTTCACTCTGCTCATCGTGGTAGCATTTGTCGCGTACAAGGCCATTCAAATGGCCTCGGGTAAACTGTAATTCGTCATGCGCCGCTTTTCACAACGCAACTCGCTCGTCACGCTCAGTGACCTCAACGTCACGCCGTTGATCGACCTTGCGTTTGTGCTGCTGATCATTTTCATGATCACGACACCGCTGCTGGAGCAGGGGTTGTCGCTGGATCTGCCGGACGGCGGTCAGCCGGACCGGGCGCTCAAAAAAGAGGACATCCGCACGGTGGAAGTCGACAAGGCTGGGGGCTACATGCTCGACGGCGAAAAGATGGCGCTCGATCAGATTGAACAAAAACTGGTTGACGATCATCGAAACAACCCGAATCTTTTGGTGTACGTCCGCGCCGATCACGCGGGCAGCTACGGTTCCGTGGTGGCGGTATTGAACCGCTGCAAACAAAACGAGATTACAAGGGTCTCGTTGAGAACGGAGCCGGAATAAAAAGGAGGTTAGTAAAAAAATGGGCAGACTGAAGCGCAGTTGCATGGTTGGGTCAGTTGTATTTCATGCACTGACGCTGGCCCTATTGCTTCTTGCACCGGTGCTTTTGGCCAAGCGCGTGGAAAAAGTACAGGTGATTGACCTGATCCCGTCGGAGATTGTCGATCAAATCATGGCTCCCCCGGCTCCGGTCGCACCCCCGACTCCGCCGACTCCCACCCCACCCAAGCCCACCCCGCCGAAGCCGACTCCACCCAAGCCCAAGCCAACACCCCCGGATCCCACTCCGCCCAAGCCCAAGCCGGTAAAACCCAAGCCGAAACCGGTGGAGGTGGTAAAACCCAAGCCCAAGCCAAAACCGGTCAAGCCGAAGATCAAGGTCAACCTGAACTCGACCATGCGCCAGCCGGACACGCAGAAAGTCAAGGCCCATCAGGCCGCTGTCGAGCGCGCCCGCCAGGCAGAGGCCAAGCGCCAGGCTGCACTCAAACAGTCGCTCAACAACCTCGACTCGAAACTCTCCGGTCGCACCTCGGTCAACGTGCCGCAGGGCCGGTACGCTGCCGCCAATTACGAATCGCTCATTCGCCGCAAGTACGTGGATGCCACCATCCATCCGGGCACCATCTCCGGTGACCCGGTCGTGAAGGTGCAGCTGGTCATTGCGCGAAACGGCAACGTCATCTCCGCCCGAATCATCGGGGTATCCGGCTTGGCGAGCTGGGATCGCGCCGTGCAAAAGGCGCTCGACCGCGTGAAGCGGATCGCCCCGTTTCCGGCCGGGATGAGCGGCGCCAAGAAAACCTTTAACCTAAATTTTAACTCACGAAGTTTTCAATGAGGAAATCCATTCGTCACTCTCTGGCCGTCATGGCCGCCGTGCTCGGGCTTGGCCAAGCGCTTGGCCAAGCGCAAAACGTCATCGACGTCGACATCTTCAACACCGGCGAGGTCAAGGCGATCCCGGTTCACATCGAGGGCTTCACCGGCGATGTTCTCTCACTACTGAAATTCGACCTCTTCGTGCAGGGGTTCGAATTCGTGGAACGAAGCAAGGCGCAGTTCACCATCAAGGGCAGCAACACCGGCGGCAGCGTCTCGGGCGCGGTATACGACCACCTGAAACGCGGATTCATCCTCAACAAGCGATATCAGGGGGGCAACCTCCGGTTGCAGGGCCACACCTTCGCGAACAACGTCGTCGAGGCAGTCACCGGCTCGCCCGGCATCGGCCTCACCAAGATTGCCTTCCGGCAATTCCACGGGCGCAACACCGAGATTCACGTCGCGGACTTTGACGGATTCAACGCGCAGCGCTTGACCAGCGACAACTCCATCTCAGCCGGGCCGGACTGGGCACCAAACGGGGACACGCTGTTTTACTACTCGTATCTCAAGCACAACCCGGACATTTACTCCCATAACATCCGGACGGGGCAACGCCGGACTGTGGCCCGTTTTTCCGGTTCCAACATTAGCCCGGCCGTTTCCCCGGACGGAAAACGCGTGGCGATGGTGCTCAGCAAGGCAGGCAGCCCGGACATCTGGGTGGCCAGCGTCAACGGGACCGGTTTTCGGCGGCTGACTACGACCAAGGCGGCGGAGTCCTCCCCTTGCTGGTCGCCGGACGGACGGTTCATCTGCTTCGTCTCACGTGCCGGGGGCCGTTCCGCCCTGTATAAAATACCGGCCAACGGCGGGGCCATGTCGCGAATCTCCACCATTCACGTCTCCAACGCGACCGAGCCGGACTGGTCGCCGGACGGCAAGGCGATCGCCTTCACCACCCAGCGCGGAGGTCGGTTTGACATCTGTATCGTCCCGTCGAGCGGCGGAAGCGCACAGGTCGTCGCCACCGGTGAGGACCCCTCGTGGGCGCTCAACTCGCGCACGTTGATTTTTACCAACCGCTCCCGCGGCAAGCGTGTCTTATCGGTACTTGACGTGCCCACCAAACGCGTCAAGACTCTCCCGCGAAGCTTTCCGGGGAATTGCTCTCAGGCCGCATGGAGTAATTGACGGAACTTAACTTTACTAAAATGACCCTTGTGAAATTCACTGGTTTGACCCTCGCAGCCCTTGTCGCGACCCTCTCTGTCGGGTGCAAGCACGGCCCAAAAAACATCACCCAAATTCCCGGTGGCAACTCCAACGTGACAGGCAATGGCAGCCTGCTCGACACCACTCCCGGCGGCCGGGTCGGTGGCGGCGGAGACGTAGTCACCGTGGATGGCGACGGCAACATCGGGCTGGCTGGGCTGGACGAATTTGAAAACATGCTGATGGATCGTGAGGCCTTCGCAGCCGAAACCGTTTACTTCGGCTTCGACCGCTCAGAGATTCATCCTGACGACAACGGCAAGGTCGGAGCGGTGGCCAGCGCACTTGCGCAGAGTCCTCAAAACAAGGTTTTAATCGAGGGTCATTGCGACGAACGAGGCACTGAAGAGTACAACCGCGCGCTTGGCGAACGACGCGCACTGAGCGTCCGGGATCGCTTGGTCGAACTTGGCGTTGGCGCCGACCGTATCCGCACCATGAGCCTGGGCGAGGATCGCCCGGCCGACCCCGGCTTTTCCGAGGACGCCTATCAGGCCAATCGCCGCGGCGAATTTGTTCTCCTGAAACCCAAGTCTTAAGCAAAAAGCACCTCCACCCATGAAGCCCACAAATTACATTTCTCTCGCCTTGGCCACGCTGGTTATGGCGTTTTCCGTGGGCTGCAAAAAAACGGACAAACCCAACACCTTCCTCCCGAGCATTAAGGGCGGAGGGACGACCGGCAACGGGAATGAATCGGAGACCGGACAGGGTGGCAAAATCGGAGAGGAAGGCGGCGTCACCTCCACGGACGGTGGCGAGGTCGGTCTGACCGGGTTGGAGGATTTCGAAAACATGCTGATGGATCGTGAGACGTTCGCGGCACAGACTGTTTACTTTGGATTCGACCGCTCCGAGATTGAACCGGGCGACACCGACAAGGTCAGCACCGTGGCCGAGGCACTTTCCAGCAGCCCACAAAACAAGGTGCTCGTTGAAGGGCACTGCGACAAGCGCGGCACCGAGGAGTACAACCGGGCACTCGGCGAACGTCGTGCCCTTAGCATCCGTGATATTTTGGTCGAGCGCGGCGTAAGTGCCGACCGCATCCGCACCATGACTTTGGGCGAAGACCGGCCTGCCGATCCGAGCCCGACAGAATCAGCCTATCGCCTTAACCGACGCGGCGAATTTGTGCTGCTCACGCCCAAACCGGGCAATTGATTAACCCCCACCCAACCCATTAACCGGGAGTTGGCTCTTTACATTCAAAAAAATAAGGCTAGGTTCTCCGGCCTTTTTGACAAGATATGACAACTCACTTACAACTAGCTTTTTCGCCAGGTTTACCAGAAATTATACTCGTATTGGGAGTAATCCTGATTTTTTTTGGGGCCAAAAAGCTTCCAGAATTAGCTAAAGGTATGGGCCAAGGTATCAAGGAGTTTAAGAAAGCAACAAGAGACGTGAACAACGAACTCGAGCGGGCGATGGATGAGCCCACCAACTACACCCCTCCCCCCGCTCCACAGATCACCGAGCAAACCTCGGAAACAAACAAGAGCGGCGACAGCAAAAAAGACGCCTGATTTTTAGTCGTCCTTCCCGTGTGATTTGGCTCTAGACCATGCCCAAGGAGACTGAGGGCGCTACCGAGCCGCCGGAGAACACCCCCGACGGCCAAGCGGAGGCGCCTGACCAATCCCAGAAACCAACCCAGCCGGAGCATCCGCCCGCCCCCGACGCGGACGATGCCGAAAGCCAAGCGCTTGGCCAAGCGGAGGAACCGAAGCCAAGCGATAGCGAGGACTCGCCGAACGACGGGGAAGCCGCCTCTCAGTACACCGACGACCCCGATTACCTCCAAACCTCCGACGAGGAGGATTGGCACCATGACGATCCCTATCACCACGACTACGAACACGAGGATCATCACGCACACGACCATCACCATGATGAGCATCACGACGATCATCAACACTACGACCACGGGGAATATCAGGGCGACGAATACCAGGCCGCCCACGCGGTAAACGCGCCCGTGCCGGTTCCCCGCGCCGGCGGCCAAGGCGGTGATGGCGGCGGTGACGATGATGAGTGGGAACCGGATCTTGATGACGATGGCTCAGAATACGGTGGCCCAGTCAAATCCTTCCTCGAACACATGGAGGACTTGCGCTGGGTGCTCATCCGGTGCGTGGCCGCGCTTGGCGTGGCGATGGTCGCCTGCCTGGCCGGTGCCCCGTTGATTGTTGATTTCCTCTCCCGCCCACTCGGTGAAGCCAAACAGTTCCTCACCGAAAACCGCAAGGAATCCCTCCTTCAGGAAAGCAAAAGTGAGATCCTCGTCCGGATGACCGAGGACGAGGTATTCCGGATTCCGGTCGAGACCAACCTGCTCGCAGAAGCGTACCAGTTGCTCAACCTGACAAACGTCACTCAGCCGCAGCCGTTCAGTCTTCAACCGGTGGTCGAGGGGGGCAAACTTCAACTGCTGCTGCAGCCGGACACCAACGCGCTCTCGGCTGCGAACGATGCCAGCAAAGCCGGGCCGGAGCTTAAATCGATGAGCCCACTCAGTGGCTTTCTCGTGGCACTGCAAATGGCGTTCTACGGCGGCATCATGGTCTCCCTGCCATTTATCCTGTATTTTCTCGGGCAATTCATTTTCCCCGCACTGCGCAAGAAGGAGAAAAAATACCTCACCATGTCCGTCATAATAGGAGGCGGGCTGTTTTTCCTTGGTGCCGCGTTTTGCTACTTCCTGCTGATGAAGATTGCCCTAAGCACAGCAGCACTCTTTGCTAATTGGATGCATTTCGGCGCGGATCTTTGGCGTGCAGAAGATTACATCAAGTTCGTCTGCAAATTCATGATCGGTATGGGCCTAGCTTTTGAACTACCAGTAATTATTCTTCTATTGGTCAAAATTGGCGTACTGAACTACAAGAAACTGGCTAAATTCCGTATGTACTGGGTGGTGATTAACCTAGTCTTAGCCTCAGCACTAACTCCCCCCGATATTGTTACTCAAATATTGATGGCACTACCTATGCAACTTTTCTACGAGATAAGTATATTCATCGCATGGATTTGGTATCGGCGGGACAAAAAGCGGGAGGAACAGCGCTTGAAAGAAGAAGCCGAGGCCGCCAAAAACCTACCCGAAGAGCCGGAAAAATAACGCCAAAAGACTTTACACCGGCCATTTTTTTACTAATCTGCCCGTCGCTTTTTTGACTGAACCAATGCGAAACATTGCAAAAACAACCGCCGTCGCATCCCTGATTGCTGTCCTTTCTGTGGGCTGCGCCGGACCGGAAAACAAATTGGGCCGCGGCGTCCGCAACTTTACCGAATTCACCCGCTTGGGTGAATTCAGCCGCTCTGTCGAGCAGACCGCCCTCTGGGACGGCCCGCAGCACGCCTACACCACCGGCGTGGTTCGCGGACTCAGCCGCACCATGGCACGGACCGCGATCGGCTTCGCCGAGATTGTTACCTTCGCTATCCCCACCCCGGACTACGAGCCGTGGTTGCAGGGCGCAACCGTTTATCCTGACCCATCCGTGGCCACGCTGGACTACCCTTGGGGCGGCATGGTGCTCCCGGATGACGCGCTGTTCCCGGCCAGCTATACACCCGGCCTGTGGGACGATGGAATCTTTCATCCGAACTCCGCCATCGGATTTGGGGGTGGCGACGTGGCCCCATTTCTGCCAGGCAGTCGGTTCAAAGTGTTTGACCACTAAACCGGTCTCCATCCAATTTCACGGCGCCCGCCTCACGGCCGGCGCCTTTTTTGTGACTTGAAACGAACACAGACAACGTACTGCAAAATCAACCTCCTACTCAACGTCGTCGGCAGGCGGGAGGATGGTTTTCATGAGCTGGAAATGCTCATGCTGCCGGTGCCGATTTTTGACCGTCTCGAGATGGAGTTGATCGAAAGCGGCATCGAACTGACCTGCAGCCAGCCCGGCATCCCCACCGATTCCAGCAACCTCGTGTGGCGAGCCGCCGAGCGATTTCTGGCTAAGGTGGGAAGCGAAACTGGCGTTCGCATTCATCTCGAAAAAAATATCCCGGCCGAGGGTGGCCTCGGCGGCGGCAGCGGCAATGCCGCCGGCACATTGCTCGTGCTGAACGCGCTCCTTGGCCAGGCGCTTGGCCAGGCGGATCTTCATGAACTGGCAGCCGAACTTGGCAGCGACGTCCCGTTTTTTTTGCAGGCACAACCGGCCATCGCCAAGGGCCGGGGTGAAATCATCGAACCGGTTGGGGAGTTGGCTTCGCTGGATGGGAAGGCCCTGCTGCTTTTCCGGCCCGATTTTGGCATCCCAACGCCATGGGCTTACAAGAGCTTGGCCAATTTTCCCGAGGCCCGGAACCGGCCGCTTGGCCAAGCGGGGGAACTGGCCAAGCGCTTGGCCAAGGGCAACCTGATTGATTCAGCCGATCTGTTTTACAACTCGCTCGAACTACCCGCGTTCAAAAAATATCCCCTGCTCAAGCTGCTGAAGGAACACGCCCTGGCCAACGGCGCTCAGGCGACATTGATGTGCGGGAGCGGCTCCACGGTATTTGCCATCTGCGCGAGTGCAGGCGAAGCTATCGCGCTTGGCCAAGCGATGGAGTCACGTTTCGGTCTGTTTTCGCTGAACCAAACGGTCGAGTTGCCGGGCCGTTTTATCGCCGATTAAACGCCGCTTTGTACGCAGCCGGGTCGAATTCTGGATTCATTTCCGTCGGAACCGGGGCGTTTGTGGCGCGACGCCAAGCCTTCATTATTGAATGCATTTCGGCCGTCCGTTTGGCCTCCCGCTTGGTCAGGTTTTGGTCTTCCCCGATATCGTCGGCCAAATTGTAAAGCTCGAGCGCTCCGTCCTCAAAGTACTCGATCAGCTTCCAATCACCCATCCGGATGGCCCCAGCCGGCGTGGTGCGGAATGGGCCGTGCCGCTTGGTATAGCCCTGAAGATAAGCTGGGAAATGCCAGTAAATTGCCGGCCGAAACAAACTCGCGCCGGCATCACTAAAAATCGGCAGCAGGCTGGTGCCGTCGAGCTTCACTCTGGGCGGAAGCTTGGTTTGAGTCGCTTCGAGCAGCGTCGGGTAAAGGTCGATGCCGATGACTGGCTCGTCGCTGGTGGTGCCCGACTTCACCACGCCCGGCCATCGAACCGCCATTGGCACTCGGATGCCCCCCTCGTACAGCATCCCCTTTGAACCCCGCAACGGAGCGTTGGAGGTCACGCCGCCATGGCCTCCGTTGTCAGCATAAAATATCACTATGGTGTTGTCGGCCAGCTTGAGTCGATCGAGCGTGTCGAGCACCGTGCCAACGCTGTCGTCCATGCTCTCGATCATCGCAGCGTACTTTGCGTTGGTCTGTTTGTCGGTCGGTGTTTTTTGTTCGTACTTTGCAATCAGCTCTGGCTTGGCCTGAATTGGCGTATGCACAGCGTAGTGGGTGAGGTAGAGGAAAAACGGACGCTCCTTGTTTGCCTCGATGAATTTTGCCGCTTCGTTACCGAGGCGGTCGGTGAGGTATTCGCCTTTTTTTCGGTTCACTAGATTGGGGTACTTGTACGGGCTGTGATAACCGCCGCCGCTTGGGCTTCCCCATTCGCGGCCGGCGATGTTGATGTCGAATCCCTGAGTGGTCGGGTCGTCGCCGAGATGCCATTTGCCCATCGTCGCCGTTTTGTAGCCGCCGGCCTTGAGCGCCTCGGCGAGGGTGACGAATTCGTCCGCGAGCACTGTCGTGTTTTTCGTAGGGATGATTTTTCGAAGCGCCGCCTTGCCGCGATCTGAATTAGCCACAGTGTAGACGCCGTGCCGAGGAGAGTAGAGGCCGCTCATCAGGCAGGCGCGGCTGGGGGCACAGTTCGGCGCATTTGAGTAGGCACTGCGAAAGTTCATACCCTCGCGGGCAATGCGGTCTGCGTTCGGAGTCTCGTAAAAATTGGTTCCGTTGAAGCCCACATCGCGCCACCCGTAGTCATCAATGTAAATGAGGACAACATTCGGCTTGGCCAAACCGGTGGAGACAGACCAAAACAGGCCAAGCGCCATTGAAAAAATCAGTTTTTTCCCGTGCATACTCGACTCAAGCTATCGACAAAACTCCGCTTGGCCAAGCGCACTTTGCTTCTTGTCAAAATTGGGTTCCATTGATAATTACGACTCCAAGCCATTCATCTTATGAAAACTATTCCCGTCTCCTCCCGGCGCTTGGCAAAGGTCTTTTGCCTTGGCCTTGGCCTGGGCTTGGCAACTGTCTCCCACGCCGACCCGGCCAAGATCGTCACCCAGCCAAGCGATGTTTCCGCCCCGGCGGAAAGCTCGGCAAGCCTCAAGGTGGAAGCCTCCGGTGAACCGAACACCTACCGTTGGTTCCGCTCTAACGGTGGCGGTGGTGCGCTGCGTTTTCCGGGCGAATTGCAGTACGTGTCCGTGCCGATCGACGTCCCGGAAACGGAGTACACGGTCGAGTTTTGGTTCCGCACTGAAGACCCGAATGCCGGCTTATTTTCAGTTGTGGATCAAAATCTGGGCGTCGGGGGTCATGACCGGCACATCCATTTGATCGACGGGAATGTTCGCATCCGGACATGGAGCGGCCCGGGCGTGGAGGTGTCCTCAGGGTTGAATCTGGCTGATGGCAAGTGGCATCACATCGCCCACGTCATCAGCTTGGATCTCGCCGGCCAATACGTCTACGTGGACGGCGAACTGGTGATCGAAGGCGTGAAGGATACGTCGAACTTCGACTGGCAAAAACACGTCAACGTTGGCTTCTCAAACGACGCTGCATCGCAGTATCTCAAGGGCGAGATCGACGAGTTGCGCATCTGGGAGGCCGCACTCGAACAGGAGGAAATTCAGGAGCGCATGAACCAGCCGCTGGACGGGGACGAGGATTGGCTGCTCGCCTATTACAGCTTTGACCAAGCCGAGGGGGGCACCCTTGACGATGTCACGGACAACGCATTCGACGGGGTGTTGATGAACTTCGATGAGAGCGGCTGGACTGCCTCGTCGGCACGATTGGGTATGGAATCCGCCGTAACCAACGGGGGAGGCATCTCCGGAGCCGACACGACAGAACTAAAGTTCGAGCGCTTGGCCAAGGGCGACGAGGACACCTACTTTTTGGTAGTGAACAATCCGGACGGCGATACCGAGAGTGACAAAGCCAAACTGACCGTCACGAATGAAATCACTCCGCCAACGGTGGTCGGTGCCTCGGCTGATGCGACTTTCCGCAACGTACTGGTGACATTTTCCGAGCCGATGGACATGGACGCCACGGCCAAGGACAGCAATTTCTCCATCGACGGACTTGAGATTGAGGAAGTCTCGGAAGCCGGCAGTTCCTCAGTGCGCCTGATCACGGAGAAAATGGGGGCAGGTAAAACGTTCACTCTTTCGATCAAGGGCGGCAAGGATCTCGCAGGGAACTCGATCGACGGAAAGGTGGAGTTGACGTTTGGCAGCTACGTATTCAGTCGCGGCTTCCTGACATACGAGTTTTTTGGCGGCATTCCCGGCGTCACGGTTGAGGGGCTGCTCGACTCGGAAAAGTTCGACGCCAATCTGCCTGACACGGTCCCCGGTTTTGAGAGCAGGGCCGTGTATCTCCCCGCTTTTTCAACGTTCTCGAAATTTGGAAATATCGCCGACAATTACGGGGCGAAAATCAGTGGCTACGTCATCCCGCCGACGGATGGGTTTTATGAATTTCACATCCGCAGCGACGACGCCTCGCAACTGTACGTCAGCAGTGACGAG
>DKGH01000125.1:13463-38507 GCA_002453165.1 Verrucomicrobia bacterium UBA6775
GGCGAACCGGAGACTGGCGGCCCGGCCGACGACTTGGTTGCCGGGACCCGGTACTACGTGGAGGCGCTATACAAGGAAGGTGGCGGTGGCGACTGGTTTGAGGCCGCCTGGCGGCATGATGAGGATGCCGAGACCATCCCCGCAGGCGCGCTCAAACCGATTTCCGGTGGCATGATCGGCACCTTCGCACCGCCGCGGGATTTGAATTTTCTGGAGGTGGTTGAAGATGCTGAAGCCCCGCTCAATGGAAACATCACCGTGACTGAAAACTCGGAGGAAATCCTCGAGATGTCCGTGCAGTCGAAGCTCCTGGACAGCGTCTGGTTTTGGGAACGATCTATCGATGACGGGCCTTGGCTACCGGTGCCATCCAACGGCACTCCCGCTCTGGTCGTCCCACCACTGAGCCTCGGAAACGACTACTCGTATCGTCTGATTTTGGCGGTAGCCGGCGGTGAGTTGGTCGTCGCAACGTACGATGTCGAAATAACGAAAGACGAAACGCCGCCGCAAATCGTCTCGACCGGAGCGTTATTGACGGAGGAAGAGTCCGTTGAGATCGGCGTTCAGTTCAACGAATTGCTGGACGCTGAAACCGCCGAGGACACGGGAAACTACTCGCTGCAAGGGGCTGATGTGCTGTCGGCCGTCCTCGCTGCCGGGGGCGATCGCGTCCTGCTCGAGGTCAATGGACTCGATGCGGGCGAGTTCGTGTTGTCAATCAGCGGCGTGAAAGATATGGCCGGGAACAAGTTGACTGACGGCAAAACCGAAGGCGAGTTTGCCGGGTTGCAAGTGTTGAACATCGGCGACCTCGCTCCCGAGGGGGTTGCCCACCATTTCGGCGAAGAGATCGAGGTGATCGCCGGTGGGTTCGACATTTGGGCCAACGCTGATGACTTCACGTATTTGTTTGAGGAAAAAACCGGCGACTTCGACATGGCGGTCCAGGTGACGGAGATCGAAAACGCCGGTGGATCATGGGCTCGCAACGGCCTTATGGTGCGCGAGTCGCTGGAGGATTACAGCAAGATGCTCGGCGCGTTTGTCACGCCGCCAAGCGGCCTCTCGAATCAGGGCTACTTCGCGCTAGAACGCCGTGAGGATTCCGCCGGTTGTTTTTGGTGGAATAACAACGGCACACCCGGCAGCCCGGTCAAGCATGGGGTGATCAATTACGACACCGATGCTGTACCCGGCCTGCCAGACCTGTGGCTGCGTATGAAGCGCACCGGAAACAGGTTTACTGCTTTCCGCAGCACCAACGGACAGGACTGGATTGAGATGGGTGTGAACAATCTGGAATTTTCTGACACGATTTATTTTGGCATCTGCCAGGCAAGACACGCCGGAGCCACGTCTTTCGTTCGCTACAAGAATTACGGGCCGTTCATTTATAAGGGCACCGTGATCACCATTACAGAGCCGCCCCAAAGCGAAACGGCAACGCTTGGCTGGGATCACACGTTCCGGGTGGGCTACACCGCCACGGCCTCGGGCAAACCGATCGCCGACTCGGAGCTGACTTTTCAGTGGAATCGAGATGGCCAAGCGATCGAAGGCGCAAACCGGGCAACCTACACCACGCCCGGGGTGTTGGGCGACGGCGATGACGGAGCCAAATACTCCGTCACCATCAGCATGGGCGATGTTAGTGCGACTTCCGATGAAGCTGTTTTGTCGGTCGCGAAGGACTCGACGCCGCCGACCGTGGCGGATATCCACGCGACCCGGCCGACACCGGTCTCCGGCGGAGGCGCTGCGCTGGGCTTCAAGGGCACCGGCCAGTACGTCTCGATTCCGATCAACATTCCCGAGGTCAATTACACGGTGGAATTCTGGTTTCGCACCGAGGATCCGGAGGCCGGCCTTTACGCTGTGGTGGATCAAAACCTCGGTGCCGGTGGTCACGATCGACACCTGTTTCTCACCGGCGGAAACCTCAAGGTTCGAACGTGGAACACGGAGATTATCCAGACCGAAGGCCTCAATCTCGCTGACGGCCAATGGCATCATGTCGCCCATACGCTTGGCCGCAAGGCCAAGGGCCAGCAGTTGTTTGTAGACGGTAAATTGGCCGCCCAAGGCACCAAGACAGCCTCCAACTTTAACTGGCAAAAGCACATCAATGTTGGTTTCTCCAACGACGCCGGTTCGCAGCACTTGGTTGGGGAGATTGATGAACTGCGCATCTGGCGCGTGGTACGCACCGAGGATGAAATCAACGCAACGATGAACAAGCCTCTCACCGGCGATGAGTCGCAGCTGCTGGCTTACTACACGTTCGACGAAACCAATGGCAACGTGTTGCCGGATGCGCTTGGCAAACATGACGGGGCATTGATCGGCATGAACGACCGTAGCTGGACCCTCTCCGACGCGCCGCTTGGCCAAGCGCCCCTGGACGGCATCCAGCTGCCCGTCACCATTGACATTCATTTTGATGATCTCATCCGCAACCCGGGTCTGGGCAGCGGAGGGTCGCTGATTTTCGATGGCGTGGGAGCACACGTCGCTCTACCGGATGACATCCCGCAAATCTTCAGCGACGGCGAGGCGGTCACCGTGGAGTACTGGTTCAAGGGCGAATCACTACAGTCCGCTGTGCGCTGGCAAGACGGCCAATACTTCGTCGCCGGCTGGAACGGCCAGCACATCATTTCCACCGACGGCGGCACCGCCAACGGCATCGCGGTTGGCCAAGCGACAGACGGCAAGTGGCATCACGTCGCCATGACTTGGGAGGTTGATATGGTCGATGGCTTCAAGAGCTACCTCGACGGCGAGTTAGTGGCCAAGCGCGATTCCGGGGCGAACTATCTGCCGCTGATCAACACGCACTGCTACCTCGGGGCATTCATGGGCACCGCTGAATTCACCAAGGGCCAACTCGACGAGGTGCGTATCTGGGAAACCGCCCGCACCGAGGAGGAACTGCAGGAGTGGATGAATAAGCCCCTCGAGGGAGATGAGGACGGACTGATCGCCTACTACCAATTCGATGAGTTGGAAGGCAACACGTTGCCGGATCTTTCCGGTAACGATCTCGACGGCACACTCATCAACATGACCGACGCGAACTGGACCGCCGGTGCCAACGCAGCTTTTACCCGTTTAGGGCCAAAAGGCCAGGCCGAACCGGGCACGGTGGCGGTGGAGGGCGGCGAGATCGAATCCATCGAATACCTCTCAAATGGAAGTTCACTGAGAGCCACCGTTTACGGCAAGCTGGTGAGAAAAGTTCAAGTTGAAGTTAATGGCTTCCGGGACGCTGGCAACAACGAGATGGAGGAAATGCAATTCACCGTCCCAATCAAACTGGACGGCCCAGCTGAGGCGCCCTTAGTTACGATAGAGACGGATGATAGAGTCCTGATTATCAAAACCACCGTTGGTACACTACAGGCCTCTCCAAGTCTAAACGGCCCATGGAAAAATATTGAGACGCCGCTGCAGTTGAATCTGAATGACCTCCGGGCAGCCGAGTTTTATCGTGCAGTTAATCCTTAGAATCTATAGTAAATGAAGTGCAGTCAAGCAGGACTTTATTTTTTAATTAATTAAGTTTATATGGGAGATATCATGTTTTCTGGAACCACCCATTCATCATACTCCTTTTCACTTAAAAAACCTAAGCTCAAAGCTGCTTCCTTCAAAGTGCTTCCATCAGTAAAAGCTTTCTTTGCAACTTTTGCTGCTTTGTCATAACCAATGTGAGGGTTAAGTGCAGTAACTAGCATAAGTGAACTAGCCATAAGATCCTCAATTCTTTTTTTATTAGGCTCAATTCCTATGAGACAGCGGTCTGTAAAACTTTTGCATGCATCCGCTAATAAGCCAGCAGACCGAAGAACGTTAAAAATAATTAATGGTTTGAAAACGTTTAATTCAAAATGGCCATTACTACCACCGACTGTTACTGCGACATGGTTTCCCATAACCTCTGCTGCAACCATTGTAAGAGCCTCGCATTGTGTCGGGTTTACCTTACCTGGCATAATTGAAGATCCGGGCTCATTTGCAGGCAATGATAATTCTCCGATACCACTTCTTGGTCCAGATCCAAGAAACCGAATATCATTTGCAATTTTCATTACGGATGCCGCTACAACATTAAATGAGCCTGAAACAGCAACCAATGCATCATGGGCAGCTAGTCCGGCAAATTTATTATTCATCGTAGTAAATTTTTTCCCGGTTTGAGACGCGACTTCTTCAGCAAATTTTTCAGCAAATCCGATTGGTGAATTTAAACCCGTCCCTACTGCGGTCCCACCTTGAGCCAACTCTAATAATTCTGGGAGTACTCTAGATATACCTTTTATGCCTGATTCAATTTGTGATGCATAACCCGAAAATTCCTGTCCTAAAGTAAGTGGCGTGGCGTCTTGAGTATGTGTTCTACCAATCTTTATTATATCAGAAAACTCTTCTGATTTTTTCCTAAGTTCGCCATGAAAATATTTAAGTGATGGGATAAGCTTGCCTTCTATTTCCAAGACTGTAGCAATATGCATCGCTGCTGGAAAAGTATCATTGGAAGATTGGCTACAATTTACATGATCATTGGGGTGAACAAATGATGACTCTTCAATTGAGCCACCAAGAAGTTCGTTTGCACGGTTTGCAATAACTTCATTTGCGTTCATGTTTGATTGTGTGCCCGAGCCTGTCTGCCAAACAACAAGAGGAAATTGATCATCGTGCTTCCCTTGAATAATTTCTTCAGAAGCCTCAATGATAGCTTCTCCTATCCTTTCATCTAATCGCCTAAAAAAAATATTGGCCGATGCAGCAGCTTTTTTCTGAATCCCCAAAGCTCTTATCATTTGAACTGGCATTTTATCATTTCCTATCGGAAAATTTTGGATGCTTCTCTGTGTTTGGGCACCCCAATATTTTTCTTTTGGGACCTCAATTTCGCCCATCGTGTCTTTTTCTATTCTTACAGCACTCATGATCTTTGAATTAAATTATATCCAAGTTTAGTGGCTTCTAAGACCGCCTCCCGGGCCTCGGCCTCGAAATCGACCTGATTCAAGCCAGCCGGGCAGTCCACATAAAAAAGGATGCTACCGGTATCCTGGCAGAGCGGTTGCGACTTGCGCTTGGCCAGCTCGATGTTCTTCTCGATAATCTCCAGCATAGACTTGGCAATCGTCCCTTCCTTTTCCTGCTCCAACCAGCGCAAAATGCCGTGCTGCACATCGTCGGGAATCTCCGCCGAGGTACGCCGTATCAATTCTATCAATGACTCCCTGAGTCCACGCATGCGGGGCCGAGCGTAGGAGTTGACAGGCGGAGTGTCAACGGGGCCGCCGGTAGCCCTTGCGCTCCCGTGCGTTCAATTCCTTCAGGTTCACCTGCATGCCGCCCACGTTTTCGTCGATCATCCGAATGAAATTTTCACAGCTACAAGCCGAGCCTCCAAGACTGATTACCGTCTCGCGCTCAGCATAGTCGTTGGTCACTGCCATGACCTCCCCGTACGGTTTCATCAGGTGCGCCACCCGCTCGATGACCTGATCGGCAGTCTGGCCTTTTTTGGAATACAAAACTTCAATCCCGCTCTTCGCCGATTCGTTTTTAGGCGTGCCGGGCGGGGCGCCGCCTCCGTCAAAAATAACCGTCACCGGTGTGCCGGAGGCATCCTGATACTGCGTCAGCACCGAGACGAGGGCATCCCGCGCATAGAATGAATGACGCGGTTTCCCCTGTGCCAGTTCCGGCCAGTGATGCAGCAGACTGTACCCGTCCACAAGGATGCGAACGATCCCCATGGGCAAAGGCTACGACCTCGGCCGCGCTTGGCCAAGCGCTTGGTTTGATGCTAGTTTGGCCAAGCGGCGATGCCGATTTACGAATACGAACTGTGTGACGACAAGGGCGACTGCAAACCGTGCGGCGGCCCGGGCTTCACGCTGCGCCGTCCCGTCTCGGCCAAGCCGCTGGACAAATGCCCGGCCTGCAAGCGCCCGGTTCAGAAGATCATCTCCAGCTTTAACACCCCCTCCATCCTCAAGCCGCTCTCCATCAGCGACGCCAAAAAAGCCGGCTTCACCGTGCTGAAAAAAACAAGCAAAGGCGAATACGAACGCCAGTAGCTTGTAAACTTTTTTTCCATAAGAATGAACAAAACCCGCTTGGGGGCGTCTGAACCACTGATGCCTGCAATGTGGGTGTCCGCAGCGACTTCTTCGTTGTGAAGAGATGACTGTTACCTCAGTCAAAGGAGGTTGGTTTGGTTGTTTGGGTTGACGGGCGTCCCGAAAGGGGCGCCCGTACTTTTTATGATAGCCAACGGGTTAGCCCTCGTTCGCTGCCCTCGTCAGGCGATCGCGGATGGCATCCCACTCTGCCCCGGTCGGAAGTGGCTGAACCAGAATGAGTTCCGCGCCCGCTTGGTCGCAACGATGCAGCGTCTCGTAAAGGTTACGCGCGTATCCGTCAGGCGAAGACGGCATTTCATGCCATTTTTCCGGATCCCAGTTGGCCGCTGGTGGCTCAAGTGAAATCACATGAGCGTCCGCATTCGCTTGGCCAAGCGTGGCTTCCCACAGTTCACCGGCGAGGACGACTCTGGCTTTTGGCGAATAATGCTGTGGGAGCTGTCCGGGGCTTTTCAGTGTAGCGCCGGTTTGTGGCCCGGTTGCCACTTGGGTATCGCCCAACAACTCTCGCACTTGTCCAAGGCCGATCATGCCCGGCCGCAGGATGGTCGCCACCTCGCCGGTCAGGTCGATCACGGTGGATTCGATCCCCACTTCGCACGCGCCCCCGTCGAGGATCAGGGGGATTCGGCCGTTGAGTTGTTTGGACACATGCTGCGCGCGTGTCGGGGAAACTCGGTTCGACAAGTTTGCGCTTGGCGCTGCGAGCGGGAATCCGCACCGGGTCAGCACGTCCCGCATCACCGGATGCGCGGGGCACCGCACGGCAACGGTCACGCCTCCGGCGGTGACGATGTCAGGTATCGAATCGGCCTTGGGCAGCACAATCGAAAGTGGCCCCGGCCAAAAAGCGCTGGCTAGTTGATCCGCCGCGCTTGGCCAAGCGTAGACGCAGTCGCGAGCCATCGCGGCAGAGTCCACGTGCACAATGAGTGGGTTGTTGGCCGGCCGACCCTTGGCCTCAAAGATGCGCGTCACGGCCTCGGCAGATAGCGCATCGGCAGCGAGTCCGTAGACGGTCTCTGTCGGCAGCGCGACAGGCAGCCCCTGACCAAGCAGCTCCACCGCTTGGCCAAGCGCATCGGAATCCTCGGCGGACAGGATTTTCGTGTCGAACTGGTTTTCGCCAATGCCGCTCACGATAAATCCCGGGCGTACGATTGCCCGTTACGGCTGGCTTTGTGCCTGGGTTTCGACAGCCGGCTTCGGAGCCGGTGGCTCCGGTTTTGCATCATCGGAGCCAACGACCAGCAGCGGGGCGATCACCAGCGCAATGACGCTCATCAGCTTGAGCAGAATATTTAGCGACGGGCCGGAGGTGTCCTTGAGAGGATCGCCCACGGTGTCGCCCACCACGCCGGCCTTGTGGGCTTCGCTGCCTTTTTTGTGGTAGGTGCCGTCAACTTCCACGCCATCGCCCATCTCGAACATCTTCTTTGCGTTGTCCCACGCACCGCCGGCATTGGACTGGAACAACGCAAGCAGAACGCCGCTGACCGTCACACCCGCGAGCAGACCACCAAGAGCCTGAGCGGCTGTAGCGGAGTCGCCGGTGGCAATCTTGAAGCCGAAGGCAACGGCCACCGGCGTTAGCACGGCGAGCAGGCCGGGCTTAATCATTTCGCGGATGGCCGCACTGGTGCTGATGGAGACACAGTTGGCGTACTCGGCCTTGCCGTCAGCTGCCTCGTAAACCTTGCGATCTTCCTCACTCCATTCGTCAACGGGTTTGCCGTCATTGGCCTGCATTTTTTCAAGCGCAGCTTTAAGCTCGGGGATATTTTTGAACTGGCGTTGCACTTCCTTAATCATGTCACCGGCAGCGCGGCCCACGGCGTCAATTGCCATGGCGGAGAATAGGAATGGCAGCATGGCGCCCACAAAAAGGCAGGCCATGACGCTGGGATTGGAAATGTTGATGGTGTCGATCCCAGCCACACCCATGTAGGCAGCAAACAACGCCAGCGCGGTGAGGGCGGCGGAACCAATGGCAAAGCCTTTGCCGATGGCGGCGGTGGAGTTGCCAACCGCGTCGAGGCTGTCGGTGCGTTCGCGCACTTCCTTGGGCAGCTCGCTCATTTCGGCGATACCGCCGGCGTTATCGGCGATAGGCCCGTAGGCATCCACGGCCAACTGAATGCCGGTGTTGGCCAGCATACCCACCGCGGCAATGGCAATCCCGTACAGGCCGGCAAAGTGGTATGCACCGAGAATGGCGATGGCGATGAAGATGATCGGCCAGGTCGTTGACCGCATTCCGCAGCCGATGCCGGCGATGATGTTCGTGGCACTGCCGGTGACCGACTGGCGGGACACTTCCGTGACAGGCCCAGTATTGATGCCCGTGTAATTTTCGGTAACCAAACCAATACCAATGCCGCAAGCCAAGCCAAGCAGGCTTGCATAAAACACGCCCATGGCGGTGTAGGCCTTATCGTCATACACCCACTCAGCGGGCAGCAGGTTGGTGATGAGAAAGAATGCTCCGATGATCATGATGACCGCCGCGCTCAATTCACCGCGGGTGAGGCCACTCTTCGGGTTGCCGCCTTCTTTCACGCTCACAAACATCGTGCCAATTATCGAGGCGACGATGCCAACAGCTGCCAAAAACATCGGCAGCAGCACCGCACTTAACCCGCCGAAGTTTGCATCCTTTCCAAAAGCCAGAGCGGCTCCTGCTTCAACGGAGATTGTTGCAGAGCCAATGAACAACGCGCCCAGCACCATCGCACCGATCATGGAGCCAACGTAACTTTCAAAAAGGTCCGCGCCCATACCGGCGACGTCGCCGACGTTATCGCCCACGTTGTCCGCGATGGTGGCGGGGTTAAGCGGATGATCCTCAGGAATGCCGGCTTCGACCTTGCCCACGAGGTCTGCACCCACGTCAGCAGCCTTCGTGTAAATGCCGCCCCCCACGCGCGCAAAGAGCGCGATGGACGAGGCGCCAAATGAAAATCCGGTCAGTACAGTGATCACCTTGTTAATGTCCCAGCCAGCTTGTCCTTTATAAAAGAGAAACAGGCTGCTTAGGCCAACCACGCCGAGGCCTACCACGCCCATGCCCATCACGGAGCCGCCGCGGAAGGCGACGTTGAGCGCCTGATTCAGGCCGGTGCGGGCGGCGTTGGTGGTGCGTACATTGGCCTTGGTGGCCACCTTCATGCCAATGAAACCGGCCAAGGCCGAGCACACTGCGCCCACGGTAAAGGAGAGGGCAATCAGTGGGCTGGAATTTTCCCCCTGCGACACGGCCAGCAGAATGGCAACAATTGCCACAAACCACGCGAGCGTCTTATATTCCGCCCGCAGAAACGCCATCGCACCATCGGTGATGTAGGCGGCGATGCGGCCCATGCGGTCGGTGCCGACTTCGCGGTTGGCCACCCACTTGGAAAACCAGAAGGTGTAGCACAGCGCCAACGCGCCGATGATGGGTATGATAATGAGTATGTTATTCATGGGTTTTTCTAAAAAAGTGATTTTAGAAGATGCGCCGGCACTAAAACAGGGTGGCCGACGATCGGCTGAAGTTGCAGAATTGTGGTGATCCTCGGAATAGGATTTCCTTCATAATTGGTTTATGAAGCGAGCGAATCTCCTCGCGCGGCCAATTAGTGAAACTATTTTTTCAGCCCGTCAAGGGGTTTATCCCGTGGCCACAAAAAATCTCGCTCCCCACGGCCGGGTTGATTATTTCACAGGCATGAGCGGTGCGGATTGGGGAATTCGACTGACAGCCTTTGTGGCCTTCGTCGGCTACATCGGCGCCTTGGCCAAGTGGCCGGGTCGCCGCAAGTCAGGTGTCTGGCCAAGCGCCCGCAGCTTGTGGTCGCTTGGCTTTGTCGCATTTCTGGCACACTTACTTTGCGCTTTTCATTTCGAGCACGAGTGGAGCCATGCCAAGGCGCTCGCCGCCACCGCCCGGCAAACTGCCGAGGTCACCGGGACGGGCACAGGGATGGGGTTGTATTTCAACTATACCTTCACCCTCGTTTGGCTGGGCGACTGTGTCTGGTGGCGCTTGGCCAAGCGTAGTCACGAAAAACGGCCAGTCTGGCTCGGGGGCATCATTCAGGGCTTCATGGCGTTCATGTGGTTCAACGCCACGGTGATATTCGGTGCGCCGCTTGGCCAAGCGCTTGGCTGGGCAGCGCTGGCCGGACTGGCCGCTTGGCATCTCCTCCGGCGCCGACGCAACAAGCTGCTAAAGACCTAGCCGGACCTTCTCTCCCTCGAGCACGGCAATGACCTTTTGCAACTCCTCCTCGATACGCTTGAGGTCGGCTGCGGCTGACTCAAGTCTCCCCTTCTTCGATTGTTGCTCCAGATTTTCACACGCACGGGCCAACGCTTCTGCGTGCAGGTTGCGCGCACTGCCCTTGAGCGAATGAATCGCCTCCCGTGTCTCGGCGGCGTTCTCCGCGTCAATCGCCTTTTGTGCCTGGGCAATTTTCCCGGGGGCATCGCCCAGGAAAAGATCGATTAATTCACCAATCACGGCGGCATCCCCGAACGACTTTAGCCCCTCAACAATCGCATCAGCATCGGAGGCCGTCACGACCCCCTGCGCCGCGCCGACGTCGCTTGCGATTCCGCCCATCGCGTTCTTCAGTTTTTCCAGATTGATAGGCTTGATCAGGTAATCGTCCATCCCCACGTCGAGGCACTTGCGGCGTTCCTCGGGGTCGGCGTTGGCCGTGACCGCAATAATCCGTGTGAGCTGGGCACGGCCACTCATTTGGCGGATGGCACGCGTCGCCTCGTACCCGTTCATCTCCGGCATGTGGCAGTCCATCAGAACGACATCGTACGGAATCTTGCGTACGCCCTCGACCGCCTCGAGCCCGTTGGCCACGGCGTCCGCGTTGTATCCTAATTTTTTCAACTGTAGCAGGATCACCTTTTGGTTCACGGTATTGTCTTCGGCGACAAGGATGCGCAACGACTTGGCCTCGACCGGCTTGGTTTCATTCGAGGCGCCAAAGTCTCCCTCCCCGGTCAGCAACCTCGCGATGCTCTTCAGGAGGCGGGTCTGTTTCACCGGCTTGACCATGCAGGTATCAACCCCCGAACGCCTCCACTCTTCACTGTCAATCGGTTGACCCATGGACGTGAGCAAAATGATTTTGACCTCGACGAACAAAAGGTCGTCCTTGATCGACCGTGACAACGACAGGCCTTCGACGTCCGGCATCTGGCAATCGAGGATCACCACCTGAAACGGAGCCTCAGTCGACGCCTGTTCCTGAAGCAGGCTCATGGCTTCATCGGCGCTCTGTGCCTCGGCGGTCTTGACGCGGCGCGCTCGGAGTTGGTGATTCAGAATCTGTCGGTTGGTTTCGTTGTCGTCCACGATCAGAACATTTAGCCCGGTCAACAGCTCATCCTCTGATGTTACTTCCCCACTGTTGTCCTTTTGAAACGGCAGCTTGATTTTAAAAGTGGATCCCTGGCCAAGTTTGCTCTCGAGACCGATCTCGCCACCCATCATCTCAGAGAGCTGTTTTGAAATCGTCAGGCCAAGGCCGGTGCCGCCATAACGGCGCGTCAGCGATCCATCCGCTTGCGTGAACGGCTGGAATAATTTCGTCTGCAACTCCTCGGAAATACCAATGCCGGTGTCGACGATCTCGATCAACAAATCCACACGAGAGGCCGTCTCTCGCTCCTGTTGAATCTTCACCATCACCTCCCCCTGCTCGGTAAACTTGATCGCGTTGCCAACAAGGTTTGTCAGGATTTGCCGGAGTCGGCCGGGGTCACCCACCACGCGCGTCCAGACGTCCTCATACACAAGACAGGCCAACGCCAGGCCCTTGGTCTGGGCGCGTTCGGCCAATAGATCAATCGTACTCTCCACCGTCTCCCGCAGATCAAACGGTACTTTTTCAATGTCCAGTTTCTTCGCCTCTATTTTTGAAAAGTCGAGAATGTCGTTGATGATCTCCAGCAGGGCATCGGCGCTGTCACGGATGGTCGTGAGAAAGTCGCGCTGCTGATCGTTCAGCGATGTGTCGAGCAGCAGGCCGGTCATTCCGATGATGGCATTCATCGGCGTGCGAATCTCGTGACTGGTGTTGGCGAGAAACTCTGCCTTCACTTTGGCCGACTCCAGCGCAGCATCCCTCGCGTGCGCCAGTTGCTCCTGCGCCTCCTTCAGCGGGGTGATGTCCTTCGAGACGCCAACAGTGCCAATGATTTTCCCCTCCGGATTCCTCATCGGCATCTTGGTCGTCAAAACCCACCCAACGCTGCCGTCATTCCAGGTTTCCTTTTCTGTTTTGCCAATGATGGCCCTACCGCTCTTTAAAATCTCCAGCTCATCCTCCAGCGCGAGATTGGCGTGTTCGACGCTAAAAAAATCGGCATCCGTCTTGCCCACCGCATCCTCGGGGTCGTCCAAACCGAAGTCCTTGGCCAACGCACAGCTGATCATCAGGAACCGGCTGTCGCTGTCCTTGAAATATATCCGATCCGGGATACTGTCGAGCAGCGTACGCAACAAGTCACGTTCGTGCGCCAACGCCATCTCTGTGCGTTTCTGCAAGGTGACATCCCAGAAAATTCCCTGTACCCCGGAGCATCGGCTGGCCTCATCGTAGGTGGGCGTCTTGACCACGTGCACCCAGGCCTTCTCCCCGTCTGCCGCCACGTGTTCCTCCACCGTGTCGAGAGACTTGCCGCTTTCCATGATGCCAAAGTCGTCCTCGCGGTATTTGTTGGCGAGGTCGGCAGGAAAAAAATCGAAGTCGGTTTTGCCGATGATCTCCCGCCTAGTCTTGCCCAACTCCTCGCAAAACCCGTTGTTGGCGAAAACGAACTTGCCGCCGGCATCCTTCCGGAAAATTTTCTGCGGCAGATTCTCCACCAGTGAATGAAACAAAATCTCCGATCGGCGCAGCTCCAGCTCCGCCCTTTTTTGTTCTGTAATATCCTGAACCGTCCCCTCGTAGAAAAGTGACTCGCCTGCAGCATCGCAAACTTCGCGCGCCGTTTCTGAAATCCAGATTCGCGATCCGTCCTTCCGGAGAATCTCTGACTCAAACTGCTCAATTATGCCCTGCGCCCGGATGAGGTTGAGGAACAACTCACGCTGATTCGGATCCACGTAGAGCTGGCCCTCAATGTCGCCGATCGCCTCGATCAGCGTCGCGGGCGAATCGTACCCGTACAACTCAGCCAGGCGGCGGTTGGCATAAATGTACTTCCCCTCGTGCGAGCTTCGGAAGATGCCGACGACCACCTCATCGAACACCGTCGGATCCTCGGCGTATTGTTGACTAGGGCTGTCGCTGGGTTTGCTCATGATCGCGTTGCGCTTGGCCAAGCGAGAGTAAAAAGCCGCCTGCGCTTGGCCAAGCGGATTCGGCACTCAACGCTTTACCGCTCCGCCGCCGCCCCGCATGCTGCCGCTCCGCTTTGCTTGGCCAAGCGCTCAAAAATGAAGCTCGGATCCCACATGTCCACCGCCGGCGGCGCCTGGAAAGCGATTGAACGCGCCCGCTCCGTCGACTGCGAAAGCACTCAGATTTTCGTGAAGAGCAACATGCAGTGGTTCGGCAAGCCGCCCAAGCCTGCTGATGCCGAGCGTTTCAGGGGCGAGTTGGCCAAGGGCGATGTCGGAACAGTCTTCGGCCATGCCGGTTACCTGATCAACCTCGCCGGGCCGGATGGCGAGAATCTAGATAAGTCAATGGAGTCGCTCTCGCAGGAGATCGAGTTTGCCACCACACTCGGCGTGCCGTTTCTCGTGCTGCATCCCGGAGCGCACCTTGGTCAGGGCGAGGAGACCGGTGTCAAACGCATTGCCAAGGCGCTCAACCAGATTTTTCGGGCCACGAAAAAATCGCCGGTTCGGATCGCGCTGGAAAACACCGCCGGTCAGGGCACCTGCCTTGGCCACCAGATCCGGCACTTGGCTGATATTTTTGAAAAAGTGAAACAGCCGGAGCGGTTGGGGGTCTGCCTCGACACGGCGCATTTTTTTGCCGCTGGTTACGACATCCGCAAACCCAAGGGCTGGGACGCCGCAATCGGAGAGGTGGAAAAAATGATCGGGCTGGATCAGGTGCTCGCATTTCACCTGAACGACTCGAAGACGGATCTCGATTCCCGAGTCGACCGACACGACCACATCGGCCACGGGTTGATCGGAAAAAATGCCTTCAAGCACATCGTCAACGATGCGCGGTTTGCCGACACCCCGGCCTGCCTGGAGACACCTAAGTCTCCCGACCTGCACGAGGACGTCGAAAACCTGAACACGCTGCGTTCACTCCGGAAAAAGCGGCGCGCCCCAAGGAAACGCGCCTGAGCTAGCCTCGAAAAAGTCAATTTTCTTCTAAAGTATTCCCATCTCGTGCCGATTCTTCTTTCAGTTGCACGAGGAACAGTTCCTCAAAGGTTTGTGAATCACCCATCCTAAAGGTTCACCGATGGCACGGAAGCCGTCGAACTAACGACAAATGGATTTGTCGGAATGATTATTAATACGAACCTGGCGGCCGCCAATGGAGCCCGCCTGCTGGAGGAATCCCAGCGAAACTTAACACAAGCCCTCACAAGGCTGACTTCCGGAACCCGGATAATCTCACCAGAGGACGATGCCGCCGGTCTGGCGATGACCATCAAGTTCGGGGCTCAAATGAACCGAAACACGGCTGCGATGAACAACATCGCAAACGCGATTTCCTTCTCGCAAACGCAGGACGGGTTCATCCAAAAAGTACAACTCGGGCTGGACCGCATGAGCGAACTGTCCATGCTGGCACAGGATGTCACCAAGACGAACACCGACCGTTCAAACTACTCTGTCGAGTTCACCCAGTTGCAAAACTACATTAGCGACATTGGGCAGAAACAATTCAATGGCGTGACCCTGTTCGACAGCTCCGGCATGGCCGTCACGATCGACAGTGATGCGAACACGTTTACGATGAACGAGATCGACATGAACTCAAGCACGACCGCCACCGGACTCGCACAGGCCTACACTAACTCGACCACCAGCATCACGAACACTACCAGCGCTGGCTCCGCCCTGAGCAATATCCAGACGGCCATCCAAAACCTAGCCAACATGCGGGCACGCATCGGCGCAAACATTCAACGGCTTAACGTCACCCGCGGACAATTGTCCTTGTTGAATGAAAACCTGACCGCGACGAACAGCCGCATCCTCGACACCAACGTCGCAGAGGAAACCACTCGCATGGCCCGCTACAATATTCTCGTCCAGAGCGGATCTGCGATGTTGGCACAGGCAAATATCATGCCACAAATGGCCCTCAGGCTGATCAATTAATCCCTTTTTCCAAGGAGGGAAAAACCTAGGGAACCCGGCCTTCACATTCGAAGATAACCGGCTCTCGTGCAACAACTGGGCAGCGCCTTCGCGGCGCTGCCTTTTTGCGTTCGCTACTCCGCCTCTTGCAGCCAGGCGAGGAGATCCGCCATTTGCGCCACGCTCAAGCCCGCCTCCAGTCCCTCCGGCATCAACGATCTTCCGATGGATTTCACTTCATCGCCTTCCGAACGAAGCAACTGCCGCTCCGATCCGTCAGGCAACCCCACTTGAATGACCACATCATTCATGAATCGGATGCTGCCGACGATCGTCTCCCGCCCATTCGCAGTGCGAACCTCATGCAGGACGTACTGCGCCGCGACCTCCCGGTTGGGGTCGATCAGGTGAATGAGCATTTGCTCCGCCCCATTTGACCTCGACGCCCTCAAGTCAGGGCCGATGGCCTGCCCCACTCCCCCGAGTTGATGGCACGCCCCGCATCGTTGCTCAAAAACCTTCCGGCCAAGCTCAGCTTTTCCGCGCTTGACCAAAGCCGGACGAAACTGCTCCACCACCTTGGCCCGGTCCGGGTTGACGATCCCGCTTGGTTTGAAAATTGGCAGCACACTAGCCGTCCGTTTTTTAGGGACAAGAAACTGGGCCAACCGACCCTCTTTCATCGCGTGCAAATTTTGCAGGATCATTCCCCTGTACGGGTTGGCCTTCAGCGCCGCATCAGCCTCCAACGCAGCGATCAGTTGCCCATGCTGTTCGGTCGTTGCATTGAACAACCCGGGGAGCTGCCAATAGTCCGTGCCCGCCTGACGATAGATTGAGTGCAACACATCTGTCTTGCCTGAAAAATCCACCAAGCCAAGCGTCCACGCCAACTGGTTTTGAACAAAAAAATCCCGTGTACCAGCCAGTCGAACCAAGTTTTGAACGAGCAAATGATCTTCCGAAAGCTGACCGGCAATCCCTGCCTTTCGGTTCGGTAAAAACTGTTCAGCCAGGCGCACGCCGTGACCCCGAACAACTGGGGAGCCATCCACCATCGCTGCCGTCACGTCTTCAAACACCAACGCATTCAGTCCGGCCAACGCGTGCAATGCGTGCATTCGGCCAAGGTCGGTTTTCCCGCGCTTGGCCAAGCGGCGCAGTGGTACAACGGCCACCTGGTTTTGTCGCTCAAACAACAGGCGAGCCGCTGTGCTGCGATGCCAGCCGTTCGGATGATCCAACATCGCAACTAACTCGGCTTCAGTCGCTTGGCCAAGCGCTGGCAAAGCCGGTTGCACAAAAATATCGGGCACGATCCGGTAAATCCGTCCCCGGTCATTGCCGCTGTCGAGGTCGATGTGCTGCTTGATCCCCTGCGGCAACGACCACGGGTGCTCGATCACTTCGCGGTACATGTCGGCGATGTACAACGCGCCGTCCGGGCCGACCTCCATCTGCACCGGGCGGAACCAATTATCCGTCGAGGCGAGGAATTCCCGGTCCCGCTCATCCTCTGGTCTCCGCGCCATGAAGCTAACCCCGGCGGGTTGAAGTTTTTTCCGATGAACAAGATTGCTCCCGCAGTCCGCGATAAAGGCGTCCCCGGAAAAATCCTGCGGCCAGGCGTGACCGTCGTAAATCGTGATGCCAGTGGCCGCAGTGAAGTATCCGGACGGGCGTCCACCACCTTCGATCGGGCCTTCCACTTTTCCATCCACACGCCAGCGCGTGCGAATCACCCGCCACGCCTCATCCGGGCTACGGCGAAACACCGGTGCCGCCGCCCCATCGACAGCAATGCCGTGCAGGGGTGACGTCGGGATGAAAAACGGATTGATCCCCACATAACGCTGCTCGTGCATCACCTGTTGAATGTGACGACTGTTGCTGCAGACGAACTTTCGTCCAACTGCATCAAAGTCCATCCCGTGCTGCGCCCCGCCACTTTCCAGTCTGAACTCAAGCGTCCGGGGGGCGAATGAAAAATCAGACCTCGCGAACGAGACGGTTCCCAACTCGGGACGGGACGGGACGTGAACCTTTCCCGGTGTGCCGCTGGCCGAGCCGTGAATGCGGTTGTCTAAACCCCAGCGAAAGCTGTTCATTAAAGACTGCATGTTGAGCCGCTTCACGCCCTCCCCAAAACCGGTCAACGCCACTTTGCGTTCGTCCGCTTTTCGATCGCCGTCGGTATCCTTCAGGTAAAGGATGTCCGGCGTCGCCCCGACAAATACGCCTCCGTCAAAACACGCCACCGCAGTTGGCCATGCGAGGTTGTCCGCAAAAATGGTTGATCGATCAAACTGCCCGTCCCCGTTTTCATCCTCGAGCAATCGAACCCGGCCAAGCCGATCCTCGCGGTGTTCCGAGTAGCCGATCATCTCGACCACGTACAGTCGACCGTGCTCGTCAAACGCCATGGCGACCGGATCGACCACCAACGGCTCGGCGGCAACCAGCTGAATCTCGAAACCCTCGCGAATCGAAAAGGTGCCTATGACATTTTTAGGCTCTGTTGGAGGAATACGGGGTAGATCACTTTTTTCGGCCGTTGGCTCGGCAGCCTTGACCAAGCCAGAGACGACAAGCCAAGCGATAAGCAAAGAAACCAAGCGCAACATTCGGGAGAGCAAAACTTGGCCAAGCGCGAACAACAACCAAAAAGGGAGCCGCTTGAATAATCATATACTCTATTGACATAGTAGGAATTAAATGTACTCTCCCTGGCCTTGCGGGTTTTTAGCTCGTTTTATTGGGAAATATGCCAGGAAAAGAAACTCAGATTATCACAGAATCGTCGATGCGCAGTGTGCTCAAGGGGTTTACATGGCGCTTGGTTGCGACTTTTTCGACCATGGTAATCGCCTATCTCATCACAGGGGAAACAGACACGGCGCTTAAGATTGGGGTTATCGAGTTTGTGGCCAAGATCGCGGTGTACTACGTGCACGAACGGATTTGGCTCCGCATTCCATTCGGAAAAAATACGGTGGTCAAAACTCCGGAATTCGAAATATGAGTTGACAGCTTGGCCTCATTTTAGCTTCATTTGCCCCGCTGCTTCGGCAGCATCTCATTAAGAGTGGTTGAGGGATCTGGCCCTGTGACGCCACGGCAACCGGTTGGAATGCGAATCCAACGACGAGGTGCCAATTCCAGCCCGACGGCAGCGTCAGGGGAAAATGGGACGAGATCGCGAAGAATTTCTTCACCCCTTCTCGTCTTACGGGAAGGGGATTTTTCTGTCCCCGCTACTCCCAACTTTCGCACAAAGAAAACAGGCATGAGTAAAAAATCAGGATTCATGAAGGCACTCAAGTGCCGCGAGTGCGGGCGGGAATATCCGCTCGAGGCCACACATGTGTGCGAGTTCGACTTCGGCCCGCTGGAGGTCGCATACGACTACGACAAGATTAAAAAATCGCTGACCAAGGATTCTCTGGCCAAGCGTCCCCAGACGATGTGGCGCTTCCGGGAATTGCTCCCAGTCGCAGAGGAGCCCACCGTGGGAACGGGCGTCGGCTACACGCCGCTGGTCAAGGCCGACCGCTTGGCCAAGTGGCTCGGCGTGCGTGAGGCATGGGTGAAGAACGACGCCGTCAACTACCCTACACTTTCGTTCAAGGATCGCGTGGTGAGCGTGGCTTTGAGCCGCGCACGCGAACTTGGCTTCGAGACTGTGGCCTGTGCCTCGACCGGCAACCTCGCCAACTCGGTCGCCGCCAACGCCGCCTCGGCCGGGCTGGATTCGTTCGTATTCATTCCCAACGACCTGGAGGAAGGCAAGATTCTCAACTCGCTTATCTACGGCGCACGAGTGGTGGGTATTCGGGGGCATTACGACGAAGTGAACCGCCTGTGCGCGGAGATCGCCGGCAAGTACAAATGGGCGTTCGTCAATGTGAACATGCGCCCATACTACGCGGAGGGGTCAAAGAGCATGGCGTTTGAGATCGCCGAGCAGTTGAACTGGAAACTGCCGCAGCACACAGTCGCGCCGATGGCCTCCGGCTCACTGCTCACCAAGATTCACAAGGGCTATCAGGAGTTGATCCAGCTGGGCCTCGCCAAGGACACCAAGCCGGTCGTGCACGGCGCGCAGGCCACCGGTTGTTCGCCGATCTCTGCCGCATACAAGGATGGCAAGGATTTCTTCAAGCCGGTCAAGCCGGACACCATTGCCAAGTCGCTCGCCATCGGCACGCCGGCGGACGGCTTTTATGCACTGAAGGTGATGAAGGAAACCGGCGGTGCCTCAGACGATGTCAGCGATGACGAGATTCGCGAGGCGATGAAGGCGCTCGCCGAATGCGAGGGCATCTTCACCGAGACTGCAGGCGGCGTGACCGTTGGCACGGCCAAGAAACTGGTTGCCTCGGGCAAGATTCCCGCCGAGGATTCCGTTGTCCTTTGTGTGACCGGCAACGGCCTCAAGACGCTCGACGCCGTGCAGGGCCGCGTTGGCAAACCGGATGAGATCAAGCCGAGCTTGAGGGAGTTCGAGGAGTTGATCGAGTCCGATACGAAAGTCAAAACCAAGTAACGAATTTTCAGAATGGCAGCAACAGTACGCATCCCCACACCGCTTCGTAAGCTCACGAACGAACAGGAAACTGTGGAAGTCGAATCCGCCACCATCGGCACCGCCGTGGATGAACTGGAGGGTAAATTTCCCGGCATCAAGGAACGGCTCGTCGATGAGGCGGGCGAGATTCGCCGCTTCGTCAATGTTTACGTCAACGAGGAGGACATTCGCTTCCTCGAGAATCAGGACACGCCGTTGAAAGACGGTGACGACGTCAGCATCATCCCCGCCATCGCGGGAGGTTAAGGAAGATTCATGGCAGCCAAAAAGAAGGCAGCCAAGCCAGCACGTAAGGCCGCGAAGAAAGCGGTTCGCAAAACCAAACGCGCTGCCAACCAAAGGAAAACCGCCCGGCTGTGGCTGATGTTCCCGCAGCGGCTCATCACCAAGCCGGTCGTCTGGGAGCTGTCCCAGAAATTCCCGGTCGTCACCAACGTCCGCCAAGCCAGTGTCACCGGTGAGATTGGCCTGATTTGCCTTGAGCTGGACGGCTTGGCCAACGACGTGAAAAAAGCCGTCGCTTGGCTGGAACGCCGCGGCGTGAGCGTCGAACCGGTCGAGATCAACGTCATCGAGAGCTGATCACTCTCCGCTTGGCCAAGCGTTTGGCTTACGCCGGGGGTATTTCGCGTAACGGAGGTGCCTTCACGAAGTCGATTTGACGCAAGTAAACCGGCTCAAGCTCGGATGCCTCAACGAATTCCACCCGTCGGGCGGCTAGGCGCCCAACAAATTCGGCCGAAGGAAACTGCTCCATCACCGCCGGGTATTTTTCGGCCAAGCTTGGCCCGATGACCGGTTGGCCACTTTCCAGCAACGCCTCAAATTCATCGCGCTTGGCCAGGCGCGTCGGTTCAATTTTGCGGACGCCCTCGTTTTCCAACTCGAACTTGGCCAGATAAAATTCGCCGCGAGCAGCATCGACAGCGAACGTGATCTCACCACGATCACCCGCAATTTGTCGGCCAAGGGCCAACGCCTCCAGACTGTCCGCTGCCTGCACCTTGACGCCGGCGGCTAGCTGCCAACCCTGCGTCAACGCGATCGCCGCCCGGATGCCGGTGTACGATCCGGGGCCGATCCCAACAGCGATGCACTCGATTTCTGGGCGACTCGTCTTCGCTGCTGTCAGAGTTTCCTCGATTAGTTGAACCGCCGCCGTGTTCCTGCCCTCCGTGATTGTTTTTTCGGCAAGCAGATTTTCACAGCCCAGCACAGCGACGCTCCGGTGGTCGGAGGAAAATTCAACTGCCAACATCTTCATACTCAATCCTCCGTCGAGTTTCGCCCTCGTCGGTCAGATTTACCAAACGCAACGTCACACCATCGGTGGGGCGGGCCGACTCAGGCAATAGCTGCCCCGGTTGCCAATCGGAAACCAGCCACCGCTCAAACCACTCTATGGCGGCAACGCCGTCGGGCGCGGTCAGGAAATGTTCCAAACCGGCGCCGACAATTTCCGCCGGCGTCTCCAGTCGGTAAAGGTCGATGTGGGCCAGCGGCAACCGCCCCTCGTCGTGTTCCTGCAGCAGGGCGAATGTCGGCGAGTTGACCGTTGCCTCGACTCCCAGCCCGGCAGCCAGGCCTTTTACCAGTTGAGTTTTGCCCGTGCCCAAGTCTCCCATCAGACCGATCACCCAGCCGGCAGCGAGGTCCGCTGCCCATTGCCGGCCGAGCTCGAAAGTCTCGTCGGGACTATTGGAAGTGAACGAACCCACGGGTGGCAAACTCCTTTGTACCGTCCTTCTGTTGGATCTTTAGCCCCGGCTCGGCAACGACTTTGCCGATGCAACTGATCGGGGTCTCCGGGAACGCCTTGCGAAATTGATCGAGCAATGCCACCGCGTAACCCTGCCCAAGCGTGAAACAAAGCTCGTAGTCTTCGCCATCGGTCAGTGCCGCGAGCAGCGGAGGCTTGGCGGCATCCGACTCGCGGGCGCGGAGCCTCGCCTCACGCCGGATTGGCAGCGCTGTCTCCAGCAGCTCCGCCCCGGCGTTTGCCTGATCCAACAGGTGGCCCAAATCCCCGGCGAGGCCATCGCTGAGATCGATCATGGCGCTAGGCAAAAAGTGTTCGGCCAACCAAAGAGCCTCGTTCAGGCGTGGAGTAAAATCCAGATGATGCCCGGCGATCGAGCCGCCCAGCTCGCCTGTGACCCAGACCCCATCCCCCGGCTTGGCCCCGGCCCTAAGAACACATCGATCCCGATCGACCTCGCCAACCACAGACACGCTAATGACTAAGCGCTCCGGGTTGGAAACCGTCTCGCCGCCCACCACCGCAACCTCGTGTCGCTTGGCCAAGCGGTTGATGCCATCGTAAATCGCCTCAACCATCTCACCGTCGAACCCGTCCGGCAGGCCAAGCGTAATCATGGCCCAGCGTGGCGATCCAGCCATGGCGGCGATGTCGCTGAGCGCCCGACCAAGCGCCTTGTGGCCGACTTTTTCCGGGGCCGTCTCGCGGGTAAAATGGACTCCCTCGACCATGCCGTCAGTCTTGTGAAGCTGCCATTTGCCGGGAACACTGGCATCGATCACGGCGCAATCGTCCCCGGCACCGACGATGACCGAGTCGTTGGTTTGCAGCTTTGTTTTCAGGCGTGTGATCAGCTCAAACTCGCCTGGACTTTTTGCCGTTCCTTTTTTTGTCTCGTCGCTCATTACTGAATCATGCCGGTATCTGGGATCCCTTTGGAATCCATCAAAATCAAAGAAACATTCACTGCGTTAAAAAATGCATGAGCCAAAATTGGTGCCAGTAAATTGTCCGTCTTCTCATAAATGAAAATTAGCGCAAGCCCAACAAACGTCAGTGAAGCGAACGTCAAAAGGTTCACGTGAAACAAACCAAACAACACCGCCGTACCAAAGATGGCCACCTTCGGGTAGCCGTTTTGCTTGATGGACGGATAAAGGATTCCCCGAAACAAAATCTCCTCGCCGATCGGTGCAACCACCACGGCCATGAACGCGAAGAAGATTAAAAATTCCAGTCCACCTTCCGCCTGCGCCTGCTCCGCGATCACCGTCACCAGTTTTTGTTCCTCGGGAGCCTCGTCTGCCAGCGCGTTCAGTACAAAACCCGTAAGCAGCATCAAAAACATCGCCACCGGAATGATGACACCCCCCCCGCCAAGGCCAAATGCGAGGCATGTTTTCAACCTGCCCCGGTTGAGGCCAAAGGTGTCCTTTAGACCGATCGGTGTGTTGTAAAACTTCGCGCTGATGAGCATCCATGAAATGACCGAAACCAAAATGGATAGCGGCAGCACGGCAACGTTTGCTGCCATCTGCTCCACGGAGCCGTCCTTGAAATAACCAGCAAGCCCGCCCCCCAATCCCAACGTAACCATCAGGATGCACCCCAGCCAGAGTAGCGACTCAGGGTGCCATGATCGTTGGGTTAACACGCTTCCGCCTGGCCAAGCGTCAGTGCTTGAAGTGTCGCCCCCCGGTAAAGGCCATGGCCATTCCGCGTTCATTCGCCGCAGCGATGACTTCGTCGTCGCGCTTGGATCCACCCGGCTGAATAGCCGCCGTAGCCCCCGCCTCGCCCGCAGCGATCAGTCCGTCAGCAAATGGGAAAAATGCGTCGCTGCAGACCGCACTGCCCTTCAGGTCGAGACCGGCCTCGCCCGCCTTCCAGACAGCGATTCGGCTGGAGTCCACTCGGCTCATTTGCCCGGCGCCCACTCCCAGTGTGCGGTCCTTACCGGCATAAAGAATGGCGTTGGATTTCAGGTGCTTCACCGCTCGCCAACCGAAAAGCATCGCCTTGAGTTCGTCCTCGCTTGGATGCCGTTCCGTGACCACTTCGAGGTCGACCGCTGAGATCTTTTTAAGGTCGCGCTCCTGCACGAGGAACGACTCCGCACCAACCGATCGGACATCCCACGGCACAGTATTAGCCGGGTTCAACTTCAGTTTAACGAGCCGCAGATTTTTCTTTTGCTGCAACAAACCAAGTGCTTCTTCAGAAAAATCAGGTGCCACGATGACCTCGGTGAAAATCTCGCTGATCTGTTCCGCAGTAGCCAAATCGAGCGCTGTGTTGCAGGCGATAATCCCTCCGAACGGTGCCTGTTTATCGGTGGCGAATGCCTTGTCCCAAGCCTCCGCAAGCACCTCCGCCTGTCCCAACCCACAAGGGTTGGTGTGCTTGAGAATGGCCAGCGTCGGCGGGTCGGCGTCGTACTCAACAATCAAGTGAGCGGCGGCCGTGAGGTCGAGAATATTGTTGTACGACAGTGCCTTGCCATGAAGCTGCTCGTAAAATTCCCCGAACCGGCCGTAGAGCGCCGCGCGCTGGTGTGGGTTTTCGCCGTAGCGCAAGTCTTGTGTCTTGTCGGCGCGCAGGACGAGCTTGTCCGGCAGATCGGTCTCCGGTTGTTCGGCTGCGTAGACGTTGGCCAGGTACAACGCAATGGCGCCGTCGTACGCCGAGGTACGCGAGTAAACTTTCACCGCAAGCTCACGGCGCAACTCAAGCGTGGTATCGCCTCCCGAGGACACTTGATCAGCCACTCGACCGTAGTCGGCTGGATCGACGACGACGGTGACGCTCTGGTGGTTCTTTGCCGCGCTGCGGAGCATTGACGGGCCGCCGATGTCGATGTTCTCGATGGCATCCTCAAGCGTGACGTTGGGATTGGCCACCGTCTGCTCAAACGGATAAAGGTTAACGACGACAAGGTCGATCGGCTTGATTCCGTGCTCCTTGGTCGTGGCGACATGCTCGTCATTTTCGCGAAGGTAAAGCAGCCCGCCGTGCACCATCGGGTGCAGCGTTTTCACGCGGCCATCGAGCATCTCGGGAAAGCCGGTGTAGTCGCTGAGATCCATCACCTCGATGCCGGCTTCGCGCAGCACCTTGGCCGTGCCTCCGGTCGAGAGGATTTCAACTCCGGCACGGGAGAGCACCTCTGCAAACGGAACGAGGTCGGTTTTGTCGGAAACGGAAATGAGCGCGCGCTCGATCTTGGACATAGGATTTG
>DKGH01000172.1 GCA_002453165.1 Verrucomicrobia bacterium UBA6775
GAGTGCAGCGCCATGAGCATGGAACTGCTCGGGCCGAGTTTCGACCTGCACCTCGGTGGCGAGGATTTGGTGTTCCCCCATCACGAGGACGAGATCGCCCAGAGCGAGGGTGCCTGCATGCAGTGTGACGGCCAAAAATTCGTCAAGTACTGGATGCACGGCGCGCACCTGCTGGTCGAAGGCAAAAAAATGAGCAAGTCGCTCGGTAATTTTTTCACCCTGCGCGACCTATTAGCCAAGGGCAGCGCCGGGCGCGAAGTCCGTTACCTGATGATCTCAGCCCACTACCGCGAGACGTTCAATTTCACCCTCGATAATCTCGCCGGGGCCGGGACCGCGCTAGGCCGCATCGACGAATGCACGGCCAAGCTGCGCGAAATTGCGCTTGGCCAAGCGGCCGAGCCGGCCGCCGACTCGCCGCTCGTCACCCGCTTCGCCGAGGCCATGGACGACGACCTCAACGTCTCCGCAGCGTGGGCCGCTGCTTTCGACTGGGTGCGCGACACCAACCGCAAGCTCGCCGCCGAGGAACTGGATGCCACTGCTGCCGCCACCGAGTTGGCCAACTGGGAACACATCAACGCCGTGCTCGGTATCGAGACCATCGAGGAGGAAGCACCGGCCGAGATTCTAGCCCTGGCAGAGGAACGCCAGTCTGCCCGCAAGGCGAAAGACTTCGAGCGGTCCGACCAGATCCGCGACGAACTCGCCGCCCAGGGCTGGGTCATCGAGGACACCCCGAAAGGACCAAGGGTCAAGCGGGCTTAAAGCGGGCACGGACTCGCAGGCTCGCCCCTCCATATTTACGCCTTTAATTGCTGCAATTTGGAGGAACGAGTAGGCGAGTCCGCAGAAAAAAATAAAGACTTCCCCATATCAAAACCACTCACCGTTTTTGATTGTGTGATGTGCTTTCGAATTTGCGCTTGGCCAAGCGCTTGGTTTCGTCGGTGAATGATTCAGGCGGGTGCCATTCGTTGCACTCAACTTCCGCGAGCATCGCGGTCTCCCAGTTTGGCCGTTCCACCCCGGTACCCTTGGCCTGTACGGAGCCTTGAATTAACAGGCCGCTTCGATTACGGCGCTGGGCCGCCCCTGCGATTTTGTTCCCACAATAAAGGAGGTCACTTTTCTCCGCGCCAACAAAGCATTGGCCGGCGGCGGCCGGCCGCGTTTCCGGACAAAGTTCCGTGAGCACGCCACAACGCTCGAAGGCGCGGCGCAACCAGTCGTGCACGCGGCGGTAACTTTCCTCCGCCTTCGATTGCCACCACGGATGGCCCGGCGGAAAAGTCAGGCTGTATGTCCACTCGTCTTCGTCGTGCCGCACCAGTCCTCCCCCTGTGGGGCGGCGGATGAGCGGACGCAACTCTGTCCACCCCTCGACATCCGCATATCTTTGAAAATAGCCGAACGACGATGACGGCTGATCCCACAAGTAAAAGCGCAGCACCGCTTGACCAAATGCAGCCGACTCCCGCAACAACAATTCGTCCGCAGCCATGTTCCACGCTGGGGAAGCCGCCCCGCAACGCCAGACATGGAGAGCTTGGCCAGACACGGTCATTCGCAATATTCGCCGTCCTTTTCCGAGGGACAAAGCGCGGCGATCTCGCACGCGTTGCATCCCGGTTTGCGCGCAGAACAACGGCGACGTCCATGCCAGATCAGCCAGTGACTGAACATCGTCCAATCATCGCTCGGCACCAGCTTTTGAAGCACGGCCTCGATTTTTTCCGCCGTCTTTTCGGACGCCAAGCCAAGGCGTTTGGAGAGGCGTGCGACGTGAGTGTCCACCACGACGCCCTCGTTGATATTGAACGCGTTACCAAGCACGACGTTGGCCGTCTTGCGTCCCACCCCGGCTAGCGCGACAAGCGCCTTCATGTCAGCCGGAACGTTTCCGTCGTGGAATTCGATCAATGCGCGGCAGCAGTTTTGAATGCTCTTGGCCTTGTTGCGAAAAAGGCCGATGCGCTTGATGTCATCCTGCAACGATTCCAGCGGCACGGCAGTGTAGTCGGCCGCGCTCCGATATTTTTTGAACAAGTCGGAGGTGACGATGTTGACCTGCCTGTCGGTACACTGGGCAGAGAGGATGGTAGCGACAAGTAACTGGAGAGGGTTGGAATAGTCAAGCTCGCAGTGGGCATCCGGGTAGGTTTGCATGAGTCCGTCAATGATGGCTGCGGTACGCTCGGTCTTTGCCTTGATCGATTCGCGCGGCATCAGTTGGTCGGCGTTGACACCGTGTTTCCGGTAGCTGGTTTCGGCGTGGCGGCTTCCGGCTTGAATAACGACAGTCGTCTGTCAGCGCCGTCGAGCAAGCGCACCGCCTCGTCGATGATCGGAGCCACTTTTGGACGAGCCTGTCCCCGGCGTGGCTTGAAGTTGGCGACACGCATCCGCTTGGCCAAATAAGTCTCGAGGATGCGGCCGTACTCGTTTACGAACGGCAGCAGTTGCCGCGGCATCTTCAGCCGGGCAACTATCAACTGGTTGATTTTCTGCTGCAGGGTCGGCCGCTGCACGTCGAAATCCCAGCCGCGCAGCGCCTGTTGCAGGGTGATCTCGGCCTCGATCGGCGAGTCGGCGCTGTTGAGTTTCACCTCGGCCGGTAGCTTGAGCAGATCCTCAAGTTTCTCCACCGCCTCGAGCAACGTCCAGTTTTGGTACTGGTTCTGCCCGGTCAACTGCACGATCATCACCGCCCACCATTTCTCCACCACGAGCATGTCGGCGAACAGGTCGCCGTAGACCTTCATGAAAACCGTCTGCCAATTGAGGCTATCCGGCAACTGGCGGATCATCCCCTGCAACCGCTGCGGCCCCATCGGCAACGCGAGCAGCCGGTTCACCAGCAGGTGCGAGCACGCCTGAAAGTCCTTCCAGTTTTCGCCCCGCAAGTGGGACGGCGACGGCATGGAGATTTCGCTGAAATCAAACGCGCGGCGACCGTTCAACCGGGCGCGCGCACCGGCCAGCGGGTCGTGACGGCGCACGGTACGGATCACCTCCTCGGTCGCCATCTCCTTCCCCCCGGACTCCGGCTTGCGGATGACCAGCACCAAGTCCGGCTGTGTCAAAAGTATCTGCGTGAACCCGACGGTCAGCCAAAACGGAATCTCCGTGTCGCGCAACTGCGGCTTGCGGTTGGCCAGATCGAGCAGCGTCACCTGCACTAGTGCACGAACCAGCTTGGGGGCATCGATCTCACAGGGCAGCGTCAACTCGTACGTGTATCCGGAGAGATGACGCACGGTCACCACCGGCACGGTCGCGGCCGGGAGCAGCGTTGGGTCGAGCCTGATCTTAACTTTCCCGCCGAGGAACGGTCGCACGCCCAGTTGTTTCAAGATAGCGAACCGCATTCGATCCGCCGCGATCGCCACGTGATCCGGTGCGATGAGGATCGTGTCCGCGTTGACATCCAGTATACCTCCCCGGCGCTTGGGCGAGACCGGCCCGAACACGGTGAACTGCCCGGACTGGCTGTTGGCGGTCTTGTACCCGGCACGGTGCTTGAGCAGTCGATCGATGTTGTCCGGCAGGCGGGTGGGCACGACCGACTTGGGGTTCGTATTGCGCGGAGGCGCCGTACGCGGGGGCACGACCGGCTTGGGCGGTGTCGCCGGAGCGGTCGCCTTGGGAGGAGTGGTGACGGGACGCGGCGGGATCGGTTGCGCTTGGCCAAGCGCCTGGCCAACGGCAAACCAAATACACGTGAGGGCGACCGCTCCGCAGCGAAAAACCGCCCCGTATCCGCGCCCGTATTTGTCCGTCCTGAAACTCATCCGCCTGGCCAATTCAGCGGCGGAAATTGTGGCTGTTTTTGGTGGCAACATAAAGCCTGCGTTTCGGCTTCGAACGCCAGTGATGCCCTTTTTTGAACGCGCTCATTTTTTTTGCGTCGAATGGGGCGAAACCCCTTGACAGGTAGGGTAGTATTTCCCGCCCCTTTTTGAGGGGAAACGGAACGATTGGGGGTATTTTTAGCCTCCCCAACGCTTGGCCAAGCGCTTGGCCAAGGTTACAAAAGCGAACAAAATTGAAATGATCAAAGTCGAGAATCTGAGCAAGGCGTTCGGGGCGAAGGTCGCCGTGGATGACGTCTCGTTTACAGTCGAGCGGGGAGAAATCCTCGGCTTCCTCGGACCGAACGG
>DKGH01000111.1 GCA_002453165.1 Verrucomicrobia bacterium UBA6775
TCTGGTGATATGAAAAAACCAGATAAACTAAAATTACATATTAGTTTGGGCAAAGACACTTTGGTATTTACCCGATTCTAAATGGAGCCAAGCCTTAATTTCTATCTTTTATCTCGGTCCCGTTTTTATAATTTGCAGACTCGCTTTTAAGGCCGGTGCCGGGTTTTGATAGCATAAGCGGCGGTTGCGGCTTAACTTTTTTGGGTGGAGCCATTCCGACACCAGCAAGGGTGCCCTGCGCTTGGCCAAGCGGGGCGGGTGTAGGGCCGGGGGGCGCCACGTCTGCCATTAATTCCTGCTCCGCTTGGCCAAGCGGAACCGGCTCCGAATCGGCGATGGTTGAGCCTTCGTCCAGCCCGATGATGAGGGCACACCCCACCGCCACGGCGAAGAGCGCCGCCGCCGCCCGGAACGGATCGACGTTTTCACTGAGCCGCTCCCAAAGTGTCGGCTTGGGCGCCGGTTCCTCAAGCCGCGTCAGTATCTGGTCGGAGAAGTTTTCAAAAAACTCGTCGCCCGGTTTTTCCTTTTGCTTCGATGCGAGCAGATCCTGAATCGGCTCGTTTTGGTTGGAGTCGGAATCCTTCACTGTTTCAAATAATCTGAGAGGTGTGCCTGCAGTTGTTTGCGGGCGTAGTGCAGTCGTGTGCGGACGGTGTTGGTGTTGCAGTCCATGATCTCGCCGATTTGTTCGTGTGGCAGGCCCTGCACGTCGTGCAGCGTGACAACCAGTCTATGGTTTGGAGACAATTTCTGCATGGCAGCGTTCAACATGCCCTGCAACTCGTGCCGGTCGATGTCGCGCTGGGGGCTGTCCTTGGAGATTAACCCGAGCAGTTCCTCGCCCCGGTCGTATTCCTCGTCCATCTGGTTAATGCTGAGGATGACGCGTTTGCGCTTGGAGCGGATAAAGTTGATGGTGTTGTTGACGGCGATCCGGTAAAGCCAGGTGAAAAACGAGGACTGCCCCTTGAATTTGTCGATCTTGCGGATGGCCTTGATGAAGGTGATCTGCGCGAGATCGGCGGCGTCCTCGTGGTTCGAGGTCATGTGGTAGATGGTGGCGTAGATGCGCTCCTGAAATTGCCGGATCAGGGCATCGCAGGCCTCCATGTCGCCCTGTTGGGCGCGGCCGACGATCTCCTTCTCATTCCATTCCGGCATGGTTTCGCCACCTTTTGCCGGGGTTGCGGTGGAAAGGGTTTCCAGCATTTGGGTTGTCCCGGTACTTCAGGAAACACCCAGTTTTGCCGATTGTTGCGCCAAAAAGCGGGTCAACGCTGTCAGCACATCGCGGTGGGCGGAGGCCTCAATGACCTCGAGCGCCTCGCGCGCCTCGGCAAGATATCTCTCCAGTCTTGCCTGGGATTGTTCCAGAGTACTGAATTCCGACAGCCAGCCCCGCAAAATGTTCAATTGATTCTCGTCCCAATACTCGACCATTTGCTCGAGTTTGGTGGTCGTTTCAGGGCCGGCCTGCTGTTGGAGAAACAGGATCGGGAGTGTGGCCTTGCCCCCGGCGATGTCGGTGCCGAGCGATTTGCCCGCAGTCTCCTCTGCGCCGAACAGGTCAAGGCAGTCGTCGTAAATCTGGTAGGCCGTGCCCAGTGCCATGCCGTAGCGCCGCAGTGCCTGGGTTTCTTCGGCATCGGCGCCGGCAAGGGAGCCACCCAGTTCACAGGCCAACGCAAACAACTCGCCGGTTTTCATCCGAATGAGTTCGAAGTACTGCTCCTCGGCCAACTGCAGGTCGCCTTTGCGGTTGTTCTGGATGATCTCGCCGGAGCAGACGTTGCGCGTGGAGGTGGAGACGGCGCGGCAGACATTCGTGGTGGGAAATTCAGAAGCCAGCTTGAGCGAGTGGGCAAACAGGCAGTCGCCGGTCAGCACCGCGACGGAGTTGCCCCACTTGCTGGCGAGGGTGGGACGGCCACGGCGCACCTCGGCCTCGTCCATGATATCGTCGTGCACCAGCGTGGCCAGGTGCACCATCTCGATGATGACTGCCGCCCGAGTCACGCTGTCGTTCCAGCCGCCGGCACAGTTCGCCGCGAGGCCGGTCAACGCCGCCCGAAGTTGTTTGCCCTGCCTCGACAACGCGTACTCCGCGTATGGCGCAATCTCGGGATCAAACGCAGCCACCTGCTCAGCCACCTGGCGCTGGACACCATCGAGAAACGGCGCAACGGAGAGGAAAATCTCCGTCAGTTCAACACCGGTATTCTGCGTGGTAGGGGCGTCCGGAAGCGGGGTCGCTTGGGTTCCAGCGGCAATCATGCTCGGAAAAATTACCCATTGGCCGGCGCCAAGTCAATCGTCGCCTGCCTCTGCGGTCGCTTGGCCAAGCCGGCGGTGGTGAAAAATATCGAACTCGTCCGTTTCACGCAGCACAACGCCGGCGTCGAACAGCGACTTGAACTCCGGGAAAAAGGCGTCCCCCTCGACCTCCCGCTTCACGCGTGTCAAAAACAGGTCCGAACATTGGCCAAGCGCTTGGCTGTAGATTTCCGCGCCGCCGCAGATGAAAATGGTGCGATCCCGGTACGCCTCCACTTGTCCAAGCGCCTCGAGGCTGCCAAGCGTTCGCACGCCGGTGACGGAGCCGGGGTTGCGCGTGAGCACCACGGTTTCCCGCCCGGGCAACGGTCGGCCGATCGATTCAAACGTCTTGCGCCCCATCGCCAGCACATGGCCCATTGTCGTCTCCTTGAACCATTTGAAATCCTCCGGCAAATGCCAGGGGATGGTGTTACCGTTGCCAATCGCCCGGTTGAGCGACATCGCGGCGATGGCCTTGAAGGGCAGGGTAGACATCGGTCACACGGCGATCGGCGCCTTGATCGACGGATGCGGATCGTAGTTTTGCAACTCAAAGTCCCCGTACTGGAACGAGTAAATGTCGCTCACATCCGGGTTGATCACCATCGTGGGCAGCGCCCTTGGCTCCCGTGCAAGCTGAAGCTTGGCCTGATCGAGATGATTCGAGTAAAGGTGCAGATCGCCAAACGTGTGGATAAACTCGCCTGTTTTCAAACCGCATACTTGCGCCACCATCATCAGCATCAGTGAATACGAGGCGATGTTGAACGGCACACCGAGGAAGAGGTCGGCACTGCGTTGGTAAAGCTGGCAGCTCAACTCACCGTCGTGCACATAAAACTGCACCATCGCGTGGCAGGGCGTGAGCGCCATTTGATCCAGCTCCCCGGCGTTCCATGCGCTGATGATGTGGCGTCGGCTGTCCGGGTTGTTTTTTAATTCGCTGATCAACCGGTCCACCTGGTTGACCGATGTGCCGTCGGGCCGTTTCCAGTAACACCACTGCGCCCCATACACTCGGCCAAGGTCGCCGTCCTCGTCGGCCCACTCATCCCAGATCGTCACGCTATTGTCGTTGAGGTACTTGATGTTCGTATCGCCCTTCAGGAACCAAAGCAGCTCGTGGATGATCGATCGAAAGTGAAGCTTCTTCGTGGTGAGCGCGGGGAAACATTCGCCCACCGGGAAACGAGCCTGTGCACCAAAGACAGAGATCGTCCCGGTGCCGGTGCGGTCGCCTTTGGCCTTGCCCTCATTCAGAACAAGTCGCAACAAATCAAGATACTGAACCATGCCTCCCCACAACCTAACCAACCCGCCATCCCCGGTCGAGAAAGAGCGTTACTTGAGTGTGGCGAGGATGGCTTGGGCGGCGCGGGGGGCGGCGCCGGGTTCGCCGAGTTGGGTGGCGACTTGGTCGAGGCCGTCGAGGATTCGGTTTCGCTCGGTTTTGTCCTGCAGCAGGCGCAGACCGGCTTTGGCGAGGTGTTCCGGAGAGGCCTGTGACTGAATGAACTCGGGGAACAGTTCCTCCCCGGCGAGCAGGTTGGGCATGGCGAGGTGCGGCACCTTGACGACCAGTTTTCCGATGGCGTAGGTCGGCGCGCTGGTCTTGTAAAGCACGACGGTCGGTACCCGGAACCAGGCGCACTCCATGGTGACCGTGCCGGAGGAGGCAATGGCAAGGGCCGCTTGGCCAAGCGCTTGGCTTAGGTCGCCGATCTGTAGGTTGATCTCGGTGCCGGTCGGGATATGTCGCTTGGCCAAGGCGAGCATTTCCTCGTTGGGCAACACCATTCGCAGCCTGATTTTTTGTTTCGCGGCGATGATGACCACGGCCTCGAGCATGACCGGTAGGTGTTTTTCAATCTCACGCCTGCGGCTGCCGGGGAGCAGGAGCACCTCGGGGTGTTCGGTGAACAGGTCCGGATTGCTGGGGGGCGCTTGATCCGCCGGCCCGGCTTGAGGGAAACGATCGACCAGTGGATGTCCGACGAACTCGACGGCAAACTCCGGCACTCGGTCGGCGTACCATTTTTTTTCGAACGGAAAAATCGAGAGCACCAGGTCGAAGTCGGCCGCGATTTGTTTCACGCGCCCCTCCTTCCATGCCCAGAGCTGGGGTGAGACGTAGGAGATGATTTTCGGTTGCCATTCCTTGAACGCGCCGCCGCCCTGCATTTGGTATTTGCGGATGGCCCGGGCGAAGCGAAGGTTGAACCCGGGATAGTCGATGAGTACGATGGCGTCCGGTTCGTGTTTCGTGGCGAGGTTGACGAGTTGCTGAAACAGGCGTCGAAACTTGGTGTAGTTTTTCAGCACCTCCCAGATGCCGACAACAGCGTGTTCGCTGAGGTCGAACTCCGGTTGCAACCCGGCGGCTTCCATTTTCGGTCCACCCGCGCCGATTAACTCGATGTCGTCGCCGCCCGGTTGTTCACGGATGGCGGCGATGAGTTCCGCCCCAAGCGTGTCGCCGCTCGCTTCGCCGGCGATGAACAGGATTGTTTTGCGTCCGTCGTTCATTCGCTCACACCAAATGCTGCGACCGGGTCGGGTAGTGTTCGATCGATATCGTCCAGTCGGTAGCCGAAGCCGGGGCCGGAGAGTGTGGTGAGGTCAACTTGGCCATCGCGTCGCCGGTAGATGCCCGGGTGCACCGCTGCCTCGGCTGCGGATGCGGCAGGATAAAACTGCATGCTGTTGGTCTCGACACCCATGATTGTGCCGGTTCGGGCGGCGAGGTGCATGTGCGGGATTTGCGCGAGCATTGGGTTGGTCAAATCCTGTACCATCAGGGTCATCCCGTGGGCCTTGGCCCAGCAGGCACTGAGGATGGCGCCGGTCTGTGTCTTGCAGGTCTTGAGCGCGACGCCGGTCCAGCCAAGCTCACGGCCGAGCCGGATCAACTGCCAGTCGTGAGCGCTCTCGTCGAGAAACAGAGGCTTGCGGGCGGAGACGCTGTGGACATCGATGCGGTTAGTCTCCAACTCGTACGGGAACGGCTGCTCGACGTAGAGGATCATGCCGTACAATCGCGGGTGCTCGGCTACGAGACGGTCGAGGATTTCGTTGACGTAGGCGGGGTCGGTGACGGTGCAGTTGAAGTCGGTCGTCAGCCAGAGGACTCCGTTTTCAATGGCGATGGTGCCGATCTTGACCAGCCGGTCGTAATCCCACTCGGCATCGTCTCCGCGCAGCTTGATTTTCAGGCAGGTTAGGCCGTCGGTTCGAATCCAGTCGGCCAGCAAAACGGGATAGCCGTCGTCCGGCTCGTTGCCGGTCAACTCGCTTTCATCGAGGGGATCAAGCCCTCCGACAAGATGCCAGGCGGGCAGTGTGGACGGCGGGTTGGCATCGAGAAATTCAGAAGGGAACCGGCCGTCAAATTGAACATCGGAACCGGCGGCCGGCTGGAGGAATTGGCCAAGATCACGGCTGAGATACTCGGCGGAGTAGGTGTCGCAGGTCGCTTGGCCAAGCGCTTGGCCAAGCGCATCGTGCAGCGCGACGTCGAAGAGCGAACAGCAGACGAGCGCGGCGAGCCAGGGCATCGGTTCGCCTGCCGATTGGTCTTGGTTGAAACTCTCCAGCAGGCGGGGAAGTTCGGTTTGCTGAAAATCGTGGCCAAGCTCGAGCGGGTGACCGGATGCATCGAACTCGGCCCAGGCCTTGGCCAAGTGTTGGCAGAACTCCTTCAGCGCCTCGTGCCGTGACTCGTAGGGGAGGGCGCTTGGCCAAACCCACTGGACGCTAAGCGGGGTTTCGCCCCAGCCATTGGCGGTGCGGCCATCGGCCAGTTGGACTGTCAGTCTGGCGCGGGCGCAGGTGACGTGGGTGAGGGTCTCGGGGCCGAACTTGAGCGGCACGCGAGTCTCGACCGGCAGGAAGAATAGTTGTGTCCCGACGACCCGAATGTCGGTGGACTTGGCCATCAACGGTTTTTTTCTTTCCGGGCCTTTTCGGCTTCCTCTCTCTTTTTCTTTTTGTCCTCCCAGAGGACGTTCCAAAGTCCTCGCCGGTTGAGTTTCACGCTGACTTCATTGAGGTTGCTGGAGAGGGTGACGATGTTTTGTGCGAGTTCCTCGTCGGCAAACAGTTTACCGGCGAGTCCCTCGCCCCGCTCGGCGGCGGCGATTAATTTATTGAGCGACTCGGTGGTGTTTTTGATGTTCGCCATCGACTCGTTCACGACGACGCGGTTCGTATCGATGATGCTGCGCAATTCGCCGCCCGCAGTTTTTAATTCCTCAGAAAAATCGACCACGTTGCCGATAGCTTGCTGAATGGGCGGGGTGTTGGTGGTGATCAGGAGGTCGACACTGGCGATGGTCTTGGAGGCGTTCTTGGAAATGTCGCGGAGGTTGCGCAGGCCGGCAGCGAGGTCGGTGAGGGTTTTTTCGTCGAGTAGTTTGCTGTCGATGCGTTCGATGATGTTGGTGATCTGTGTGGTCGCGGTGTTGAGTTGGTCAACCACACCAGAGGTCGAGCGGGCGACCCGCATCAGGTCGAACGATTCCTCGCAGGGGACAGTTGCGCCGCCCAGTAGCATCGGGGCGTCCTGATTTCTTGTTGGAATAATGCCGATGTACTTGTCCCCGAGGAAGCCGGCAGTCTCGATGTGAAATTTTGAGCCTTCCCGAATCTTGAATTCCTCCTCGATTAGGATGGTGATGGTGACCTCCGACTTGTCGGTGTTCAGTTTGATTTTGGAGACATTGCCGATGGGGACGCCGGCCATCATGACGACGGCGTTGCGGACGATACCGTCCACGTTTTTGGTCGTGAGGTTGAGTGAGTAGGTCTTGGTCAGGGGACTGATTCCCTTGGCGAAGTTGAGAACCAGTGCGACGGCGACCACCAGTGAGATGGCGATGAACAGGCCGACTTTCCATTCAGTCTTCGATTTCATGTCAAAACTCCAGGTCTTTTGGATCCGCGATGCCGTTCACGAACTTGTGAACGATCGGATCGGTTGAGTTGAAAATTTCATCCGGTTTTCCGTTGGCATGGATCACGCCGTGGTGAAGCATCATCACGTGATTGCCCACGCGCCGCATGCTGCGGGTGTCGTGCGTGACGACGATCGAGGTGCAGTTGAGTTGATCCCGCATCTTGATGACGAGTTGGTCTATGCTGTCCGATACCACCGGGTCAAGCCCCGTGGTGGGTTCGTCGTAAACGATGATTTCCGGCTTGTAAACAATCGCGCGCGCCAAACCGACCCGTTTGCGCATGCCTCCGGAGAGTTCGGCTGGCTTTTTATCCTGTGTGCCGGCGAGATCGACGAGTTCCAATGCCTCGGCCACGGTCTTTTTGATTTCCGCACGGGACAGGGTCTGCTCTCGGTCGAGCAGGAAGCCGACGTTTTCCTCAACGGTCAGCGAGTCGAACAGTGCTGCGCCCTGAAACAGCATACCGAATTTTCGGCGCACCTTGATCAATTGCCGTTCATTCAGTTCAACGATGCTTTCGCCGTCGATTTTCACGTCGCCGGAGTCGGGCTGGATGAGGCCGATGATGTGGCGCAGCAGGACGCTCTTGCCGCAGCCACTGCCCCCGATGATCACCGCCGACTCGCCGCGATCTATCGACAAGTCCACCCCGGCGAGAACCTCCTGTGTCCCGTAGCTTTTTCGCAGTTGGCTGACTTCAATCAATCGGAGTAAATTAGAATTTTGTTGAGTATGAGGGTCACAAAAAAATTGCTGATGAGAATGATGATCGACGAGGTGACAACTGCCTGCGTTGTAGCGCGCCCAACCCCCTCGGCGCCCTGACCGCAGTTCATGCCCTTGTAGCATGAGACGGTGGCGATAATGCCGGCAAAAATGAACGCCTTGATTAAGCCCATCAACACATCCTCCGACCAAGTGTAGAACACCATGTTGGTCCAAAGAAACACCGGATCGAGCCCGAGCAGGTACACCGCCACGATCATCCCGGAAACCATGCCAAGCGCGATCGCCTCTGCGGTGAGCAGGGGCAGGGCAATGAGCGTGGCGAGCAGACGCGGCGCGACGAGGTAGTCGGTCGGGTGGGTGGCCAGGGTGCGCAGGGCATCGATCTGCTCGGTGACCTTCATCGTGCCGAGCTGGGCGGCCATCGCGGCGCCGACCCGGCCGGAAACCATCAGCGCAGTCAGCACCGCACCCAGTTCCCGGCACATGGCCACGCTGACGACCGACATCACGGCACTGTCCATTTTGACCTTGTGAAACTGGATGTAAAACTGGGCGCACATCACCATGCCGGTGAACGCTCCGGTGAGCAGAACCACAGACTGGGACTTGACGCCGATGAAGTGAATCTGCTCGACGAGATCGCGCATGCGGAAGCGCTTGGCGATGATGGAGCCCATGGCCTCCCAAAAGAGGTAGGTGAGGCGTGCCAGGCTGGCCAAGGCCTCCTTGATCGGGTTGTCGGCAGTGTTTGCCATGCTCTCGTCGGGGGTTTTATTAGCAATCCGGCTGCCTCGAGGCGAGTCTTCATGTTCCCCCAAAATGCAAAACCGCTTGGCCAAGCGCTTGGCCAAGCGGAAGCAATCTTGCCTGTGGCGTTACTTGGATACCTTGGAATCCTCGCCCTTGGCCGAAGACTCTTTCTGGGTGAATTCCAGTTTGTCGTCTTTGGCGGAGATGGAAATGGTCTCCCCTTCGCGTAGGTCGCCACGGATAATCTCCTCGGCCATCGGATCCTCGAGAAACCGCTCGACGGCGCGGCGCATCGGGCGCGCCCCGTAGGTGGGGTCGAATCCCTTCTCGAGCAGCAGGTCGCGCGCGGATGCATCCAACTCGAAGTGGATGTCGCGCTCGGCCAGGCGCTTGCGCACCTTATCAAGTTCCAACTCGAGAATCTGTGTGAGTTCGTCGCGGCCAAGCGAGCGGAACACAAGAATGTCATCGAACCGGTTGAGGAATTCCGGCCGGAAAACCTTCTTGGCTTCCTCGGTCAGGTTTTCCTTCATCCGGGCGTAGTCCTCCTCGTCGTCCGGTGGGGTGAAGCCCATCGCGGAACCTTTCTGGAGCCGCTCGGCCCCGACGTTTGATGTCAGCAAAATGATGGTGTTGCGGAAGTCCACCTGTCGCCCGAAGCTATCGGTCAGTTTCCCTTCCTCAAGAATTTGCAGCAGCATGTTCATGACGTCGGGATGCGCCTTCTCGACCTCGTCGAACAGGACGACGGAGTAGGGGTTGCGACGCACCTTCTCGGTGAGTTGGCCGCCTTCCTCGTAACCAACGTAGCCCGGAGGTGAACCGACGAGGCGCGAGACGTTGAATTTCTCCATGTACTCGGACATGTCGAGTTGAACGAGTGCCTTGCTGTCGCCGAACATGTTCACTGCGATGCTTTTGGCGAGGAGCGTTTTGCCGACGCCGGTCGGGCCGAGCATCATGAAGGATCCAATCGGCCGGGCTGGATCCTTAAGGTCGGCGCGGCTGCGGCGCAGCGCCTTGCAAAGTGTCTCCACCGCTTCGCTCTGTCCAATGACGAGCTTGGAGAGGACGGATTCCATCGCGAGCAGTTTTTGGATTTCACCCTCCTCCATGCGCTTCAGCGGGATGCCGGTCCACTTGGCGACGACGTGCATGATGTCCTCCTCGTCCACCTTCACGCGGGCGTCCTCGCTGTTCTTTTTCCATTCCTCGAGCACGGAGTCGAGTTTCTCCTTGGCCTTCTTTTCCTCGTCGCGCATGGAGGCGGCCGTCTCGAACTGTTGTTCCTTGATGGCGGCCTCCTTCTTGACGCGGGTTTCCTCGATGTCGGCCTCGAGTTTTTTGACCTCGGGCGGCCGGGTCATGGCCTTGATGCGGGCACGGGCTCCGGCCTCGTCCATGATGTCGATGGCCTTGTCCGGCAGGAAACGGCCGGTGATGTAGCGGTCGGAAAGTTTGACGGCCGCCGTGACGGCGTCGTCGGTGAGGTCCATCTTGTGATGATCCTCGTAACGGGCGCGAAGGCCCTTGAGAATCTCGATTGCATCCTCGATGGAGGGCGGCTCGACCTTGACGGACTGGAAGCGTCGCTCGAGGGCGGCGTCCTTCTCAATGTACTTGCGGTACTCGTTGAGTGTGGTGGCACCGACGCACTGCATCTCGCCGCGGCTCAGTGCCGGCTTGATGATGTTGGAGGCGTCCATCGTGCCCTCGGCGGAACCGGCACCAACGATCGTGTGCAACTCGTCGATGAAAAGGATGACGTTCTTGGCTCGGCGAATCTCGTCCATCACGGCCTTGATGCGTTCCTCGAACTGGCCGCGGTACTTGGTGCCGGCGACCATCAACGCGAGGTCGAGGGTGATGACGCGTTTTTCGCGCAAAATCTCGGGGACGTTTCCCTTGGCAACCTCCTGCGCGAGACCCTCGACGATGGCAGTCTTGCCCACGCCGGCTTCACCCAGCAGCACCGGGTTGTTTTTCGTTCGGCGGCAGAGAACCTGAATGACCCGCTCGATTTCCTCGGAGCGGCCGATGACCGGATCCATCTCGCCCTTCTTGGCAATCTCGGTGAGGTCGCGTCCGAACGCCTTGAGCGCCGGGGTCTTGACCTGTTTTTTGCCGCTTTCGGATTCCTCTTCAATCCCGGCGGCCACCTCGTCGTCGCCTTCAAAATTCGGATCCAACTCGTGCAGGATTTCCTGACGGCACTGGTCGATGTCGATGTCGAGATTCCTTAACACGCGCGCGGCCACGCCTTCGCCCTCGCGCAGCAGGCCAAGCAGGATGTGCTCGGTGCCGACGTAGGTGTGGTGCAGCGCCTTGGCTTCCTTCTTGGAAAGCTCGAGGACTTTTTTCACCCGCGGGGTGTAGGGGATGTTGCCAGCTAGTTTTTGGTCCGGGCCGGTGCCGACCTGCTTCTCGACCTCCAGCCGGACGGTCTCGAGATCGAGGCCCATCTTTTGAAGGACATTTACGGCGACCCCTTGGCCAAGGTTAATTAGGCCGAGCAGCAGATGCTCCGTTCCCACGAAACTGTGGTTGAACCGATCCGCCTCCTTCCGCGCCAACGCCAGCACCTGCTGGGCGCGCGGGGTGAAATTGTTCATTGATTCGTCACTCATATAGCAACCCGCTCCAGTTTGGACCCAAATTACGGACTTGTCCAGCTTGGGTATGGCCGCTTTACCCGCTTGGCCAAGCGCTTGGTTTACTCGCTTTCCGCCTGGTTTTGGGAGTCCTCGAGTGTTTTTGTGTCCGGCACAACCGGCCGATCGACACCCTTGAGCCGTTCCCGCAACAGGTCCGCCCGCAGCAGGTCGCGCTTCTCGGCGGACAGTTTGCCGTCGTTGGCTTTTTGCAGATGCGCCGGCTGGGTGATGATGATCAACTCATTGATCAACGCCTGCGAGGTGCCCGCGAACAACTCCATGTCCATGCCAAGCCGCAGTAGCGAAAGCAGGTTCATCGTCTCCTTGGAGGAGATGCTGTGGGCGTTGGCGAGGATGCCGTACGCGCGGCCGATGTGGTTGTAGACCATCTTCGGTTTGCTTTCCATCAGCTTGACGCGGGCGTTTTCCTCGTGGTCAACGATCTGCAGCAGCACCTTGTTGAGCCGCTCGACGATGTCGCTCTCGGTCTCACCGAGGGTCATCTGGTTGGAAACCTGAAAGACGTTGCCCAGCGCCTCGGTGCCTTCCCCGTAAAGCCCGCGCACGGCAAGGCCCAGCTTGTTGACGGCCTGGATGATCTGGTTGACCTGCTCGCTCAACACCAGCCCCGGCAGGTGCAGCATCGCGCTCACGCGAATGCCGGTGCCCAGATTGGTGGGGCAGGCGGTGAGGTAGCCGCGTTTTTTCGAGTAGGCAAAATCGAGGCCGTGCTCGAGCTGGGTGTCAAACTGGTCGATGGCGGTCCAGGCGTTGCTGATTTGCAGCCCAGGCAGCAGCGCCTGCATGCGGAGGTGATCCTCCTCGTTGATCATCACGCTGATGCTCTCGTCCTGACTGAGCACGAGGCCGCTGCCGGTGTTTTTCGCGGCGTGTTCGCGGCTGATGAAATGTCGCTCGACGAGAATCTGTTTGTCGAGCGTGGTCAGTTTGTCCATCCCGGTATCAAAACTTTCCTTCATCGACTCGACCTGCAGCACGTTATCGCGGATGTGCTTGAAGGTTTCGACGCGCACCGATTTTTTCGCCCAGCCGGGGAACGGCGTGTTGGCGAGATTGCGGGCAAGGCGCACGCGGCTCGACCAGACAATCTTGTTCGAGGGGCCTTCGCGCTCGGCGGCCGCGGCGGGGCTGGAAAGTATCTCGTGAATGTTCATCGCGTCACGGGGTCTTGGCGGCTGCGGCGTATTCCGTTTTCAGGTTCGCGATCTTGTCGCGCAACTCGGCGGCCTTTTCGTAGTCCTCCTTGGCGATGGCCTTGTCGAGCAGCGTCTGCAACTCGTGCATCTGGTCGACGTAATCCTTCGTCTGCTGCCAGACCGCCGGTGCCTTGCCGGTGTGGCGCGTGCCCTTGTGCATCGTCTTGAGCAGCCCCTCGACGCCTTCCTCAAAATGCTCGTAACACTCCGGGCAGCCGAGGCGCCCGGTTTTCTTGAAGTCCGCCTGACTGAAGCCACACTGCGGGCACTTTGTGTTGGCGGTGTCGGCCTCCTCCATCTCCTGTGAGGCGCCGAGTCCGAGCAGCAGGTCGGCCAGAGAAAACCCGGCTGGGTCATCCACGCCCTTGGCTTTCGAGCACGACTCGCACAGGTCAATCTTCTTGGTCTTGCCCTCGACCATCTGTGTCAGGTGGACGGTGGCTTCCTTTTCCTTGCAAATATCGCAGAGCATCCGTGGAAACTTGGTTGGTCGTCACGCACGAACCAGGTCGAATGACGCATTTGGCCTCTGAAAAAAGGACAGGATGGTTTGCCCGCAACAACGGGGGAATACGTAGCACGAAACCTGCCACATTAAAAGATAGAAGCGGGCCGGAATCGTGCACTTGGCCAAGTGCTTGGCCAAGCGGGGCGGGGGTTCAATCTTTTCCGGCGCTTGGCCTTCGGGTACTCTCCGGGCCGCTCTGAGTGAAGCTGCCGTTTGAACTCGCCCTGGCGCTGCGTTATTTGCGCCCCAAGCGGACGTTTGTGTCCGTCATCACCCTGATCTCTATCATCGGGGTGACGCTCGGCGTGGCGGTGCTGATCATCGTCATGAGTGTCATGAGCGGTTTCGATCTCATGCTCCGCGAGCGGCTGCTCAATTTCAACTCCCACATCAAGGTCTTCACGCAGGATCGCGTGATGACCGAGTACCGCGAACTACGCGAGACGGTGCTGGAAAATGAGTCGGTGACCGGCGTGGCGCCGTTCGTCATCGGGCCGGTGCTGGTGGAGACGCAGCCGGACGAGGGGCTGCCGCAAATCTACACGCCATACATCCGCGGCGTGGACATCGACCTCGAGCCGACGGTCAGTTCGCTTGTGTCCACCAACAGCCTTGTCGTGGGTGAACTGGATCTCGACGGCGGCCTGTTGGTCGGCTCGGAAATTCGTTCCCAGCTCAAGCTCAACGTTGGCGACTACCTCGCCGTGCACTCGGCGCGGAGTTTTCATCGCATCCGCGAAGCGCAGGAGGAGGGCAGTGAGCTGGTACTGCTGCCGGACGACTACGAGGTGCGCGGGATCATCGATGCCGGTTACTTCGAGTACAACGCGAACTTCATGCTGACGTCGCTCGAGAACGCGCAGGACCTGTACGACCTCGGCGATGCGGTGCACGGGTTGGGCGTGCGGTTGAAGGATGCTTCACTGGCGGAACCGACTCGGCAGAAATTGCTGAATACCCTGCCGGCCGGCTTGGTGGTACGAACTTGGGAGGACGAAAATTCGCACCTGCTTGAGGCGCTTCGCGTCGAGCGCAATGTGATGTTTTACCTGTTGTTTTTCGTGATGATCGTTGCGGCGTTCGGCATCACCAGTTCGCAGATCACGTTCGTGGTGCAGCGCACGCCGGAGATCGGCACGCTCAAGGCACTGGGCGCCACCGGCGGCCAGATCATGCGGGTGTTCCTGTCGCAAAGCCTGTTCGTTGCGGCGCTTGGCCTGACATTCGGCTTTGGCATCGGCCTCCTGGCACTGGAGTTTCGCAACGAGTTTCTCGTCCTAATGCGTGACCTCACCGGGTTCGAGATTTTCCCGGCGAGCATTTACGGCTTTCAGGCGTTGCCAGCGCAGATCGTGCCGGGCGATCTGGTCAAGATCGGCGTAGGCTCGTTTTTAATTTGTCTGTTGGCCGGGGTATTACCCGCGTGGAACGCCAGCCGACTTCGGCCCGTGGAGGCATTTCGTCATGAGTGAACCAATTCTCAGGACGAACGATCTGCACAAGTCGTACGACCTTGGCCGGCGGTTGATCGAGGTGCTACACGGGGTGAGCCTCGAGATCGGAGAGGGCGAATTTCTCTCGTTGCAGGGCGCATCTGGGACCGGCAAAAGCACACTGCTGCATCTACTGGGTGGACTGGATGACCCGACCAGCGGTGAGGTGTTTGCCAGCGGCCAGTCGCTTTTCGCGATGTCTTCCACGCGCTTGGCCAAGTGGCGTAACGGCGAGGTTGGTTTTGTTTTTCAGAGCTACCATCTGCTGCCGGAGTTTGACGCGCTGGAGAACGTGCTGCTGCCGGCGCGCATGGCCCACGCCAACCGGGCTGAGTCACAGAACCGGGCCGAGTCGTTGCTTGAGCGGGTTGGTTTGGCCAAGCGCATGCACCATCTCCCGGCAGAACTTTCCGGTGGCGAACAACAGCGGGTCGCCTTGGCCCGGGCATTGATCAACCAGCCGCAACTCCTCCTCGCCGACGAGCCGACAGGCAACCTCGACTCAAAAACCGGTGGCGAAGTGCTCGACCTCCTCTGCGAACTGCAGTCCGAGGCCAATCTCACAATGATCATCGCCACGCACGACGACAAGGTGGCCAATCGCGCCCACCAAACCGTCCAACTGGTCGACGGCCTTATCACCATTTAACGCTTGGCCAAGCGCGGGTATCCACCGGTAGATCACCGAAAACCGAAAACTCCCCTTCAGAGCTTGGCCAGCGACTCGTCGAGCAGGCCGTAGAGGGACTGCATCGTCTCCTCCGTTTCGTCGCCCATGCTGGAGAGGCGGAAGGTTTTGCCCTTGAGCTTGCCATAGCCGCCGTCGATCAGGATGCCGCGTTCCTTCATCAGGCTCTGCAGCTTGGCCACGTCCACCTCGCGCCCACCCGGTTTGGCCCCGTTGTTCACACAGGTCAGTGTCTGGGATTCGTAACCGGCCTCGGAGAACAGCGTGAATCCGTGTCCGGTTGCCCAGTCTCGGGTCATCTGGGCGAGCTTGGCGTGGCGATCAAACCGCGCGTCCAGTCCCTCTTCCATCATGTCCTCGAGCTTCGATTTCAGAGCATAAATGTGTCCGATGCTCGGCGTGCTGGGCGTCATGCTTTTCTCGGCATTCTTCTGGAACTCGTGCAGGTCAAAATAATAGCCTCGATCATCCAGCGTTGCGGCGCGGTCGAGCGCGGCCTGCGAGGCGGCAAACACGCTCAGGCCCGGCGGCAGGGCGAACGCCTTCTGCGTCCCGGCAAGCAACAGGTCGATGCCCAGTTTGTCGAACTCGATCTTCACGCCGGTCATCGAGGTGACGCTGTCGACGATGAACATCACGTCCGGGTACTTCTCCTTCAGCGCGGCAATCTCGTAGAGTGGGCTCATCACGCCGGTGGAGGTTTCGTTGTGGACGAGGGTGACGGCGTCGAACCGGCCGGTGGCCAGCCGCTCGTCGATTTGCTCCGGCAGGATGGGGGAACCCCAATCGACCTGCAGTGCCTCGGCTTCCTTGCCGCAGCGTTGGGAGACGTCGAACCACTTGTCGGAGAAAGCGCCCTTCATGCAGTTGAGCACGCCCTTCGAAACGAGGTTGCGCACAGCACCTTCCATAATGCCCCATGCGGAGGCGGTGCCGAGGTATACCAGCCGCTCCGTGTAGAGCAGCGATTGCAGGTGCGGCATCACCGCAGCGTACAGATCCTTAAAATCTTGACTGCGGTGTCCGATCATCGGCGTGCGAAACGCCTCGAACGTCTTGTCACTGACCTCGATCGGTCCCGGGATATGAAGCTTCAAGTGCGCCATAAAGCGCAGAAAGCTTATTTCATAGCACCCTCCCAAATCAAGCGGCGAGTCAGTATCAGCAAAAAACTTGCCGCTCCGCCTATCCTCACACACAATGCGCGCCCGCTCGGTGGAGAGGTGGCTGAGTGGTTGAAGGCGCACGCCTGGAAAGCGTGATTACTCGCAAGGGTAACGAGGGTTCGAATCCCTCCCTCTCCGCCATTTTTTATTTTTTTCCTGAGCTTCCCCCCGTGAGAACCGGTGTGGAGTGGCTGGGAGAATTGGGGGTTGACAGAACGTGGTTGAGGGAGAAACATGCCCAACCGATTCGGGCAGCGGCACGTTTCTTCTGCGGTGTTCCCCACACCCACCTCCTTGGCGTCTGTTGTCCGGATCATTTTTTTTGCGGAACCGCTTGACCGCGAAAAAACTTCTGCTACGTTCTCTCGCCCCTTGCCGGGGGTGTAGCTCAATTGGTTAGAGCGCCTGCCTGTCACGCAGGAGGTTGCGGGTTCAAGTCCCGTCACTCCCGCCACTATTTTTTCAAAGATTCCTCCAGTTTCTTCAATACTAGCAGGGGTGAACTGTATCTTTAGTCCAAGATGACAGCGACAAGCTGTGAAATGTTGTGACAGGTTGTGACGGTGTTTTGTGTGCCCACGCAAAACCTAATGGCTTCACTTGTGTTCCCATTAAGTTTTCAAACACTCTACAATTCACTCAACCAAAGACAAAACCGCCAGCCGAAGCTTACGGTTGTAACGGTTCGTAGTGTTGATTATTAGGTGCTCAGCAATGGCACCTGGCAGGCACTGAAGGATGTGTTGGAATAGGGGATCGACCTCAGCATTGGAAGTGCATTGACCGACGGAATCGACAAGGAACTGGAGAGCGTGGCTACGCGCAGGCAATGAAGGATGCAATGGCGACGTTGGATCGGTACCGGAAAATTTGATGTAGTTGAGTTTGTTGCTAAATTTTTTACTATAATGAACAGGGTCATTGACACAGCCAGCGTCACTACAGGACGGCTAATCCTCAAGGGGTGGCGCTGGTTTTATTTTTGGTTGTTTATTAGTTACTTAATCCTCGTCATTCTGTAATCCTGGCGGGGATTTTGTTTTAATTAGTTTGTTTGCGAATTTTTTTTCTGGAAGCTGAATATTTCATAGCAAGTGCATGGATTTACTGCGACACCCTGCTAGTTTTATTTGTTTCACTGGCGGGGTGTTTTTTGGTGCTTACTAAAATATTGTGTCCCATTTGGCATTAAAATTGAGTTTTTTTATCTCCGAATCACGTTGCTATATTTTAATTTAATGATGGGAGTCATCGACACCTACCAGCACCGCTACTGTAACTAAGAAACCAGAGATGGAATCGGTAAAATTGGTAGTAGTAGAACACACCTAAATCCCCGTCAGCCTTTGCGGAAATCGGCTGGCGGGTTTTTTGTTTTTACGCACTCTGTTGCTAAGTTTTTAATAGTACCGATGCTGATACGCACTTACCACAATTCAATTTAAAATCATAATTAGGAAATACGTAAAATGGATATACTATTAACCTTGTTAGCGCTATCAATTATCCCCATTTTAGTGCGTTTTTACTATGCTTATCATGATTCAAACAGAAAAAAGTCAAAGGCCAATTTGCAGACTATAAAAAATTTTCAAAATCCTTAAATTCTTTGCAAATTTTAAGTAAGGCAGCTGTGGAAGCTGGCTAATTAAAAGGGTACACGGGAGTAATAGAACACTCTGTTGCTTTCTTTATTTACTGCGGGGCGTTTGCAGGTCAGGCAGCTTCAACGGAGTGCAGTTCCAGCAAATCATCAACCTAGAAAATCTTACCTTCGACCTCTACCATTTAGAATTCAGTGCAGGCAACCCGCAGCCTCTGTTAGGTCAATCGTCCAAGAAGATTGATCTAAACAAACAGCTAATTACCAACGAGACCGCCACTTTTTTCTGCCTCGACTCAGCTCGTTGAAATGGAGCCGCATATGCGTGACGGTGATAATTTGATGGTGGACAAAAGCATTAGACCATAGGTCGGCAAGGTGGTCATCGCTGCGATCAACGGAGAAATGACGGTG
>DKGH01000113.1:0-11776 GCA_002453165.1 Verrucomicrobia bacterium UBA6775
TGCACGGTAATACGGCTGCCGTTTTTCAAAAACTGCTGGCCCCGAGTGAACTATCGGCTGTTCGGCACGGGGCGATTCGGGCTGTCGGAAACATGACGGCTGCCGGTGCGGCCAAGCTGCTGCTCGCCGCCTGGCCCGGTCTTGTGGCTAACGAACGTGCCAGCGCGCTGGATGTTATGTTGAGCCGAGGTACGTGGCAGGAGGCGCTGCTACAGGGGATGGAATCCGGGCAGGTTTCCATCAACGGCTTTTCGCTGGTACATCGCGACCGGCTGTTGAAAAGCGCAAACAAGGGGGTCGCCAAGCGGGCGAGGGGAGTGTTTGCGAACGAGGCAGAAGGCGATCGGGCCGGGGCGTTGGCCAAGTTTTCGCCAGCCTTGAAGCTGGGTGGCGCTGCGGATAAGGGGAGACTGGTCTACGACATGCACTGTGCCGTGTGCCACGCGTCGGATAAGCAACTGGGGCCGGATCTTCGTTCGATCACCGACAGGTCGCCGGAAGGGTTGCTAGCATCGATCATCGACCCCTCGCGTCAGGTGGATCCGAAATACCTGGCCTACACCGCGCTGTTTAACGACGGCCGGGCGATCGTCGGGATCATCACTTCTGGATCGGGTGAAAGCCTGAAAATAAATGTGCCCGGCGTGGGCGCGCAGACAGTCAACCGCAGCGAGCTGAAGTCGTTGACGAGCCTGAACCAGTCGTTGATGCCGGCCGGGCTGGAGCAGCAATTGACCCACCAGTCGATGGCAGACCTCGTCCGATTTTTGCAGGATTACAAGTAGGGCAGCGGTATTCGTGTGTCAGTCCACCTTTAGTCGTCCGAAGCGGATAGAGGTTCGCTTGACCTTGGGATCGTTCGAACTGTCCCAGACACAGAGCCACTCACCCGGTTTATCCTCCAGCAGTGTCGGGTAGCTGTTGCGGGTTTTGCCGCCGAAAAAAAGTTCGGCCTGCGACCAGTCGCCCCCTGGTTTTTGCACCTTGAAGTAGAGCCCCTCGCGCTCGGGCGTGTCGCTGTAAACGTAAATGTAGCGTCCGAGGCTGTCCCTGCCGAAGAAGCCTTTCGACTGAAAGTTGGGCAGGGTGGAATCCGGCTTGGCATGCGACCAGGTTTTGCCGAAATCCCTGCTGACTGCGGTGTAGGCCACGCCCGGTCGCGGTAGGCCGTCCTTGTGGGCGCCGGTGCGGGTCACGATCCGGATTTCGCCCGGCGCTTCGCCCGGCGCGATGTTGCCCTCGTGAATCCACGCCGGTTTATCCGGGATAACCGGGACGTAGCCGGCCAGCTTCCAGCGCAGCAGACTACGGCTCTCGAGAATAAACTGCTGCCGGTCGCCGCCGGGGTCGTGCCGCTGGGTGTTTCGGTGCACGCCGAGCAGGTAACGCGTGCCGGTTTTGTCGGTCACCGGCAGGATGCCGCCGCAGGTGATCAGCGGTCCGTGGTAGTCCATTGCCAGCTCGACCTGCGTCCACGAGAGGCCGCCGTCGCCGGAATAGGCGGCACAGAGCTTGGCGTCCTCACTGTCGCGAAAATGCGTTGGCGCGCGCATGGCAAAACACCAGAGAATGTCCTGCCCGGGCGGCCGGAACAGCACCGAGTTGTTGTAGGCAAAGCGCATCGTGCCGTTGGGGATGCGGTGGTCGAAGATGGTAATCGGCGGCCCCCACGACTTGCCTCCGTTTCGGCTGATCGAGCAGACCACGTCGCCCATGTCGGTCTTGCCGCGCAGTTCGAGTCCGTAAGAGGCCACGAGATGATTCTTCGTCCACTTGGCGATGAATGGCTGCCAAATTCGTTTGTACGGGCTGCCCGGTTTCAGCGAGTCGATCTCGACGACTTTTGTAACCGCGCCGGGATGCTCCGCCGCAGGCGCTTGGCCAAGCGCCATAAAGGCGGCCAACAAACCAAGCGCCATTTTTTTGGTAAGCGTGAACTTCATTTGAATTTGATTGTTACTCGGGACGAAAAAACAGTTGGTAACAAAACGAAACCGCTTGGCCAAGCGGGGGGATTAGGGTTCGCGGACTTGGATGCGGTAGAAGCGGCGGTGGCTGAGGGGTTCGTGGAACCGGATGACTTGGCGGGCGGGGGAGTAGCGGTCGAAGTGTAGCCCCTCCACAGTTTCCCAGTTGCCGCTGCCGAGGTCGTCGGTGGCCTCGATGGTGACATCCCGGTTGGCGGGTAGGATGAACTCGAGTTCGCTGCGCCTGCTGTTCGCGCGGACGAGTGGCGTGAACTTGTCCGCAGCGTTGCCGGCGTTGGTGCCGAGCAGGAATTCTGTGTAGTCATTCTGACCATCGACGTCGCTGTCTGCGGCGGCGTTGCCGGTGAAGTGGTTGCCGTCGAGCGACTGAATCCAGCGCTTCATTACATCCAAGGCGACCTTGTCCGGCAGGCTTCTTCCCAGTGGCGGCATCCGGTGCAGGCCGGGGGTCTCAATCCGGTGATACACCACGGAAAGGTCCGGCTCGCCGGGGTGAACGAATTGGTTTCGGCTGTCGCCAAAGTCGTTGTGCGGTTTGCCGCCAATTAGTTTGGTGAAGGAGAGCGGCGTTTGGAGCCGGGCGTCGAACAGTGCCTGTGCCACGCCGGCAAGGTGCGGCCGATGGCAGTAGACGCAGTTGGCCTCGATGTAGGATTTGGCTCGATACTCGGTGGACTTGGTCTCGTCGTCCATCGCGGCGAGGGCCGGATAGGTTTGTGGGGCGGTGATTTCGCGGTCAAGGTAGCCGGCGCGGGATAGTGCCTCGAGTTGGTTTTCCTCGCCCCGGCCGTAGTCGATAGTCCGGTTTAACTGTGCGGTGTGAAAACCAAGTATGCCTCGTGATTTGGAGTTGTGGCAAGAGAGGCACTCGCGGCGGCTTGGGTAGTTCCATGTGAGCTTGGCTAAGCCGCCTCCGCGCGGGATGGTCAATTCCTCCGACTCACCCTCGGAATTTACAATAGTGGCGTCTGTCTGTGCCTTATTCCAGCGGTAGGTGGTGCCGTACCAGAACCACGGTGTCTTGTAGAGTATTCGTGTCTCGAGCCGTTTGCGCCGCGCCGTACCGTCCTCGATGACATCCATCTCGAAATGTTTCACCCAAGCGCTGCCGCCAGGGAAGATCCACGGTTTGTAAGCGTTGAAATGAATTTTCGATTTTGCGTCTGGGATAGTGAACCAACGCTGCTTGGCCGCACCGTCTGACCAGAGCGGGTTGGTGACCTCGTACGGCACGATGCCTTCGTGCGGTTCGAGCGTGGCGAGATTGCGGAACAGGCCGGAGTCGCTGAGTTTGTTCGGCAGGGGCTGTGCGGTGGGGTCGCGGCCGGCGACGAGCTTCTTGATTAGGCCCTCGCGATGGTCGGCCAGTAGGATCTCGCTGGTAAGCGGGTGTTCGCCAAGCGTGGAGATATTGTCGTCCCAGAACAGCCAGCGAATTGGCCGTTGACCGTCGGCCGGTTGGCTAAAGTCGATAGCCCCGATCCAGCCGCTCCAGTAGTCGGAGAACACGGCATGCCCGTCGAGGTCGGCCGGCTGATCGCCTCGATAAAAATGGAAGCCGGCCACGTCGTTACCGTGTGCGCGGCCGTATTCAGCCTCGGGGAAAATGTAGTCGTCGCGACTGGCCTTGGGATTGTATTTCGGTCCCTCAGGTGTACCCTCGAAAACCGGGTAGCCGTAGTTGCCGCCGCGTTTGATGAGATTGATTTCCTCGCGGACATGATCGCCGGTGTCGCCGGTGTAGAGCCGGCCGGTCTTGGGATCGAACGCCATGCGCCACGGGTTGCGCAGGCCGACCGCCCAGAATTCACTGCGCAGTTTTTTTCGATCAACTGGTTTGCCGGCGAAGGAGGTGGCGTTGACGAAGGGGTTGTCGCGGGGCACGCGGTAGTTGCCGTGCAGGCCGACATGGGCGTTTGGCGGCAGGTTGCCCTTCCGCTGATCGACGTCGATCCGGAGGATGCCGCCGAAGTAGTCCTGGTCAATTTTCTGGCTGTTGTTGTACTCGTCGTAGCCGCCGCCCTCGTCCCCGAGGCTGAGGTACAGGTAGCCGTCCGGCCCGAAGTGTAGGTCGCCGCCGTTGTGGTCGTAGTGTTCGTCAAACTGCGTGAACATCGCCACCTCGGTCCCGACGTTGATCGGCGTGCCGACTCGGCCCTTGAATTGAAAACGCGACAATCGGTCGTGCAATCCGTCATTGCCGCCGATCGATGTGAGATAGGTGTAAAACGCGTAAACGTAGCCGTTCTCTTTAAACTGAGGATGTAACTCGAAACCGATAAAGCCGCTTTCCTGCACGCTGTGCACGCGCTTTGAGAGGTCGAGGAAGAGGGTCTTTTTCGGCTTGGTGGAAAGGTGGGTCACACGCCAGACGCGCCCGGTCTGCTCTGCGACAAACAACTCGCCGCCATTGGCCTTAGTGGCCCGGATGCAGATCGGCTTGGAGAAGGTGATGCCCGGAAGCAGATTGACGGAATGGTATTCGAATAGTTGCGGATTTTTGGGGTAGCGAAACGTGGTGTTGGGCTTGCGGATGAGTTCAGCTTTAATATATGACGAACAAAAAATAAAAAATAAAGCCATCAGGCTTAGTTTAAAGTTTGGAAAGTTGTTCGAAATCCTAATATGCACGTTAGCTGAAAGAAAAGACCAACTTATAATGGTCGCACTTCTTTAATGCGAGTCAAACATCATATTTTACTTTTGGCTTTTGATTTTGCTGCGGATGAGCCAGCGGAAAAACGGTGGGAGCAGCAGCTTAAGCGCGGGAAGGTACTTGAGTTTTTCTGGGATGAAGAGTGACTCGCGGCGGCGGGGCAGGGCGTCGAGGATTTTGCGGGCGCACACGTCGGCCGGGATGCTGGAGTTGCTGTGGCCGCGTTTGCGGTCGCCGACCGCCTCGCCATCCGGGCCAAGCGCGTTTTCGCGCATGCCGGTGCCGCGAATCCAGTGCGGGTACACGACCATGAAATTGATACCGCTGTCTGCCAGCTCGAAGCGCAGCGAATCGACCAGCCCCTCGATGGCGTGTTTGCTCGCGCCGTAGGCGGAGTGCGCTGGGACACCAAACTTGGACTGGATGGAGGAGACGATGACCACCTGGCCACCGCTTTTTTTCAACGCATCGATGGCTGGGTGGATGCAGTTGACCACGCCCATGAAGTTGACTTCCATCAGCTGCCGGAACAGGTCGGTGTCCTCTATCTGGTCAAAGTCGGCCCACATGCTTTGGCCGGCGTTGGCAATGAGTTGGTCGAGCGCGCCGAATTTCTCGACGGTCGCCTCGATGAATTTTTTCGCATCCTCCGCCGAGGTGACATCGCCGGTGAACACCAGCACATCATCGCCCAGTTCGTTGGCCAGTTCGCTCAGCTTGTTTTCGTTGCGGGCCATGAGCGCGAGGCGTGCGCCGCGTTGGGCGGCCTGTTGAGCCAGCTCACGGCCGAGTCCGCCGGATGCCCCGGTGATGGCAACAGTCTGGCCGGAGAGGCTCATGAGCGGGATTGAAACTCGCCGATCGCCTCCGCGCTTAGTCCCCAGTCGTCGAGCGGTTTTTCGGACGGGATGATTTTGCCGGGGTTCATGATGTCGTTGGGATCGAGCCCGGCCTTGAGCGCCTTCACCGCCTTGAGCCCGGTGGGTGAGAGGTCCTCCTCTACCCAGGGCAGATGCTCGGTGCCAACGGCGTGGTGGTGGGAGAGGGTGCCGCCGTTTTTCATGAAGGCATCCTCGGCGGCTTTCTTGACGTAAAGATACTGCTCGATCTCGCGGCCCTCACGTTGCAGGCAGCCGAAGGTGAAGTAGAGGCTCGCGCCAGTGCGATAGCTGTGGCTGAGGTGGCAGCCGACCCACGCGTCCACGCCGGTGTCCTTGATCGCCTGCTCGACATCGGCAAGGCCACTCTCGTGGAGCGTGCGCAGGTTGTCCCACGTGGTGGCGGTCTCGCTGACATCGGCCATGATGCTGCGGTCCATCACGTAGTCGCGCAGGTGCGGGAAATCAAATTTGACCTTGGCAAATGAGCGGCCCGGCTCCGCGCCTAGGCAGACGCCGCGATGTTTTTTGTAGATCGCCGTGACCTGATTTTTGATGCGGTTAAACGCCTTCGGTGTGCCCTCGTATTTCACCACCATCAGGCAGCACTGGTCGAAGTCGATTTTCTTGACGTTACCGATGTACCACTTGAACGCCTTGGCGATCTTGTCCTTGATGCCGGTCTTGGGGTGCTTGAATGCGAACGACAGCGCGGTTTTCTTCGGGTCATTCAGGCGGGTGACGGTGGGCATGCAGTCGCCCCGGTGACATTCGTGGATGGCGTCGAGGCCGCTCTTGAAATCCGGGAACAACCAGCCGTACCAGTCCTCCTTTTCCGGCTTATGATGCACCTGCACGACGACTTCGGTGATCACGCCGAGGATGCCCTCGCTGCCAATGCACAGGTGCTTGATGTCGATGCCGTTGCTGCTCTTGGGCACGGTGCGGGTGATGATCGTGCCGCTGGGCGTGATCATGCGCAGGCTGATCACCATGTCCTCGATCTTGCCGTAAATGTCGCTCTGCATCCCGGCCGAGCGGGTGGCCACCCAGCCGCCGAGGGTGCTGTGCAAAAATGAATCGGGAAAATGCCCCAGCGTCACGCCGTGTTCCGCCAGTTGATCCTCGAGGTGCTGGCCGTACACACCGGGCTGGATGCGCCCCGTGAGCGAGTAACGGTCGACTTCGAGTACGCGATGCATCCGGCACATGTCGAGGCTGACAACCATGCGGCCACCGCGATCGCTTGGCACAAGACAACCGGCGATGTTAGAGCCGCCGCCGAACGGCACGAGCACCACGCCGTGTTCGTGCGCGGCGCGAACCACGAGCGCGACATCCTCCTCGGTGTCCGGGTACACCACGCAGTCCGGCGCAAATTGAACCTGACCGTGGCGCATCAGCCAGAGGTCGCGAAAACTTTTGCCGGCAGCATGAACCAGGCGCGACTTTTTGTCGTCAACGATCTGGCCGTCGCCGAGCCCGGCCCGGATGGCGGCGAGGAATGCCTCGTTGTTTTTCTGCTCCGGCAGGGTGACGTCCTCGAAGGCCACCGGCTTTTCCCAGCGGATTTCGTCGACACCCAGCTCGCGCTTGAGGTACGGCCACAGCTCCGGCTTAGTTGAGTCGTCGAACGTGACGTCCTCGTGGCCCCAGCCCCACCATTTCATGTGTCGGATGTCAGCTTCCATGGTGTTCGTCGTGTAGTGCGTGGATGCGCTTGGCCAATTCGTTGGTGACCTCGGTGTAGATCAGCCGCTTGGCCGAGTCACGCTTGGCCAAGCGCTCCGGATCGACCGCCTCGCCAAAGCGCACCGTGACGCGCCTGGCCTTGGGGAAACTCCCCGACTTGGGCAGCGAGTCGTGCGTGCCATGGACGTAGGCCGGCACGATCGGGATGTTCAACTCGGTGGCAATCATCGCCGGGCCTTTTTTAAACTCCCTGATCTCGCCGTCCAGCGACCGGGTGCCTTCCGGGTAGATGATGATCGCCCGGTTGCCCGGCTGAAGAAATTCGCGGCAGGCGACCATCAGCCGCGCGATGCTTTGGCGGTTGGACTTGCGGTCGGCCGGGATGAGGTTCATCAGGAGCGGCAGCGAATTTTTGCGTTTCTTGTTTTCGAAAAAATAGTCCTGCGCAGCGACCATGCCGAACTGGTTGAAGCCAAGCCCACCGGCATACATCAGCGCCGCGCTGTCCATGTGGCTGCTGTGGTTGCTGCAGAGGATGAACGGTGGCTCCGGCAGCTTGTCGCGCCCGTGCGTCCGCAGCGGGCACCAGAAGTTGAACAGCAGCGTGCCGAAGATCCGGAAACCGAGGTGGCCCAGCCAGGCCTTGCCCCGGGGCGGCTCGCGCAGGAACGCGAACTCCTCCTGGAGCGCCGCGTCCTTCAACAGCTCCTGAAAAGCTGAGGTGCGATTACCTTCCGAACTGGGCATGTGCACGCGCGAACTCGTTGCTGACGATGGCGCCGGCCAGTGAGATTTCCAGTGCGAGCGCCGAAGCGCAGATGATTTCCGCGAGTTTGCGGGAACCGTTTTCCCCGGTGCAGCCGAGCAGTTCGAGGTTGCGGTGTTGTTGTGTCAGCCGGGTGGCCCCGCCGACCGTGCCGACGGTGATCGAGGGCATGCTCAGGGTAACGAACAGGTCACCACCGATCTTCTCGTACGTGCCGATACCGACGCAGTTTTCAGCCACGCAGGCGACGTCCTGCCCGAGCGCGAGGTAAAGCGCGGCGAGTGCGTTGGAGGTGTGCAGGTTCAGCCCGACCACACCGGCTAACTGGGAGCCGAGGTGCAGGTCGTTGATGCACTGCACGATGTCGTTCACATCGACGCGCAGCAGTTTTTTCAGCAGGGCGTTGGGGACGGTGCAGCTGCTGATTACGTGATGGCCGCGCCCGTGCAGGATGGTTTTTTGCGCCGGGTTTTTGTCGCAGCAAAAGTTGCTTTCCACGAGGTGGCGGAAAGGGTTTCTGGACTTGTAATTTTCCCTGATCCAGCGGCAGGCGGTGTCGGTGGCCATGGTCACCATGTTTTGGCCGGCGGCTTCGGCGGTGTTGTACTTGAATTCCATGATCACCCGGTTGTGGATCGGGTGTTTCTCGATGCTCAATAGTTTGCCGTGCTGGGTGGTGCTCTCCGCGGCGGCGCGGATTTCATCCGTGTGCGCCTCCAGCCACGGGAGAAAGTCGTACGCCTCGGAGAGCGTCTCGAAAACAAAAACCGGGCTGCGGGAAAGCTCCTGCTTGATGTGCCGACTGGTGATGCCGCCGGCCTGGTAGGTTAGGTATAACCCGCGCGTCATCGAAAGCGAGAGCGTGCCCTCCAGCGTGCAGAGCGGCACATGAAAATCCCCCTTCGCGTAGGTGCCGTCGATTTGTAGCGGCCCGGCGATCGAGAGCGGCAACCCGATGTACCCGATCTGGTTTTCGACAAGGCCCTTGTAGCTGGCGGGATCCTCGAGCGCGAATTTGTCGAGTTGGTGTCCGGTCTGTCCGGCGAGCCAGTCGACTCGCCGTTGCATGGCCTCGGCGTCGTAGCCGCGTGGGGGTGTTTTCTTTCCTGTGAACCGCCCGTTGTTGGACACAGGCGGTGAACTGTCGGAGGACTCTTCTTTCACAATGGGGTGCGAAGCGCTCCACGCCTCGCCGCCGGAGGTTGTTTTCTACGGGGGGGATAGTCGAGCTATTTTGCGGCCGGTTCCTGCTGTGTCAGACAGTGAAACGAGCCAAGCCCCCAGATCAGGTCGATCGAGTCCAGCCCCGTGACGGTACGCCCTGGGAACGCCTCGCGCAGCAGGCCAAGCGCCCGGTCGTCGTTCGCATCGCGATAGGTCGGCACGATGACGTGGGCGTTGCAAATGTAGAAGTTTGCGTAGCTGGCCGGGAGCCGTTGGCCGTCCTGCTCGATGCGCCGGGGCATCGGCAGTTCAATCACGTCGAACGCCTGGCCAAGCCGCTCGCGGTTGGCCTGCAGCGGTGCGTGGTTCCGGTCGGCCGCGTCCGGTTCGACGGCAGTGACGACCGTGTCGGTGGAGACGAATCGCGAGATGTCATCGATGTGCCCGTCGGTATCGTCGCCCTCGATGCCGTCGCACAGCCATGTGATTTTCTCGGCCCCCAAAAACCCGCGCAGCTGCGTCTCGATGTCGCGCCTGGCCAAGCGCGGGTTGCGATTGGGTTGCAGCAGGCATGACTCGGTCGTGAGCAGTTCACCCGCACCGTTTACGTCAACGCTGCCGCCCTCGAGGATCATCCCCGGCTCAAACAACGGCAGGTCAAGCGCGTCCGCCACCTGCGCCGGGATCGCGTCGTCGAGGTCGAACGGCGGGTACTTGCCGCCCCACGCGTTGTAGCCCCAGTTGACGATGGCGCGGTCGCCCCCGGGGCGGGTGACGAACAGCGGCCCGTGATCGCGACACCACGGTTCGTACGCCCGGAAGGGATGAAACTCCACGCCCGCCATCGGCACTCCCTCGGCCTCGAGCGCGCGCTTGGCCAAGCGCTCCAGTTCGGCGTCCCAAATGTTGATGTGCACGGCCTCGCCCTCGGCAATCAGTCGCACGAGCTTGGCCAGCACCGGCGGCACGACCTCGTAGCGCCCGGGAAAACTGATGCCATCCGGCCTTGGCCAAGTGAGCCAGGTGGCGGCGTGCGGTTCCCACTCGGCCGGCATCCGGTAGCCAAGCTCGGCCGGTGTGGCGGAATCGGGATGGAGTGAGTTGGTGCCCAAGTCAGGGCAGCGGTTGTCCAACAGCCGCCGTCATCAGTCGATACCATTCTTCGCGGGACAAATCGAGGTCGACCGCCCTGGCGGCATCGCGGATGTGCTCCGGGTTGGTGCTGCCGATGATCGGCACAATGCCGGCCGGGTGACGTAACAGCCACGCCAGCGCCACAACAGTCCGGCTGCATTTCTCCTCCTTGGCCACGAGGTGCAGTGCGTCGCGGATCGTCTGCTCCTGCGTATGGTTCGGGTTGCGGAGGGACACCGGGTACTCGCTGCCGAGCTTGCCCTGCGCGAGCGGGCTCCACGCCAGCGGTGTGATGTTGTGCCGTTGATAGTAGTCGAGCGAGCCGTCCTCGAGTGCGTCGTAGTGAATCAGGCTGATTTCGACCTGGTTGCAGTGCAGCTTCATAGGGCAGGCCGCCTGGAGGTGGTCGAGTTGATCCACGCTGAAATTGCTCACCCCAAACTCGCGCACCTTGCCGGCCTGCCTGAGCGACTCAAATGCCGCCGCGATCTCGTCCTGTTCCATCAGGTAATCCGGCCGGTGCAACTGGTAGAGGTCGATGCAGTCCACACCCATCCGCTTGAGCGACGCGTCGCAGGAGCGGGTGATGTATTCCTTGGAAAGATCGTACCGGTGGGGGGCGTCCTTGTCCGGGTCGCCCCTTTCGCGGACGCCGCACTTGGTGGCGATCACGATCCGGTCGCGCATCCCGGAGACTTCCTTGAGCGTCCGGCCGAACACCTCCTCGACCAGCCCGTCGCTGTCCACGTCTGACAGGTCGAACAGCGTGTAGCCGGCATCGAACGCGGCCTTGATCGACTCGTGGCTTTTTTTCTCGTGCTCTTCGTCAATCGGGGGATGGTGGATCACCCCCGTCACTCTCCAGCAACCGTATGCCAAGCGGCTGCACTCCAATCCGGATTCTCCCAAGGTGATGGACTTCATGGCTGCTGAGAGAAACGTTACCAAACCCCGGCCAAGCCGCCAAAGAAAACCGGCCACCAAGCCGGCGGGGATTTCAATTAAACGCAGAGGTCGCTGAGGCGCGGAGGGCCGCAGAGTATCGGAGAGAAGAACCCCAACGGGGTTCAACATTACAGCCCAAGGTTGAAACCAACAGTTTCTACCTTGGGTTAACACATCAATACAACCAACCCTGCAGGGGGTGATAATAATCCGACGAAAAGCCCAAGGTAGCCCCCATCGTGTGCAACCTTGGGCTGCAACATGAAAATCCTTCAGGATTCTCCGCGGCTCGGCGTTCTCTGCGTTTAAGTAATGAAAACTATTCCACGAACTCCAGATCGGGGAGTGACGGCACGACGCCCATCTCGTGGCCGCGCCGGAGGAATCGCCGGATCGACTCGCGGCCGGCGTCGCCGTAGTCGAGCGTCCAGTCGTTCACGTACATGCCCACGAATTTATCCGCGAGGTCGATGCCCATGTCGCGCGCGTATTGCAGCGAGTGCTCCACCGCCTCGGCCCGGTTGTCGAGGCTGAAACGGATGCTCCGCTCGAG
>DKGH01000113.1:12178-12460 GCA_002453165.1 Verrucomicrobia bacterium UBA6775
GGCAGCGGCAGCCCGTCGTTCTCGCGGCCCCACCACACGCCGAGGTCTTCGCAGCAGACGAGCCCCTCATTCTCGAAGGTCAACTGCCCCTCGTGGATGATTAACCCCACGTCGGCACGGCCTTCGTTCACGGTTTTGAAAATCTCGTCGAACGGCACGACGGTGTAGTTGAGTTGCTCGCCTTTTTTGCCGAGCCAAAGTTGCAGCGCGAGGAACGCGCTCGTCATCGTGCCCGGCACGGCGATCCGCAGCGAGGCGATCGCCTCCCTTGAGAACGCCTCG
>DKGH01000113.1:12865-13119 GCA_002453165.1 Verrucomicrobia bacterium UBA6775
TCGCACACATGCGCGTAGGCGTGGATGCTGATCGCCGAGATGTCCAGCTCGCCGCGGCTGGCCCGCTCGTTCAGCGTCTGGATGTCCTGCAGGATGTGCTCAAAATCGTAGCCGCCGTCATCGACCAATCCCTTGGCCAGGCCGTAAAACATGAACGCATCGTCCGGGTCGGGCGAGTGGCCCAGTGTGAGTTTCGTTTTTTCCACGGCGGGGACAGTAGGCGCAGGGGCACGATTTGTCACGCAGCGCTTGGC
>DKGH01000081.1:0-4579 GCA_002453165.1 Verrucomicrobia bacterium UBA6775
CTGCTGGCGGGATGCTCGGGCGACACCTACCCGACCGAGGTAACTCTCGAGGAGATGCCGAACACCATCGCGGAGGCGTTTCGCGATGAAAAAAATCCGCAGATCAAGCAAATGGCCCAGCAGGCAACCCAGGCGTTGAAATCCCGGCAGTACACCGTGGCGCATGGGCTGTTGCAGCAGCTCATTTCCCTTCCAAACCTGACACAGGAACAGCGTGATCTGATTTCGGGAAGTGTTATCACTGTTGCCGAAAATCTGCAAAAGGCCGCCCAGAGCGGGAATGTCCAAGCCCAGCAACATTTGCAAAGGCAGACAATTGTCAAGTAACCCCACAACACCGGTATGGTGTCCGGCGCTCGGAGCGGTCGCGCTCACGTTGCTTGTTGCGTGCGGCAAGCCGGATGACATCCTGACCGCGGCGCGGTTTGGGGATGTCGAACAGCTTGAGGCGTGCATCCAGTCCGGCATGGACGTAAACCACGCCGACCCTGCGGGGGAAACCGCACTATTCCACGCCATCGGGGCGGGTAAATCCAGGTCCTTTGAATTGCTTATGGGCAACGGAGCTGACGTAAAGGTGCAGGATAGTCAGGGCAACACACCACTACACAAGGCGGCGTCCTTTGGGCGAGCTGAATTTTTGAGTCGGCTGATCACTGCAGGCTCTGCAATCAACGCCACCAACAAGGTGGGGACGACCCCGTTGCACTACGCCGTAAAGTCGGTTGATCCGGAGACTGTGAAGCGGTTGATGGAAGCTGGTTGTGATGCGGAATTACCGGATGCCAACGATGAAACCCCTTTAACCATTGCAAAAAAGATGGCCGACGCAGGGGGGCAATTAGATTCGTTTGGGCGGCCGATATCTGGAGACAAGGTTCTCGAAATTGTCAAAATTTTAACAAAGGAAAAGACACAGTATGAAAATTAATAATAGAAAAAAAACTGTTGGCTTCACGTTGATTGAGTTGTTGGTGGTCATTGCCATCATTGCCATACTGGCATCGCTGCTTTTACCGGCCCTGGCTTCGGCCAAGGAAAAGGGTAAGCAGGCCTACTGCATTAACAGCCTGAAACAAATCAATCTGGCCATGACCTTGTATGAGGACGAGAACGACGGCTTTTTGCATCATACCCCGGATGGCGAGCCCCCCAATCATGGCAAGTGGTACAGGGATCCCCGCATGAAAGCGGCTCGTAAACTGCTCTCCGATCCGAATTCCGGTGAAGCCTACTGGGGGTTGGCTTACTATAATTACGCGGGAGGAAACACCAAACTGTGGCGTTGTCCTGCCGCCAAAACTTCGGATGAGTGGCGCGAGACTGGCATCAAATGGGGTGCTGAGTTTTGGCTCGATGCCAGCTACGGAATCAACGGTCCTTTTTTTAAGGTGCAGAAAAAAAGGAGTTCTGCAGGGTTTCATCCCCGCAAACGCAATGCACTATTGGATCCAAATCAAACCATTCTCGTCCAGGATGCCGGTGAACAAAAGATGGACGGCGGTCCAAGTGACACATTAGCGGCCAACGGAGATTCCGAGAACCTGAAACAATGGAAGTACAGTCTGGCGTCATTATATCCCAAGATCGATTGGCGGGCTGAGTGGTTCCGGCACGGGGCAAATAAACCGTATGGTGCCTTTTGCGAAACGCTTTGGGCGGATGGTCATGTTAGCGCCATCGGGTTTACGAACGATTGCGGTAAAAGCAAGGCGCAGGGAGGCGGCCGCGATTTCATGAGCAACATTCACTGGTACACTGGTCTGCCTCTGAGGAGGTAAAAAGAGAATGATACGTTCGGACCGCCGAATTGGGCGTCCGAGTTGAGCCTTGATAACCTGCTTGGCCAAGCGTACTAACTCCGCGCCGTTTTAAAACGGACGAAGGAGAAGGAACAATTTTGGAGAAAATTTCAGTCAATAAACGCGACTACTGTCTGCCTGATCGCCCGGTGGTGGTCATCTGTGCGGATGGGTGTGCCGGGGAATATTTGGCGCTTGGCTTTGCCCACGGGGAACTGCCCCGCTTGGCTAAGCTGGCGGCGGACGGCTACTGCGGCCAGGCGCGTGGTGCGCTGCCGTCATTCACTAATGTAAACAACTGCGCCATGGTCACCGGTACGCCGCCGTCGCAGACCGGCATCGGTGGCAACTACATCATCGACCCGGAAACCGGCGAGGAGGTGATGACTAATTCCTCCCGCTTCCTGCGCAACGACACCATCCTCGCCGCCGCCTCGGCCGCCGGCCGCAAGGTCGCCATGGTCACTGCCAAGGATAAGCTGCGCGAACTCCTCTCCAAGGGAATGAAAGGGGTTGCTGTTTCCGCTGAAAAAGCAGACGAGGTCAGCCTTGAGGTAAACGGCATAGCCGACATCGAGTCGCTTGCCGGCCCAAAGCCATCGATCTACTCCGGCGAGGCCAGCCTGTACGCCCTGCGTGTCGGGGTGGAGTTGCTCGCCGCCGGCAGGGCCGATTTTCTTTACCTGTCGCTCACCGACTACATGCAGCACAAGTACGCGCCGGAGGCGCCCGAGTCGCGCGAGTTTTACCGCGGTATCGACACCGAGGTGGGCCGATTGCTCGATCTTGGTTCGGTCGTGGGCATCACCGCCGACCACGGCATGAACGCCAAGTGCAACGCCGCCGGCGAGCCCAATGTCATTTTTCTCGAGACCGAGCTGGCCCGCGAGTTCGGCGAAGGCTGCCGTGTCATCTGCCCAATCACCGACCCGTACGTCGTGCACCACGGTGCGCTTGGCTCGGCGGTGACAGTTTACCTGCCGGACGGCGTGGACGAACGGGCCGTGGCGGATTGGATCGCCGCGCTGCACGGCGTCACCGAGGTGCATACGCGCGAGTCGGCCATGGCCAAGCTCGAGCTGCCGGGCGACCGGATCGGCGACCTGTTCGTCCTGTCCGCCCGCGACTGGGTGATCGGCCGCACGCCGGAACACCACGACCTCGGCAAGCTGGAGGACACACTTCGTTCGCATGGCGGACGTTACGAGGAGATGGTGCCGTTTCTCATCTCGGAGCCGCTCAACGCCGGGTACGCCGCATTGGCCAAGGGCGATCCCCGGAATTTCGACATTTTCGATTTCGTCTGCAACGGAATCCAATCATGAGCCAAGCGACAAACATCACCGATCAACTGCCTCTCGCTTGGCCAAGCTACATCGCCGGCGAACAGGTGCAAAGTGATGACACACTCGAGGTGCGTTACCCGTGGGACGGTTCGCTGACCGGTACGCTACCGAAGATTAACCCGGAGCAGCTCGAGCAGGCGATTGCCGCCGCGCTTGGTCAAGCGCAGCCTCCGACCAAAAACGAGCGCTACGAAATCCTCATGCGTGCCCGCGAACTGTTGGCCAAGCGCACGGACGAGTTTGCAAACCTGATCCGACTCGAGGCCGGCCTGTGTATGCGCGAGACCCGCTACGAAGTAGGCCGGGCGCAGGAGGTGTTCAAGTTTGCCGCCGCCGAGGCGTTGCGCGACGACGAGAGCATCTTCTCCTGCGACGCCGCGAAGAACGGGCCGGCGCGAAAGATTTTCACGCTGCGCGAGCCGCTTAGCTTGGTCGCCGCAATCACGCCGTTCAATCATCCGCTCAATCAGGTGGCGCACAAGCTGGCTCCGGCAGTCGCTGCCGGTGTACCGGTGCTACTCAAGCCGTCCAGCAAGACCCCTTTGACAGCCATCCGCCTCACTGAGCTGTTGTACGAGGCTGGCCTGCCGCCGGCGATGCTCAGCACATTCGTCGGTGATCGCAAAACGATCACCGAGGCACTGGTGCGCGATCCGCGGGTGGATTTGGTTACCTTTACCGGCGGCACCGGCCCTGGCAAACATCTCACCACCATCGCCGGCTACAAGAAACTTTGCCTCGAGTTGGGAGGCAACGCCCCGCTAATCGTACTGCGTGACGCCGACCTCGACCTCGCCACCACGCTGGCGACCGAGGGATCTTTCCGCAATTCCGGCCAGCGCTGCACCGCTGTTAAGCGCCTCCTCGTCGAGGAGGCGGTGCTTGATGAGTTCACGGCCAGGTTCGTGGCAAAGGCCGGGGAGTTTACTGTGGGGGATCCCGCCGACGAGTCGACCCGCATCGGCACCGTCATCGACGAGCCGGCCGCGATCGAGCTGGAGGATCGGGTGAACAAGGCGGTCGCCGCCGGGGCGGAAGTGCTGCTCGGCGGCAATCGCAACGGCGCTCAGCTCGAGCCGACCATCATCGCCAACGTGCCGCGCGATGCCGAGATGGTCTGCGAGGAATCGTTCGGGCCGCTCGCGCCGATCATGCCGGTGCGCGATCTCGACGACGCCATTGCGTTGGCCAATTCCTCCGATTTTGGCCTGTCCTCCGGTGTGGTGACCAACGACATGGCGGCCGCCATTCGCGTGGTCAAGGAGTTGAAGACCGGCGCGGTCAACGTCAATCAGGTGCCGGGTTTTCGGATGGAATGCTCGCCGTTCGGCGGCGTGAAGGACTCCGGGCTCGGCATCAAGGAGGGCGTCATCGAGGCGATGAAGTTCATGACCACGACCAAGACATTTTCCCTGCCATGGTGAACGAGCG
>DKGH01000081.1:4969-14367 GCA_002453165.1 Verrucomicrobia bacterium UBA6775
GTTCGCAGCGCCATGATGCAGGAGTACTCCACGTGGGACGTCGACTACAACAGCATCGTCGAATTTATCCGCGTGCGGTTGGTGCGGTTGGCGGTCCGTGATGATGTCAATCTGGGCGCCCACACCTCGGTGCTCATGCCGGGCAGCGGGACATTCTCGGTCGAGTCGGTGATCGGTTCGGTGGTCCCCGCCGCCGGCAAGCTGCTCGTGCTCAACAACGGCGCCTACGGGGCCCGCATCACGACCATCGCACGTATGCTTGGCATCGAAACCGTCGAGCTTGGCCAGGCGGAGACCGAATCGACCGACCTTGGCCAGGCGGAAAAGATCTTGGCCGGTGATCCTGCGATCACGCATGTCGCAATGGTACACTGTGAAACGACAACCGGCATGCTCAACCCGGCGGAGGGAGTCGGCGCGATGGTTCGACGGCATGGCCGGGAGTTCATCCTCGACGCGATGTCTTCGTTCGGCGGCATCCCGATGAGCATGGAATCGACCGGCGCACATTATCTCATTTCCTCCGCGAACAAATGTATTCAGGGCGTGCCGGGGTTTGGATTCGTGGTGGCGGATCGTGCCGCGCTTGAGTCGTCCATGGGACGAGCCCGGTCGCACAGTCTCGACCTTCACGACCAATGGCACGAGATGGAGACCAAGGGCGGCAAGTGGCGGTTCACCTCACCGACGCACGTTGTGAACGCGTTTGCACGCGCGCTGGACGAACTCGAGTCCGAGGGCGGGGTGAAGGCGCGCCACGCACGCTATGTCGCCAACCAAAAAACGATGGTGGAGGGAATGCGCGCGCTTGGTTTTCGCACGCTCATTGGCGACGAAATCCAGTCGCCCATCATCACGTCGTTCCACTACCCGGAAGCCGACGGGTTTGAATTCCAGAAATTTTACGATGCACTCAAGGCGCGTCGATTTGTCATCTACCCCGGCAAAGTGTCCAACGCGCAATGCTTCCGCATTGGCAGCATCGGCGACGTCCACCCCGAGGACATGACCCAGCTCGTGGCCAAGGTGGGCGAAGTGCTGGAGGAAATCGGAGTCACCCAACCGGCGGTTTAACGGCATGCATTTCATCCGTGATATGGTTTCGTGTCGTTCCTTTCTCGCATGGAGAAGGCGAGCACACGCCGTTGGCGTGTGGCTCCACGTCAAAAACCGCACGCGAGCCGGGTGCGCTCCCCGCTTGGCCAAGCTTCATTGACTTGTATTATTTTCTCAGGTGAATTCATGACCAACTCATCCGCCACAAAATTTCTGATCATCGACGGCTACACGCAGGCGGCCCGTGAGGAATTGCAGGCAGGCGGCGCGAGCGTGGCGGCGGATCTTTACGTGAGTTTGCTCGGCAAAAACGCGCCGGAGGGAACCGTGTGCGACGTAATTTTTCCCGCGGACCCGGGCGTCGCCCTTCCGGTGGGCGAGGCCATTCGCGAGTACGATGGTGTTGCATGGACGGGATGCAGTTCCTGCGTGTTCTCCGGTGAACCGGATGTGGAGGCGCAGATTGAGTTCGCCCGGGAATGTTTTCGGCAGGGCGTGCCGGGGTTTGGCAGTTGTTGGGCGGCGCAGATTGCCGTTGTGGCGGCCGGCGGTGAGGTGGCACTGAACCCGAACGGCCGCGAGATGGGGATCGCCCGGGAGATCACGCTCACGGAGGAGGGCCGGGCGCATCCGTTGTACGAGGGGAAACCCGATGTGTTCGATGCCTTCACCAGTCACGACGACGAGGTGACGGTGTTGCCGACCGGTTCAACTTTGCTTTCCGGCAATGACTTCACCCGGGTGCAGTCGGTGGTCGTGAAGCATGAGGGCGCCGATTTTTGGGGGCTGCAATATCACCCTGAGTACGACCTGCACGAGATGGCCCGGCTGATGTTTTGCCGGATGAAGAAACTCATTCGGCTTGGATTTTTCGCGGATGAAGCCGAAGCCCTGGCTCACATTGATCAACTGGAGGCGCTGCACGCCGACCCTTCGCGGGAGGACATCATCGCGGCGCTGGATCTCAAGCCGACCGTCATCGACGAGTCGTTGCGCACGGTCGAGGCGCGCAACTGGATCAATCACCTCGTCCTGCCGAACATGCGCCGCTAGCGTCCAGCCGTTCAATCGCGGCTTCCAGTTCGTCGAACGACTCACAGATGGCATCCGCCGTGGTTGTCCCTTTGTCCACATCGCGTGAGGCAGTGAACAGGATCGCCTTCATGCCAAGTTGCTGCGGCCCCTTGACGTCGTTGTGGTCGCGGTCGCCGACGTGCAGCATCTCGCCAATCTCGACTCCAAGCTGCTGCGCCGCCGAGTCGAACATCGAGCGATGCGGCTTGCTATGGCCGACCTCGTCCGAAAAGGCAAACCCATTGAACGGTGCGGCTAGTCCGTGGTTTTCCAGCACGTGCCGGAGGCAGGTTCCGGGCGACACGATGGCATCCGACACGATGCAAAGTTTGTAACGCTTGGCCAAGCTCTCGAGTACCGGCGCGGCACCGGGCATGGCATCCGGCGGAATGTTGACCTCCATCTCCTCGTGCGCGCGGACGACGGCGTCGAATGAGTCAGTCGGCAACTCGCGGCCCAGTCCCTTTAGGATGACGCGAAGCCGCTCGGCGATGGACCAAGTGATGTGGTGTTCCTTCCAGACCTTGTTGAACGCAGCATCGCCAACGTTGTAGGCGAGCCGGACTGTCTCCGGGTCGATGGGGTCCGCGTTGTTTAGCGCCTCCCAAAGCAGATGCCGCCGTTCGTCGAATTTTGAACGCAGACCGCGTTCCTTCCGCTTGGCTTCATCGGAGTCGTCAATGACGAGCGTGTCCCAGAGGTCAAACGTGATCGCTTTTAAGTTTCCCATTTAGAATAAAATCCAGGCGCTTGGTTGGTCGTCGGCCTGTCCGAAGCTGATGATGGCGCCGGTGTCGGTGCTGACCAGCAGGGCGCCGTTGGCCACGGCCAGCCCCAGCGCGCGGCCCGGCACGGCTTCGCTCCAGAGCTTGCGTCCGCTGTGCGCATTGAAGGCCCTGACCCTCCCGGCACTGCCGACAAACAGCGTGTCTCCGGCGAGCGCGAGTGAGTTGCCGGCCTCGACCAGCTCGCTCCAGCGCGCGCGCCGGTTGCTGCGGGTCATCGCGGTGACCTTGCCCGGGGTGAGCAGATACATCGCTTGTGCATCGACGATCATGTCGAGCGCATCGGTGTGCGAGGCCGCCTTGTCACCGGTCAGGCCTGCCTCCGTGAGCACGCCACCGCTCCGGTCCGCCGGGCCGTGAAAAATACGGTTGTCCGCCAGCAGCGCAAACGACCCCATGCCGTTGCCCTTGGCAAACTGCCCGAGCCGTTTGCCGGTGCGTCGATCAAAATAAAACGGCGTGCTGCGTCCGCCCGGCATGTAGATTCGCGAGTCCGACAGGAGCATGTAGCCCTGGAATGAGCCCTTGTTGAGATGGTGCTGTTTCCAGTGATGCCTCCCGGTTGCCCTGCCGGTGACGGCATCGACGGCGCTCATGTAGACGCCCTCGTGCGGGAAAAAACCGGCGGTGAAAAAGGCCGTGCCGCCGTCCACGGCGACCGAGCTGCGCACGCTCCACGGCGAAACCAGCCGGCCGTCGTTCGGGACGAGGACGTTTTTCTCGCTGGCAGCGGTGTGGCTCCAGATCAGCTTGCCGGTGGCGGCGTCGAGGCAGTAGGCCGTGCCGTCGTCCGAGCCGGCGTAGACGCGGCCGTTGTCAATCGTCGGCGCGAACCGCACCGGGCCGTCGGTGAAAAACACCCACTGCTCCGCTCCGCTGTAGGCATCGAGACAATGCACCGTGTGCTCGGCCGATGAGCCGTAAAACACGCGGTCGCCGACGGCGGTGACATGGTAGGCATGGTCGTAGGCCAGGCGGTGCACGAGCGGCTTGCGCGACTGCGGCGAGACGTAAAAATCGAACTTGGCCGGCTTGGCCCAGGCCGGGGAGGGTGGTTGCGCCGGGATCATCTGCCAGCGCCTGGCCAACGGCAGCTTGAGTGTCTCGGCGGTGATGGCACTGCGCTGGTTGTCGTGCCGGTAGGTCGGCCAGTCGGCAGCGCTTGGCCAAGCGCTCGGCCAAGCGATGACAATCGCCAGTCCAAGCAGTCGTTTTGTTTTGCGCAGCGTCATCGTCTCGTGAACCCGATCGAGGTTTGGATGGGATAACGGCATCGGCAACCGGAGCTGGCCGTGGGCGAGAGGATCATTCCGTTGCCGGAAATCAGCGAAAGCCAGCAGCTCGAGCGCGATCCGACCATCAGCCGCCGCCGGTTGGTGGCGATGTCCCAAAAATACATTGAGCCCTTGTCATAGTCCCAGTTGATGTAGTGCACCGTGTCTTTCGAGGCGGACATGGTGCTGCATCCGCCGCGTTGCGGCAGTCCGCGATGGACGACGGAGCCATTGGACAATCGATAGCCGAACGGTTCGACAAGCACAGCATCGCCGATGATCAACGGGTGGTACATGTGGCCGCCGTGATGGTCGCGGTTCCACGAGTGGTTTTTCGACCAAACCTTCCTTCCGTCACGGGTGGAGTAGGCGTCCACGTAATACCTCGTGGTGGTGTAGCTGAGGATTAAACGATCCCCGGCCTGCGTGAGGAAAAACACGACAGGGTAAAGCGAATTGTTGACCGTGATCGACTTGCTCCATACTTTGGCCCCGTTTTTCTGGTTGAGCGCGACGATGCGCAGGCTCGACCAAAGGCTGCTGGAGGCGATTCGGCTGGTTGGCTCGTTCTGGATTTTCGACGAGTTGGATTCGACGAAGTAAACGCGTCCGCCGCCGATGGCGATGCTGGAGTTGATAATTTTTCCGCCACGGTACTCCCATTTTTTTCCGCCGATCCGCTTGTCGATGGCGAACAGGTTGTCGCTGCAAATCTTGGCCGTGTCCTGTGTGCCGGTGGAGTCGTACCAATACGGAGTGCCCTTGAACTTGGTGTACTCCGAGCCGGGCTTGATGCTGCTGCCAAAAAGCAGGTCTCCGTCGTTGGCGATGTAGCCCCAGTTGGCCGCGTCCTCGGCGATCACCGGGAAGCTCCGGAGCAGTCCGCCGGTACGGCCGTCGAACCGGTAGGCGCGATCGCGCATTGCGACGAACAGCGACGAGTCGTCCGCGCACATGTTGCTTCCGTCGCGCGGCGTGTTGACTCGGCGCAGTTCGCTCGGGAACTCGTAGTTCCAAAGGATCGTCCCGTTGAAGGCGTCCTGCCCCCAGATGCGATTGTCGCCCTGCACGTAGAGAAAGCCGTTGCTGGTGAGCGGCGGCGGGTTGCGGCCCTGCCGGTCGATCATGCCGCGCGCGCCCGGTTTGCCGAACCACTGCAGGGCCATCCGGCGGCCGTTGACGATCTCGTCGCCGCTGTTGGAGGTCTGCGCGGCGGTGCCGTAGGTATGCGTCCATTCACCCGCGCCATCGAGCGACTTGCGCCTGGCCAGGAGCAGGTCGCCGCTTGGCTCAGTAGCGGTGGTGGCTTCGAGGGGCGACCCGGCAATGAGTTTGGCCAAGCGGCCCTGCGGCAGGCCGCCCAGCGCGAGTACGCCGCCGCTTGGCCGGAGGACGCGTAGCAGTTCCGCGCGGTCGCCGGGCAGCGTGCCCTCGTGCAGTAGTTCGCTCGACATGGCGAGGTTGAACAGGTGGTCGGTGTGCCCGAGTTTGGCCAAGGGGCGGTGATGGATCGTCACCCGTGTGCCGTAAATGCCGGCCTGCCGCAGCGCCGTCCGGGCGCGGGCCGCCTCGGCTGCGTCGGCGGTCACGCCGATGACGGTCAATTCGGTGCGCTTGGCCAAGGCGAACGCCAGTCGCCCTTCGCCGCAGCCGTAGTCGATCGCGTAGCCCTTGCGGATGCCGGTGGCCGCGAGAATCGCCTCGGCGGCGGCGCGGCTTTTGCGCATTCGTTCATCCTCGGCGAACGGCGACGCGATCGTGCTGATGTCCCGCCGAGCGTAGTTGAAATCGGATTCGCCAGTCGCCGGCGCGAGCCATTGGACTGCCCCCTCGCGCTCGACACCAATCGAGTAGTGGTACGTGGCACCGGGCGTGACCCCGTCGATTGTGGCTTCATGTTTTTGAGTCTTGTTGCCCAAGTTGATACGGTTGCCCAGCGTGGGCGAGGTGCCGTAGGCGAGACGGGTGGGCATCGGCTGAGCCGTTTCCCAGCGTACCACCGCCCGATCCCTCGCGGTAAACGTTAGATAAGGGCCGGCGCTCAGGTCGCGGTTGCTGGCCACGGTCGGCGGCTTGGGTCGGGTGGCGTGGCTGCTTTTTGTGCTGTTGTAGCGATTTCGAACCTGCTGGCCGGTGAGAGCACGATTGTAGATTCGCAACCCGGAGATGAAGCCTTCGAGCGGAAAAAACTCGTTGTCGTCTAGGTAGCTGCCGATGACGAACGTGGCCGGCGAGTAGTCGATGGTTCCCCGGCGCTGACTGCTGCTGCCGCGCTCGACGCCGTTGACGTAGAGGCGCATCCGCGAGCCGTCGAAGGTGCCGACAACGTGATACCACCGGCCGGTCTCGTACGGAACGGAGGCGTTCAGGTAGGTGAGGTCGCCACTGGTGGAAAGGGCGAAGTTGAATTTATCGTTGTTGTAGCCGAGCACCCATCCTTTCTCGAAGCTGCCGTTGTCCTGCAGGCATCCGACAATGCCGCCCCATTCGGCGGGGGAGTTTACAGCCACCCACGCCTCAGCGGTGAGCTTGCTTTTCGGCAGCGACTTGGGCTCCTCCTTGCCGGCCAACTCGATGTAGGTGTCCGTTCCGTCGAAGTACAACGCGGGGGGCTTTTGGATGGTCGCCATCCGCCCGTGCAATAGGCCGTCCTCATCGCCGGCGAGATCCTTCACCGTGGTGACATCGATATTCGCCGGAGACAGAACCCACTCATTCACCGGACTCTGCGAGTGAACGGAAACGAAGCTGAACAGCAGTGAAGCCCAAAGAAGGCAATGCTTGGCCAAGCGGCTTGGGGCAGTCGCGGGAGCGTCTTGGAGTGCGGTGCTCCGCACCGCTTTGGAGCTGGCCCGAAAGTGGCAGGGACTGTCGCACTCCAAAACGCTGTCGCGGTGTTCGCGGTCAGTTCCCACAAAAAGTGAAAGACCGCCAAATGACTTCCGCAAAATGAAAGTGACAGACCGGCAGTTTGGGCGATTCATCTCCATTAGGGGTTCGCGGGGTTGAGGCGGTTGACGATGACGCCGCGGTAAAAGTAGTTGCGCCCGTCCGGGGTCTCGAGGAACGACTGCACGCTGCCGTCGCCCGGCACGTTTTCAAAACCCGGCACGGTCTGCCACTGCCCCTGACCAAGCGCGGCCCGGCGTTGCAGCGTGTACTCAAGGCCGGTGATCGTCGGGATCGACAGCTTGGTTTGGCCGCCGGCTGTCGAGTCGATCTTTACGGCGAAGATTGAGCCGGGATCGGCCGGGTGGGTGCCTGCGGCGATCTCTTGAGCGTCGCTCGCCCCGTCCCGGTCGCTGTCGGCCAGCAGCGGATACGAGCCGTAAAACTTGGCTTCGTCGAGGTCGTTCAGGCCGTCGTTGTCGCTGTCGCGGTCGAGCCCCCAGGTCGACAGGCTGAAGTCATCCAGATAACTGTTCGCCCCGGCGAGCCGCTTGGCCCCGTGAAACTGGGTGACCGAGTTGTTCTTGAAACCAAGCTTGGCCAGGGCCGGTTTGCCGTCCACCCAGACGTCAAAGTGCTTGGCCTCGTAGTCGGTGCGTATGGTCAGCCGCGTGAAGCGGTCGCCCGGAAGTTCGGCGGCCGTGACGAATTTGCCGCTGCCGTTGCCGTCGCCATCGAGCGCGAGGAGTTTGCCGGCGTGAAACAGCAGCACGCTGCTGGCCTTGCCGTCCGGGATTTTGCGCGCCTGGCTGATGCCGGGATCCTGAATGAAGGCATCGGCCCAGAGTATTTTCGCCGGGTTTTTCAGCGTCATCTCGATGACGGAATCGCCGGTGCGCACCGCCTGGCCGCCGTGCGCGACGCGGTTGGTCTGCACCTCGGCCCGGCCTCTGGCCACACGCCACGGCCCCGTTTTTGTGGTGATGGCCCCGGGCAGGAAAGCCACCGGCTCGGTCGGCTCGAAGCCGGTTGAGTAAATGATCCCGGTTTTTTGCGGACGAATCATCCGCGGTTCCGAGGTGACTTCACCCTGCGGGGTCGACTGCACGAAAACGAACTCGTGATCAACGAACACCGCCAGCGAATCGAGTCGGGCCGAGACCGTGCCGATTGCATCCGGTGTGAGTGTCATCGACTGCCATGCAGTGTCGCTATTGATCTCGCGCCAGCGCAGTTGAACCGGGCCGCCGGTTATGTCGGCCAACGATGCCCGGATGACGGCATGGTCTTCACCGAGTTCGATCATCGGTTTGCCGGCGAGGACCGGCGGTGTTTGTTCGCGCAGCATGAGGGCTTTCAACTGGCTGCCGTTGGGCGGTTGGAGGATCACGCGGAGGTCGCCGTCGGCACCGCATCGGATGGACGCAAACCGGCAGACATCGCCCCGCACCGTGTTGTCGTTCCCTGCGGTCTCGATGGTTGTCGTGCGATTAAACTGGCCGCCAATCGTTACCCTGTCCGGTGCGACGGCACTGCGATTTTCAAACGACGACACATCCCACAACGTGAACGAAACCGGCTTGGCTTCGCCACCGGCCGCGTCGCTTGCGAACAATACCAATTCGTAGCGCTTGGCCGGGTCGAGGCCGGACAGGTCGATGAAATGCACCTTGCCCGCGGGGAGTGGCGAGCCGCCTTCACAGTTTACCTTTTCCCCGAAGACAGTACCGGCCTCAGTTTCGGCGGGAGCGTCGGCACCGATCTCCGCTTGGCCAAGCGGCGAGCCGGTCACGGTTAATTTCAAATTGATGCCGCTGGTCTGACCGCTGGTGAAGTTGATCAGGATGCCTGTTTTTATGACGCTGCCGTTGCCGGCTTTCAGTTCAGCCAAAGTCGCGCCGATGCGGGAGATGGAATTGTTCCGCAGGCTGGGCGCACCAAAATCGTTGTAGGCCGTCACACCCGCCCAAGCCGCTTGGCCAAGCGCGAGTGCGCCGAGCATGACCCAAGTGCAGGCGCGAAGTCCGCTGCATCTTTTTCCAGCACGCCTGAACGACCAAGGACGGCTGGGGACAGCCGTCCCTACCTCCGGCTTGGCCAAGCAGCTTGAGGTAGTCTCGGGAGCGTCTTGGAGTGCGGTGCTCCGCACCGCTTTGGAGCGCGCCCGAAAGCGGCAGGGACTGCCGCACTCCAAGACGCTTTCGCGGTTCCGATGGCTTTCGGCAACTTGAAACTTGAAACTGAAAACTTGAAACTCCATTGACTATTCGCCGACGTAGATGTTTTTCACCTCGGTACAGGCCTCGATGGCCGACATGCC
>DKGH01000081.1:14768-23501 GCA_002453165.1 Verrucomicrobia bacterium UBA6775
ACGCTGGAGTGGCTGTTGATGCTGATGACACCGCTCTCGACCTGGCGCGCCACGCGCAGCGCGCGGCTGAGGTCGTTCGACCAAACGGAGCCGCTCAGGCCAAAGTTAGTGTCGTTGACTTCGCGCAGCATCTCAGTCTCGTCGGTGAACGGGCGCAGGCAGACGACCGGCCCGAATATCTCCTCGCTCCAGGCGCGATCCCCAGTCTCGACGCCGGTGACCACGGCCGGATTCAGGTAAAAGCCTCCGCCGCTTGGTCGGTCGCCGCCGGTGCGAATCTCACGTCCTGCGTCCCGCGCCCCGGCGATGTACGACTCGGAAAGCTCGCGCTGCGCCGCGCTGACCATCGGGCCGACCTGTGTGGCTTCGTCCGTCGGGTCGCCGATCTTTAGCGACTCTGTGGCGGCGACGAATTGATCGACAAAACCGTCGAAGATGGATTGCTCGATGAACATGCGGCTGCGGGCGCAGCAGTCCTGACCGGTGTTGGCAAAGACGCTCATCGGGGACTCGGCTGCGGCGCGTTCCCAGTTGGCATCGGCGAAAACGATGTTCGGCGACTTACCGCCCAACTCGAGCGACACCCGCTTGATGTCGTCCGCACCCAATTTCATGATGGTCGCGCCGACCTCTGTCGAACCGGTGAAGCCGATTTTGCGCACGAGCGGGTGGGTGGCCAATGCGTTGCCGGCTTCCGCTCCGCTCCCCGGCAACACCTGCAGCACGCCGTCCGGCAGGCCGGCTTCCTGCGCCAGTTGACCCAGCATCAGCGCGGTCAAAGGTGTGAGCGACGCTGGCTTGAGGACGACCGAGTTGCCGGCGGCCAGTGCCGGGGCAACCTTCCAGCAGGCGATGAGGAACGGAAAATTCCACGGCGTGATCGCGGCGATGACACCCATCGGCTGACGAAGCGTGAAGTCAAAGCCGCCGCGCGCCACGGGGATCGTCTGCCCGCAAAGGTGGCCAATGGCCCCGGCGTAATAGTCGAACACCTTTGCACCGGCGTCGGCCTCCCATCGGGCATCGCCGATCGGCTTGCCGACGTTACGGGTTTCGAGTTGGGCGAGAGTCTCGACGTTTGCGTGGATGCGCTTGGCCAAGTTGCGTAGCAACCGGGTGCGTTCGCCCGGCGGCATGTCGCGCCAGCCGGACTCGAACGCCGCCTGACCCGCCTCGGCCGCCTGGCCAATTTCATCGGCGGTGGCGGAGCTGACCTCGGCGAACGACTCTTCGGTCGCCGGGTTGACGATGGCCAAGCGCTTGGCCCCGGAGCCGACGAGCCATTGGCCGTTGATCAAAAGTTGGGTGGGGAAGTCGCTCACAGTGCCTTCAGAAAAAGTTCCTTCAAATCCTCGCGCGAGACCGGTGCCGGGTTGGTCTGGTGGCAGGGATCCAGCCACGCCTGATCGCTCAGAGCCTCGATGTGCTCCTCCTTCACGCCGACTTCCTCGAGTGAGGTGGGCATGCCGCAGCGCCGGATAAAGTCGTCGACGAACTGGACGGTCAACTCGTCGGCATCGGTGTCGCTGCACGAGACGACGTCGAGCCCGCAGGCGATACCGATGCGCCGATAGACTCCCGGTTTTTGCCGGGTGTTGTGGCGCATGACATGCGGCAGACAGATGGCGTTGGCCGTGCCGTGGTGCACACCGCAAATGGCGGAAAGCGGATGCGCCAGAGAATGGGTTGCGCCGAGATCCTTTTGAAACGCCACGCCGCCCATCGCGGCGGCGACGAGCATTTGGCCGCGCGCATCGAGATCAGCACCGTCGGCAATGGCCGTGGGCAGAGCGCGGATGATGAGCCGGATGCCTTCAAGTGCAATGCCGTCGCACATCGGCTGAAACGCCGGCGACGTGAACGACTCGATGCAGTGGGTGAGAGCGTCGAGTCCGGTGGCGGCGGTCAACCCGGCGGGCAGTCCGGTGGTCAGTTCCGGGTCGAGAAAAACACAGCGGGCGAGAAGTTCCGGGTGAAAGTACATTCCCTTGCTGTCGGAGCCGTCCGGGGTGACCACGCCGCTGCGGCCAACTTCGCTGCCGGTACCGGCGGTGGTGGGCACGGCGATGAACGGTAACAGCCCGCTCCAGTCGGCCTCCCAGTCGTAGACGGCGAGCTTGAGCTGCGGCTGCTTGATGAGGATGCGGCAGACCTTGGCGGCGTCCAGTGCACTGCCTCCGCCGAGGCCGATGACACCGTCGCAACCCTTAGCCAGGGCTAGCTCGGCCGCGCCCCGGGTGTTGGCCTCGGTGGGGTTGGGCTGCACGTCGGAGTGCAAAAACCAGTCGCGATCCGGCTCGCCGGGGAGCAGGGCGGCCGCGAGTTTTTTGTAGGCCTCGGTCGACAGCAGCCTGGCATCGGTCACGACCAGCGGCCGGTGGATACCCAGTGCGAGCAATGTTACGTTGAGTTGTGAGATGGCGCCCGGGCCGACCCGGGTGTCTGTCGGGAAGTTGAAGGAAGTGTTCTCCATCAAATCAGTTAAAAAGCGTGATGCGATACGCCACATCCAGCGCTCGAAAAGTATAAGCTAAACCGTTTATTTTGCCAGCATTGCCTACTGTTGTGCGGGTGCGCACGACTTTCAATTGTTCGGTGTGCAGGGTGTCGGGAATCTCCCTTGTGCATCCTTGGTTCGGAGTACCGCGATGATTTTTGCGGCTTGATCGGTGTTTAAGGAATACCATTGTTGGGAGTCTTCCCGTCGAACGAACCGGTGCAATTTACGCTGGGAACGATCGACGATGTTGGGCACGGCCTGGCCGTTGGCTTTGGCCCGGGCGGCGGCCTCCAAATGCTGCTTGAACTGTGGCGACCATTTCTCGAGATAGGCGATACGACGGGCGGATTTGTCGCCGCACAGGCCCTCGGGCGCGATGACGATGGCACGGACACCGTCGAACTGGTTGTCGTTGATGCCCTTGATAGGCGGGATGGAGTTGGCCGGCGCGGTGAACAGTTTCTGTTCGCTCTCGTCGTAAAAGTATTGCAGAGCCTCCCGATCAGAGGGGCCAAGCAGGAAGAAAAACAGGATGGCCAGACCGAACAAAACGCCGGCGAGGGTCAGCTGTTTTTTTTGCTCCTTTTTTAGCGCCATGTCAGTGCGGGCTGCGCGGTGCAGACCACCAGCAGGCTGATTCGTCGCAGGGGATCATCTTCGGGTCGAGCAGCTTTGCGCGACCATCGCCGAAGACGTAGTTGGACTTACCGCCGTGCCGCATTGCGCCCGGGTCGTTTTGGATGAACCGGTTGTATCCCGCGGAGTTCGCGTTACCCAAGTCCTTCCAGATCCACCAGGCGTCGTTGGGCCAGCCGCCGAGGTTGCTGTGTCCGTCGCCGAGAAGAATCATTTCGGAGGCCGATTCCACCGAGCCCCATTTGCAGAGATTGTTTTCGTAGCCGGCCGGTCGGCCGAACGGAGGCTGCGCGCCGCCCTTGACCCAGTGCACGTTGACCGCACCGATGCCGCTGGCGATGCCGATCTCTCCAAAACGGAACTGCCCGACGATGGCCGGTTTACCCAAGTGATATACATCGCCCTTTTTGCCCTTGGCGTTTTCGGTCGGGCAATCGTAGGTCTGCTTGCTGCCGCCGAGGAACATCTTTTTGTCGCTGTCCCACGTTGCGCCAAGATACTTGTAAAGGTACGGTCTCCAGCTGGACTCGAGGCCGGGGGCGATCCGGTCCTGAATCGGGTTGATCCAGTCGTCATTGTCGCCGGAGTACAGTTGCACGGCTAGCCCAAGCTGCTTGAGGTTGTTGAGACAACTGACCTGTTGGGCCATGCCTTTGGCCCGGGCCAGGGCCGGCAGTAGCAGCGAGGCGAGGATGGCGATGATCGCAATGACTACCAGCAGCTCGATCAGGGTAAATCCCCGCGTCTGGTTGGTCGGGTCTGTGTCTTTTTTTCTCATCGTGCGCTTGGCCAAGCGGGCCGGGCTAATCGCGGATGAGACGATAGTACGACTCGGCCTGATCGGCAACCTCCTGTGCCGAGGATTCTCCGTTGGTGCCGGGTACGTCCTGCCAATCCGGCTTGGCCAAGCGGGTGGTTTTCTGCAACCGCATCCCGGCCGCACCCTGCCAGTTAATGGTGACCACGCCGCCTTCCACCGAGATGCTGTCGATGTCCGGTGCGGTCGGGGTCGTCTCCTCGATGCTGTACAGGCCAAAGTTATCGACTGCCCAGTACCAGCTCCACGTGCCATTCATGGCGAAGCGGATTCGCACCTTGGCCTGATTGTCCGCCTTGGGGAGCCGGTGCAGTTCGAAACGTCGGGACTCTGCGTGATTGTCGTCCACCCGTCCGCTGATGTGCGGCGCTAACGATGCGTCGATTTCCGCGCCGATGAACGCGCCGTAGCTGCCGCCTAGCGCTTCCTCGAGCGGCTCCATGTCCCATATTTCGTCATCGTCCTGAAACAGGACGTTATTCACGAGAGCCACGTCGCCGTGGGCGGCGTTGAGCGTGGCATCGGCGTCGAGGGTGCCGTCGTCGCCGGCGACGATGTCGGCCTGGTCCAGCATGTAGAGCACCGGCAGCCAGGTGTCCCCGCCGTCGATCGAGTACTCGACACTCGCGGAGTTGTCCTGGTTTTGCGTGTAGTGACTGTAAAAACCGAGGTGCACATCGGCAGCCTCGCTCAGGTCGAAATCCTTCGTCTCAATCACGGTCACAAAGTTGGCGTTGCGCAGGGCGGAGTCGGCGATCAGGAAGTTGCCGGAGGGGAACTGTGCCTTGCCGTTGATGAATACCGGCGGGTTGGCGGCCTGTGATTTTTCGTTCCAGTACGGCCCGGTTTTCCAGCGGTCAAGCGAGACGTTGGCCCAGCCGGAGTAGGTCATCGAGGTCCAGTCGTCGGGATCCTCATCCCAGACGATCGTGTCGGCCTCGTTCACGTAGCTCGTCGTTGACCAGCCCTCGGGCAGGGCGAACTCCTCGAGGTCGTCGAACGATTCAAAGGCGAGCGGGGCGGGGAGGGTACGCTTGGTAAACTCCGCCACGGTGAAGCTCCCCTCGTAGGTGCCCATCCGGTTTTCGCCGGAGTCTTCCGTGTAGGTGAGCTTGAAGCTGTTTTGCGAAAGCGGCTCCAGAAGATCGGTGACCTGGTACGTAACTTGATGGCCGTCCTCTGCACCGATCTTGATTTCGGTGACGGTAATACCCTCGACCGCCGTGCCGTTGAACTCCAGCTTGACCGATGCCGGATCCAGCTTGGCTTCGCCGTTTTTGATGACGAACGTCAACAGCGGCATCGGGTTGGCACCCTGGGTCCCGGCGGCCGGACTGGCCTCGACCACCTCCGGCATTGAGCTGGGTGCGATGCTGTACAGGCCGAAGTTGTCGATGCCCCAGTACCAGCTGTAGGTGCCGCTCTTGGCCAGCCGGAACCGGACCGTCTTTTCGCCGTCTGCCTCGGGCAGGCGGAACAACTCGTACCGCTTCGACTCAGTCTGGTTGTCGTTGATCCGGCCGCTGATGTACGGGGCCAGTGCCTCGGAAATCTCCGCGCCGATGTAGGTACCGTAGTAGCCGCCGACCTCCTCGAACGTATCCGGGTCGTAGCCCACGGCGATATCCGCGTGTTCCTGCTCCAGCGTGGCGACGGCGTCGACGTTACCCGCGTCATCCCGGACGATGTCGTCCTGATCCAGCATGTAAACAATCGGCAGCCATGTTTCGCCCTCGTCGATGGAGTATTCAACCGAGCCGGAGCTGTCCTGATTTTGTGCGTAGTGGCTGTAAAAACCGAGGTGCACGTCCTTGTGTTTGCTCAGGTCAAAATCCTTCGTGTACACGAACGTGAGAAAGTGGCCGTTGCGCGAGGCGGAGTCGGCGACGAGAGCATTGCCGGTGAGCACCTGGCGCGAGCCGTTCACGAAAATCGGCGGTGCCGGCTGAGTTGCCTTTTGCGCGGCACTTCCGCTGTTGCTCCAGCGGGTCATGGCGACGTTCACCCAGCCCTCGTAATAGGCCGAGGTGAAATCGTCCGGCTCGAGTTCCGCGTTAATTTCCTGCGAGAGATTGACGCCCTCCCAGCCGTCCGGCATTTCGAATTCCTCGACACTGTCGAAGTTTTCAAAATAGATCGCCTCCGGCAACTCGAGTTCCACGTAGGCGGCGACATCGATTTCCACCGAGACCGATTCGCTGGTCGCCGGGTCGCCGTCATCAGTGAATTCCAGCATGAACCGGTGATTGGATCCGGCCGCAAACAGCCCCTCGCCGGTGAAGGTGATGGTGTTGAACCCTTCGTCGCCGGCGGTGACCGTGGCGTCCACCGCCTTGCCGTCGAGAGTGAGTTTGACGCTGTCCGACTTGAGCGACGTGGTGCCGTTTCGAATCGTGGCGGTGAAGGTGATCGCGGGATCAGCGTTTTTGTCGCCGTCCTGCGGAGAGATGGAGACCATCTTGGGTGTTTCCGGTGCCGGCTTTTGCACCTTGAATTCCGTGTCCGTCAGCACGCTGTAGCCGTTGTTTTCAAAAAACACCGCCCGGTAATCGCCCTCATCCGTCATCCCGCCGTTAAAAGTGACCGTGCCAAACTCCACTCCCTCATTGCCGTCTTTGGTGCCGTCGACATAAAACCAAGCCAGACTACCGACGTTGCCCGGCACCATCCCCACCTTGTACAGGCCGACCCAGTCCTTCTCGTTGCCAGGGCCGACCAGAAAGTCGACCACGATCGGTTCTTCGGGCGTGTAGACTGCCTTGTCGGTTTTGACGGTCGGCCCCACTTCGCCCACGGTGAAAACCACCTTGGCCAGCAGCGTGTAGCCGTTGTCCTCGAAAAACCGCGCCTCGTATATGCCTTCGTCCGTCATGCCGTCGGCAAACGTCAACTCGCCTTCGGTAAGCCCCTCGGTGCCGGTCTCGGTTCCGTCCACGTAGGCCCATGCGAGTGAGCTGTCTTCGCCGGCAACCATTTCCTGTTTGTACAGGCCGACCCAATCCTTCGGGTTGCCCGGGCCGTCACTGAACGTGACGATGATTTCTTCTTCGGCCGCGTAGTTGCTGAAGTCGGTGCTGACCTCCTGCCCAATCAGGGGCAATGAGAGCGATAGCAGGGCGGCAAAAAGTGGGATTATCTTCGAGCTGGTTTTGCGTTTCATTGTAGCAGGAACTTTTCGAGTACAACGGTTTGTGTTTCGGAGCGGAGATTGTTGTGATGCGGCCGGTAAACAAAAGTAGCCTATTCTGGCCGCAGAAAAGAGTCGAGATCATTGTTATCCGGTGAATCGACGTCCAAGCATGTACAAGCTGTCGCCACTTGGCCAAGCGGATTACCGGCTTGGCTTTGGAGAACCGGGCGAGTATGAACGTCCAAGCATGTCCAAGCAAGCGACGTCCGACTGGGTTGAAACCGGCCAAGCTGCGGAAGATCAGCGGCTGGAGCCGGTCTACTGGCGGACGCGTGTGTTCCGGAACAGTTACGTACGGGCGGGTAAACTGCACCGGGTGCGTGGCTGGTCGGCCAAGATTCAGCATCAGGGTGTGCGTCGGACGATCTCGCTCGGTGCGGTCGACCAGGAGGTCGCGGCCGAGAAGGCAGCGGCGATCTTTGCACAGATTCAGCAAAGTGGCTGGGCATCGCTTGGCCAAGCGGTGAGGCCGACTGTGCCGGTCGTGGCCACCGGGCTGGAAGCGGACGATCCCCGTGAGTCGGTGGACTACTGGCGGTTGCGTCTGGTGGAGCGAAAGTACCCGGCCAAGCGCTTGGCCAAGCCGGAGTTTTCCTGCCGCATCGAGCACGACGGCGCCGGCTGTTATTTCCCGCTTGGCACGTTCAACGAGGTGCAGGCGGCGGAGCAGGCGCTGGAGGTTTACCGGTGTGTGGTCGGCGAGGGCTGGGAGGCAGCGGCCCGGTTCAGGAGGGAGTTGACGCTAGCATTGATCTGGGCCGGCAGCCCGTTTTGCTGCACGTACCTGACGATTCACAGCCTGCTGGGAAAAACGAAAAGGCCGGCCAAACGACCAAAAACGGATGCCGGTAAACTGAATGTGTTTGTGGTTGATCCGGATCCGACCGTGGCTGCGAGCATCCAAAAACTGGTCAATCAGGCGGAGCAATTTTGCGGCCGGGCAACCTTCGCCGACATTGACTCGTTGGGATCGCTTGGCCGGGAGGACGAGCCGGGGCTCCTGTTGGTGAACCGCGGCATGCCCGGGTTTTCCGGTGAGGAACTGGACAATGTTTTTAAGCGGAAGTTTCCGGACTGCCCGGTGGTGCCGTTCGCCACTTTTGAGGATAGCGAGCAATTGTTTGATTCCACGGCAGGCAGCCTGCACGGCTATTTTTTAAACAGGACCCCCACGGGGGAGCTGTTTCACCTCTTGGAGGATGAATCGGTGGCGAATGCCGCTGGCCGGCCACGGCTCAATCCGGCCACCATCGACCGGCTTGTGCGGCGATACTTCAAGAAGCAGATCGACACTCTGGCGACGGATCGGGGGGAGGAGGCGTTCCCGCACCTGACACCACGGGAGCACGAGGTGATGACCCACCTCAGCCGTGGGGCGTTGGATAAGGAAATTGCCGATCTCCTGAGCATCAGTATTTGGACGGTGCATAATCACCTCAAGAATATTTACGAAAAACTGGGCGTGCAGAATCGAACAGAGGCGGTCATGGAGTATCTGCAAAAGTAGCGCGATGGCTGAGGCTCCCCAAAATTGGTTATACAGCCGGGAGGTCTCGCTTGGCACAATAAACCTACCAAGCGACCCGCTCG
>DKGH01000073.1:0-740 GCA_002453165.1 Verrucomicrobia bacterium UBA6775
CTTCACATAACCGGTTGATATCATCAGTAGTAAAGAGCCGTCGTCTCTTGGGTTTCCAACGGATAGGCTTAAGGTTTTGGGTCGGCAAAGAATCAAGCAAACCAAGAGCACATGCATGGTTGAGTAGATTGTTGAGCACCGTAACGGCAAGATTAACGGTTCTATCGCTCAATCCCTTAGACAGCTTCTCTGTTCTGAAGCCAATAACGTGTGCGATACTGATTCGGTTAAGAGCAATTGCCCCAAGCCAGCTTTCCCACTGCCTGAGAAACATCTGTTCGGACTTGATGGTGCGTTCCCGTTTTTGATGCCGCACCGCCTCAATGTAGGACGGCCAAAAATTCGGAAACAGTGGCACGCTCTTCTCACCCAAGTTTGGCTTCGGAGGCTGTGCGCGAAACCGTGCTAACTCCTCCTTAGCTTCACTTAAATTAGAGGCCTCCAAAGCAAAGCGACGGTCGCGCTTGATACCGTTTGGATCTTCAACGGTGACGCGTGCGTAATAGGTGCCGCAACGCTTCCACAACCCCCTGATAGGTTGACCACGTCTGTCTTTGACCTTGGTATATTTTTTGTTGGAAGAAGTCTTGAGAGAAACCAAACCGGCACACTTACCGGCACACTTCTTTGAATCTTGATGATGAGACATACTTGCTGTTTTTGAACAAGTTGTCGGAAGTGCTTGAATCTACTAGCTAAGGTAGATGGTGCCCGCGGCAAGAGTTGAACTTGCACCCCAT
>DKGH01000073.1:1108-22167 GCA_002453165.1 Verrucomicrobia bacterium UBA6775
CAATTCCGCCACGCGGGCATCGTGAGAATCCCCGAAAAGGGACCAGATTTCCTACCCGCCTGTAGGCTGTGGTGCAAGCATAATTTCCCACCCGCTTGGCCAAGTGCGAAATCATCGGCTTGACCTGAGCGCTCGGCTCTCCCAACATCGCCGACCCATTTTACGGATACCATTTCCATAAATACCAAAGACATGAGTGCACTCAAGTTACACAACGCCATGTGGCCCGGTCTCGTCGGCAAGGGCGACGAGGAAGGTCAGGAACCGCCGATCAGCCTCGAACGCATGCTCGACCTCACCGCCGCCGCCGAGGTGGACGGGCAAAAATACGACGGCATCGATTATTTTCTCTTCCTGCCCCACACCAATCCCGAAGCCAGCGACGATGAGTTGAAAGGCATCGCCGATCTGATCCAAGGCAAAGGATTCGACATCGGCTCGCTGGTGGCTCCCGTGTGGCCCGGCACCGTGGGTGACTCGGCTATGGGCACCGAGGAACAGCGCGGTAAATTCCTCGAGGCCGTCAAGATGGCCTGCCGTATCGCCAAGATTTTCAACGAACACGGCGCCAGGAAACGCGGTGTAATCCGCATTGATTCCGCCGAGTTCGGTGTCGAGAAATGGCGCGAAGATGCAGCAGCGAATACTGCTACCATCGTGAACACCTTCAAGGAAGCCTCGACCATTGCCGCCGACCATGGCGAACGGCTCGCGGCCGAAGGCGAAATCTGCTGGGCCGGTATGCATAGCTGGAAGGACATGCTCGACGTACTCGAAGGCGTCGGCATGCCGGACGCGCTAGGCTTTCAGGCGGACCTCGCCCACACCTACCTTTACACCCTTGGCTACAACGCCCCCGAGCACGCGCTCGTGCAGGAAGGCTACAGCGACGAGGATTTTTGGCCGGCTTATGAGAAAATGACCGACGCACTCCGCCCGTGGACCATCGACTTTCACGTCGCCCAAAACGACGGCGAAGTGCACGGCGCCGGCAGCCATGACAAGACCGGCAAGCACTGCCCTGCCGACGATCCCAACGGCAAACTGGATATCACCCGCTGCGCCGGCTACTGGCTCAAGGACGCCGCTGACCGCGGCATTGAGCACATCTGCTGGGATGGCTGCATGTTCCCGAATGCCACCCTCGAGAACGCCGATACCTGGAACACCATCCTCAAGGCCATGATCGACGTCCGTGACTCCCACGGCCAAAACTAAAAAAGAATTCAAACAATGAGCGAAAAGAAATCCATTAACATCGGACTTGTGGGCTACGGCTTCATGGGCCGCACCCACTCCAATGGTTACAAGCGTGTTAGCGACTTTTTCCCCGACCTCGGCCACACACCCGTGCTCAAGGCTGTGTGCGGCCGCACCGAAGATCGCACCAAGGCCTTCGCCGAGCAGTGGGGCTTTGAAAGTCACGAGACCGACTGGCGCGAGTTGATCAAGCGCGATGACATCGACGCCATCGACATCTGCACTCCCAACGATCAACACGCCGAGATCGCCATCGCCGCCGCTGAAGCCGGCAAGATGGTGCTTTGCGAAAAACCACTCGCCCGCACCGCCGAGGAAAGCCAGCCGATGGTCAACGCCGTCGAGAAAGCCGGCGTGGCCAACACCGTGTGGTACAACTACCGCCGCGTGCCCGCCGTGACCCTCGCCAAGCAGATAATTGACAGCGGCAAACTCGGCCAGATTTTCCATTACCGAGCCAACTTTCTGCAAGATTGGACTATTAGTGCCGACCTCCCGCAGGGGGGCGAAGGTCTCTGGCGGCTCGATGCTGCCGCGGCCGGGAGCGGTGTGACCGGCGACTTGCTCGCTCACTGTATCGACACTGCCATCTGGCTCAACGGCAGCATCAAGGATGTGTCTGCCGTCACCGAGACGTTCATAAAGGAGCGCGTCCACACCGCCACCGGCGAAAAGCAGGAAGTCACCATCGATGATGCCTGCATTTTCCATTGCCACTTTGGCAACGGCTCACTCGGTCTGTTCGAGTCCACCCGTTATGCCCGCGGCCACAAGGCGCTGTACACGCTGGAGATCAATGGCTCCGACGCCTCCATCCGCTGGGATCTGCACGATCTGAACCGCCTCGAGTACTTCGATCACCGTGATGACTCGACCACTCGCGGCTGGCGCAGTGTGCACATCACTGACGGTGACATGCCCTACATGGACAAATGGTGGGTGCCCGGTCTTTGCATCGGCTACGAACACACCTTCGTCCATCAAGTGGCCGACTTCCTGAAGAGCCTCGACGAAAGTGCCCCATGCAACCCGACCTTCCGCGATGCCCTCGAGACCGCGAAAGTCTGCGACGCGGTCCTCGCCTCCGCAAAGGACCGCGCCTGGAAGGATGTGTAACCATTCAGACAAAACAATTACACGAAACGCCCTCCCTCGGAGGGCGTTTTTTTCGTCTAATGATCTTGACTTCAGTTTTTTTAAAAAAAAGTAGTTTTCTCAGTTCCAGAATTTAAAAAAGTATTATGTCACAAAACGAATCACCTGCTGCAGGCGCAGAAGCAGCACCAGATAAAGCAACATTCATTGCAAAAAAACAACCGCCGGAATTCTTGCCCTGCTTTTGGGTGGCCTAGGCGTGCACAAATTCTACCTCGGCTTCACCACACCGGGGCTCATCATGTGCCTTGTGTCTATTATTGGCGGAATATTGACATGCGGTTTGGCATGCATCCCTATCGGCATCATAGCGCTGATTGAAGGAATCATGTACTTAACTAAGAGTGACGATGAATTCTACCAACTTTATGCAGTTGAAAAGAAAGGCTGGTTTTAGTCAAAATCTCGCTTTACCAAAAAACCGCACCTCTTTGCGTTTTTTCATACAGGCAACTCTAAACCCAGCCGAAGACACACATAAATAAGACGATTCCACGATCGACAGATCATAGGTAAAAAGTAAACGGCATCGTATCTTTTCTTCTCTTAGGCCGGTTAGATGTATCTGTTGGGGCTTCGCCTGATTTCTCCGAACAAACGAACTCCATCGAACATTCGTTGCAGGCCATAACTGAACTTCGGCCTCCTGCTTTTAGCCCTATAAAAACCAAAATCAACCCTTCGTGTTTTGGCTTCTTATAGCCCGCAGATAAGCAAGGAAGTTACTTAACGAGATTATTTCTCATTAATGCCTCTTATTTCCCGAATACAATATAGTTTGTTTGAACCACGCAACAATAAATTTCCATTTGATACTGCAGGAGTAGACCAGAATAAATCGTCTAATTGATTTTCCGCCAAGATCTCAAACTCTTTGCCAGATTTCACAACAAAGGTCTTACCTGATTCATCCATAAGAAATATATGCTCATCATCAGCCCACATACTTGCCGCAATAGATTTAGAACTAGGTAATCGGGATTTATAAATTCGTTTACCTGAATTTGTGCTATAGCAAGAAAGAAAGCCCCTGCTGCAGACGTATAGATATTCCCCACTAACTACTGGAGAAGCCATCCCCGGACCTCCCCTTTGAATTGCCCATTTAATGCCTTTGGGTAATTTGGTTATATCAAGTTTCGATTCTTCACTTACCTCCGGCCCTATGGCAAAAAGTGGCCCCTGACTCATCGGCCCACTATTGCCGAGAAAAATATACCTACCATCCGAGGCTGGTGATGCGGTAAATGCGGAGCGTGCATTGGTAATACGCCAGTTTGTTTTTCCAGAGGCTGGGTCATAGCCAGTGACCGTTCCTGAACCGCAAACTACAAGGTCAGTTCTTTTTTTATTTTTCCATAAGAATGGAGAAGACCAGCTAGTTCTTGATGAGCGCTTTGATTTCCAAATCTCTTTGCCATTAGCCACATCCAGTGCCAGAACAAAGGAGTCTTGATCATTATCACATTGAATAAACAATTTGCCTTTGCTTAGCGTTAACGAACTGCCTGTTCCAAATCCATTACCGCTTGGAAAAGCCCCAACATCAACATTCCAAACCAATTGCCCTTCAAAATCCACCGCCGCAACTTTACCAATCGCTGCAAAGTAACAAAAAACATGCTTACCATCAGTAACTGGAGATTCAGTTGCGTAAGTATTGGAAGGATGTATTGAGAACTTGGGTTGTTTTTTTGTTATAGTTTTCTGCCAATTCAAAGAGCCATCTTGAAGATTTAGGCAAATTAGCTTAAAGTCATATGGCTCAGTGGGCTTCTTGCCTCGCATATTTCTGACACCTCCTGCATGTCCAAGTGGCTTGGTGTTCTTTGAATCGACTGCAGTTGTCAAAAACACTTTTTTTCCAAATATAATAGGGGAGGACCACCCCCCCCCTGAAATAGACTGACTCCATGCCAAATTCTCCTTCGCAGACCATTTTTTGGGATGGCTAATTACATTGACACGACCATCACCGGATGGCCCCCTAAACTGAGGCCAATCAGCTAACAATTTGTTTGATAAAGCATTCACAAACAAAATCAGGAAGCAGTAAAATAATTTTACGAATAGACTATTTTTAATAACATACATTTCTAATTTCAAATTAAGATTTTGCGAAAGCTTAGTTTCATGATGGAACTTGGTTGAAAAATTAACATCTTTCTCTTTAAAAAGTATTCTTAAGGAACAATTCAAAAATACCAGTCAAAAATCAAATTCGTTTTCAAAAGTATGTACTGCCGATCTTCTTTTGAGCCAACACCATATCTGCTTTGCTGATTTTCCCCTGGTTACTCTGATCCACTTACAAGTCAATCTCCTCCTACACACATGTCGCTAGTATCCTTTAACAACGAACCCCTCCTTAACTTCGCTATCCAGTCCAGCATTCGATCCATGCTTACAGGTCGGGTATAGTAAGCCGTCCAGATTATCAACCCACGTCCAAGAGCGAGCGTGTATGGGTAAATAAAAGCTGACAGCTAATCGCTGACTCTTCCAAGCCGGTTAGCTTGGCTAATGCGGAACGGTATAGCTGCAATTGCGGACGATGCCGGTCGGCGGCTTCCTCGCCGGCCTTTTCTGTTTTGAAGTCGATAATCTCTGCGCGGTCGGCGAAAAGGTGGACGCGATCAAACACCCCAGAGATCAACTCGCCACCAAGCACCACATCGAAAGGGCGTTCCCGCCAAAGTTCCACGTCAGAATTCGGTTTGGCCAAGCGCTTGGCCAAGGCCTCGTCAACCAAGCATTGCTCCACTTCATCGACAGCTTCGGCTGGCATCTTTTCCCGGAGTGACTCCAGCTTGGCCAAGGCCTCCTTCCCCGCCCACTCAATCTGCTCAAATAGCTTGTGGACAGTCAAGCCGAATGAGATGGCGTCAGGCTCTCTCAAGGCAAATAGCTGCGCGCCGCTCAGCACCACAGGGCCGTGCCCGGAAGCGCGCCGCTTGGCCAAGCGGGCGTGACTCCGACTAGCCGAATTTAGCTCCGGCTCCGGGACCAGCTTGGGCGACTCAACCTCCTTGGCTTTCACCCAGTCGAAGTTGCCTTCCTCGAATAAGACCTGAGCAGTGCCATCCTCGAACGCCTCGGCCTCGCCCTCGGCCAGAGCTTCAGTCAACAAACGCGGAAAGTTCCGCGACTCGCCACTTGGCTTGCTGGTGATAACGTACAGCCCGTGACTGGGCCGGGTAAGCGCCACGTAAAGCTTACAGAAACTCTCATAGCACCCCTCGGACCGCGCATCGGCCACCGCCGCAGCCAACGGCTCGTCTGCTTGGCACAGATCCTTGCCCGGCAAATCCATGATCCACTCCACCTCCCCGTTTTCCGACCGGCGCGCATGGAGGCTTTCCTTGCGCGCCTGATCTAGGCGCTTACTCTCGAGGTCTGGCACAATGGTGATATCAAACGTCAACCCCTTGGCCTTGTGAATGGTCATTACCTGCACCACGCTAGCTCCTGCTGCCTCAGAGATTTCCTGCGCGGGAATGAAACGCAAAAAGGCAGCGATGTCGCGACTCCCGCCTTGATCGAACTGCCGAGTCAACTCGAGAAACAGCTGCGACCTCCAGCGCCCAAACCCGTCCAGTTCCGGCGTGAGCCGATCAATCCATTCTCGGGCGACCGCCTCGAATCCACGCCGATACACATCACGCTGCACCTCCCGCAATGCCGACTGCCATTCGTTTTCGTCCGCCGGCAAAAACTTGGCCAAGGGGGTGAGCCGCAGATGCCCGATGCCGAAGCGATCCTTTGGATGCGCCGCCGCACGGAAAAGCGAAAGCAGCGCAATACCAAGCGGGTTATCCGCGCCGGGATTCGTGGCCGACTCGCCAACAATCGGCATCCCCAGTCCAGCACCTCGAAGGTGGTTGACCAATTCGCCTGCGTCCTTGTTGGTCTGCACGAGGATAGCACACTCAAGTTGATTTTTGACCGGCTGAAGTTTTTCCAGCAACTGTGCCACCACCCTCCAGCGGTCATCCTCGTCATCCACCTGAAGGTACATCGAGTGGCCTTTTTCCTTGGCTCGATTGTCAGTGGATTCGTGTTTTTCCCAAATGCCCGCCCAGCGTTCGGCTACATTTCGGCCTTCGTCGAAGGATGTCAGTATTGCGGTGTCACCAAACACCCTATTGACCATTTTGAGAACAGCTGGACAGGAGCGAAACGATTCGTTGAGCTGTTCTGATACAAACTCACCCTCTCGCGCCTGACCGTAATTTGCCTCAAGCCGGTCAAATAATTTTGGATCGCCTCCGCGCCACTGGTACACGGACTGTTTTTGGTCGCCGACACAAAAAAAAGTTCGCTGGCCGCTGGCATCCTGAACCACCTCGTCTATTAAGTTCGCCACCGCATGCCACTGAACATTGCTGGTATCCTGAAATTCATCGAGTAACCAATGGTCGAACGCACCATCGAGTCGGTACTCGAGATCCAGTCGATCCGGGCCGTTACCACCAAGCAACACGCTCCCCGCAACCGGTGCTAGCAGCACAGGCAGATCGCCAAACATAAGCCGACCGGCCCGGCGCACCCTGAAGTCGTACTGTTTTTCGAACGCGTCCAGCAGCCCGTGAATCCCCTGCGTGCGGGCAAGCCTCAACTCCAATTCCCAGGCAATGCAGTAGCGCAGGACACGCTCCAGTTTGTGGCCAAATTCTACCGAGGGCTGAATCATACTCTTGGTGTTACCGAATTTGAAATCCCACTCGCCATGATGCATCGGCCCCAAGCCGTCGAAGGCGAGATTCATCATCGTCTTGGATTTTTCAAAAAGATTCTTCCCCGGTTCCCAACTCATCAGGTACTCGGCAATACTTGCGAAAGCATTTTTCACCTGCTTCCCGAAATCCTCGCCCTCCAGCATCGATTGCCAATCTGAAACCAGATCCGTCAGGTCAGCCTTCTCCCGTGTCCACGGATTGCCGGTTGGCCAAATGCGGTCGGGATTACCCCAGCAATCCGCACCGGGCACGCTCAACAGCAGTTCATGGCAATCTTCCAAATGCTTCGCGAACGCCCCCACGAAATCTCGGTCATTCTTGCCGGCCGTGGCTAGTTGATAAGATTTAATCAGATCGTCCTGCTCGTTTTTCTTCACCTGCCGACCAGCCAGCATTTGCTCGAGCACCGCCAGGCGCGCCTGCTCTTTCTCGAACTCATCCATCATTTCGAATCGGCCACCCAAGCCGAACTCGGTTGAAAAAAAGCCAAGCACACGATGAAAAAAACTGTCGATCGTGCCCAGCGACAGGCACCCCATGCTGTCCACCAATCGGCGCAGCGCAGATCGAAACTCCGCCTGCCCGGCCCCGGCATGTTCGATGTCCTTCGCCAGATCTGCCGCCTTGGCAGGGTCGTCTGCGGCCTTGGCCAACTTATCCAGAATGCCCTCGAAAAATTCCCCAGCCGCCTTGCGGGTAAACGTCAACGCGATGATCCGCTCCGGCGCTGCACCAAACAGCAGCAAACGGATAAACCGATTGGTGAGCTGATACGTTTTCCCCGTGCCGGCCGAAGCACGGATCATCGTGTTCGGAATCCGCTTCATGACTGCACCTCCCCCGGCTTGGCCGCCGTACTCTCCGGTTGGTCGAACAGGATGGCCTCGTAGTCATCGTATTTCGGATTGTTCGCTGCCGGCCAAAATCGTTCCTCCGAAACATCCTTCACCACGCCACGAGCGCAATTCATGGCGAGCGTCATAAGATCCTCACTAAACGGAAAAAGCAGAGAGACGCCGGTGTTTGTTCCAACAGAAGGAATGTTGAAATAACCTACGTCCACACCCCCACCGTGTTCCGCCTCAATAGCCCAGGCGTAAAGCGGCAACTGCAAATCAAGCCAACGCTGCGGAAATTTCTTTTTCGTCTCAGCTACTCCCACCCTGGCATACTCGGGCGCGACTTCAGCATCGCGTTCCTCCCGGTACACTCCCCAGTGCGTCTCGGACGGTTTCTTGGCTTTACTGGACGTCTTATAATCGAGTACGCGCACCGAGCCGGTCTCCGTGTTTTTCTCGACGCGATCGATGGTGCCGCGAATCGTCATTCCGTCCAGCGTCTTTTCAAACTTTCGTTCGACATCAATGATTTCCCAACCGGCCGCCCGTTCCTGCGCCTGAGCGATCGCCACATGATGGAGTCGCCTTTCGATGATCTGCTGTTGCACACGCAACGGCAGTGGCGGCTCGGATCCAAATTCCTCTTCAACCGCCTGTTTCAACTCGGCAGCCAAAAACTTGTAGATGGTATCCGATGAAATCGAATTGCGAGTGGCCTCATCCCTGCCAAACGCCTCCATCACCCGATGTACGAGAGAGCCAAAGCCACGCGCGTCCTGTTCCCGCAGTTCAAAATCCTGCGACTCCATCCCCTGCACATGGCGCAGGTAAAACCGGTACGGACAGGCAAGGTACGCCCGGATCGACGTGGGGCTGAGATGCTCCACCCGCTTGGTCGACCCCGTCTTCAGTTGCCAAGCAGCCGTCCAGGCGGGTGGCTGTTCGCCGAGCGTCAAATCATCAAAAAGGTGCTCCACCCGCTCGGCCAACTGCGAGTCCGGGCAGCGAAACAACAGCCTTGATGGCTTGAGCGGATCGCCGTTGTGGCGCTGCCTGCCGACGAAAAAATCCACCTGCCCATCATCTCCCCTGCTCCGGATCAACAACTCCAGCAGCCAGGCGTCGCGGGCGAAACGATCCTCGTTGCTCCGCAGGCCAAGCGGCGCACGAATGCTCTCCGGCAAAAACCGATCACCGTGAATCGTCTCCGGCAGCACGCCCTCGTTTGCGCCGGCAACGATCAGGTGCGGCGCATCCTCCCACGCCAACTCGAGCCAGCCCTGCAGGTCGATCGTGTCCGCCGGACGCTCCGGGAACAGAGCCCCGCGGCCGAGGTCATCCAGCACCAGCGCCAACTCCTGCGCCGCATGGCGCTTGGCTTTGGCCGGCACTGCAGCTTCCAGCTTGGCCGAGCGTTCATTCAGCTTGGCTACCACCTCGACGTAGGATTCGTCCGAATTATCTGCACTGTGAAACTCGCGGTTGGCCAGTGCAGTTTGCAGAAACCCGGTCAAACCAACGGACAACGGTTCCCTTGCGAGTTGCTCAAGTGCGCGTTGCAACAGACGCAACGCCGAGCGAGCCGTGATGCGGTAGCCGATTTTTTCATCCTCGCGCTGTGGCACGAACTCCAACCGGGTCGCCGCTGCCAAGTCGGCCGGGATATGTTTCAGGCGCAGCTCATCCAGCCCCCGCTGCAGGGCCGTTGGATCGATTGATTCATCCTGCTCCTTCAGCCAACTCCAAGTGTCCGGCAGACGGAGCAGCGCATCTGCGTTTGCGAAAGTCGGACTCTGCAATACTGCCAGCAGCGACTGCAAAAAGGCATGAAGCGACGTTCGCCGGATTGGCTGCCCGGTGGGATCAAATTGCCGGATGTGGGCATCGCGAAACGCACGCTCAAGATGCGGAACCACGTTCGGGTCAGCCGTGCCAACACCGACCGTTTGGTAGACATTTTTTTTGTACCGCTTCAGCCAATTGGCTACGTCGCGGGCCTGTGAACGCTCGTCCAGCGATGGGTGCAACCGGTCGTTGGCCAAGGGCAGCTCGCGCTTGGCCCAGTGCTCCGGTGCCGGCCGACCCCAGTCGTCAAACAACGCCTCGCCCCCGTCAGGACCGAACACCACCAACTCAACGCCCACACCCTGCCCTGCCGCTTGGCCAAGCGCAGTCTGCACCAGCGGCGACAGGTCGGTAATGCCAAGCAACACAATCCGGCGGATGCCGTCCGGCAAGACCGGCTTGGCTGCGGCTTCGCGCTTGGCGTCGTGTGCGTCACGCAAGCCCACTTCGGCCAGCGAGGCGCGGTAAACCGACTCGAGTTTGGTCAAGTCCGCCCAACGGGCACATTCCTCCTCGGCATGCCCGGACTCCGCAACAGCGGTGCAGTCGAGTCCGGCGTCGACCAGCGTGCCCCGCAGTTCGTGCAGCGAACGCGCCATCTGTCGGCACCAATTAAAATCCACCACCGAGGGTAACCTTGGAAAAAGCGACGAGTACCGCCCCAGCGCCTCGCCCTGAAGCACGCTCACCCAGTGCCACTGGCAGGCCAACGCTTCGGCGATTGAGTCATCCGCTTCATCGCCCGCGAGCATGACAGCCGGGGTAGCCACCCGGGGTGGGAAAAGCCCCCCGCCGCGCTTGGCCATCGCGGTGGCCAACGCCTCACGCAACCGCCGACCGGCCTGCTGTGTTGGCAGCAGAAGGAGCCTGTCGCTCAGGTCGACCAAGCGCTCATCGGAATCGGCCAGCAACCACTCCGTCGCCGACGACAACAGCGGCCTACCCCAAGGAAAATACGTTTTTTTCGGAGAGTCACCCATCGTTTACCGCGCCGGTTTGCCCAAAAAACATGAGCGCACAATAGTCGCTTGGCCAGGACATCCACGGTCCCACGCCAGCCAAGCGCTTGGCCAAGCGGGTTACTTGACGCCCACCTGCCCTGTCTTTGGGTTGTACACGTAGCGCATCCCCCGAGGCGCAGCTGGCATCTTCGAGTAATAACCCTCCTTTACCAACTCGTTGAGCGACTTGGGGTAGCGGCCTTCCACGGTATGAAACTGCCTGATGGCGTTTTGGACATTGGCGAGATTGACCCGCTTTTCAGATGATTTCTTGGCCTTGCCCACCGCACCGACGTAATTGAGGGGTGCCAATAGCGGGTTGTCGTCATCGGTGGAGGTTTCCTCCTTTTCGGGTTTCTTTTTCTCCTTCCCCTTTTTGGCACTCTCGGAGGAACCGCCACAGGCAACGAGCATCGCCGACAAGGCCAGCGCGAATATCCATCGTGTTTTCATATCAGGGAAAAAATCTGTCGCCCGGTCGGGTTTGTCAATCGGCTTTGTACGGCTTGGGCTGAGCCTTGCGCCACTCCTTGCGCGTCAGTTTTCGCGGAGTCTGCAGGTGGACGAACGCGCCCTTTTTGTTGCCGACCACGATGTCCGGCCACTTGTCGCCGTTGATATCCTGCGCCATCACCTGGGTACCGATCCCGGAATCGGTATCGACGAGGTGCGGAATCCAGTCGACGCCGTTCTTTTTGCTACGGCGCAATTCAAACCAGTACAGCACAGCCGGCGCGTTGGGCTCGGCGTCGCCGTTCGGGCCGTGTGCCCAGAAACGCTTGCCGGTGACGATATCCATCAGCCCATCACGGTTCATATCCACGAGGTCGATCGCGTGCAACTGGCTGAATTTGACGCCGTACTTGTTCTCCTCCGGCTTGGCATTCATGAACGTATGCGGCACGAAGGTAATTTTCCCATCCTTCTTTTGGTGCTCGTACCAACATAGGCCGTAACCATGTGCGGCGAGTGAGGTGATGACGTCGTTGTCGCCATCACCATCAACATCGTAGGCGTACATGTGCGCTCCGCCGCCCGGGGAAAACTTGAACGGATGAAACTTCCACTGCGGATCGCCCTTGAGCGACTCTGGCTGCTCCCACCAACCGTTCATGTCCATGATATCCTTCCGGCCATCACCACTGATGTCGCCCACGCCCATGCCGTGGGTGAAGCGCTGCCACTTGCCCTTGGCCGTCACGCGGTGAACGGTCCACGGTTTTTCCGGCTCGTCCCAGTTTGGCTCGGCGTAAATAAAATAACCTTCCGAGTTGCAGATGATCTCCGGCTTGCCGTCCCCGGTGATGTCCTCAAAATGCGGCGATTCGTTGTCCGTGACATTGATAGAAATGTGTTTCTTCCACAGGCCCGGCTTGCCCTTTGGGTTCTCAAACCAAGGCGACTCCTTGCCGGGAAAACCCATCACCAGCACATCGTCCCAACCATCGCTGTTTAGGTCGTAAACGTAACAGAGAAAATTCGCCGAGTAGCCGTTGCGCCCGCTGATCGCCCCGGGAAAACCGGGCACCTTGACGGTCTGGCCGTCCTTGTCCTTCATCTCAAACGACTCAGTCGCCGGATAAATCTCGTGCCTGGCCTTGAAATCCGGCCCGGCGTACCAGTACGGCCCGACCACGAGATCGCCGAGGCCGTCCCGGTTAAAATCCCCCACGGCACCTCCCTCGGCCCAAAAGTGTTTATTGGCATGAATCTTCGTCCAGTCGTGGACATAAAAATCCTTCGCTTGGCCAAGCGCTGCGGTGCAAACCAAGCCGGCGATCATGAATAGAAAACGGCGCATGCGGCATCTTTGACCGCCCCGCCTGCCCGGGTCAAGCGGCCCGGCACACATCTCACTCGCCGCGCTTGGCCAAGTGCATTATCCTGCCCGCACATGATAGGACGTTACACCCGTCCCGAGATGAGGGACATTTGGACGGAGCAGCGAAAACTCGAAATCTGGCTGGACATCGAACTGCTCGCGGCCGAGGCACTTTGCGATGAGGGACTCGTCCCGAAAAAGCACCTCAAGCAGATGAAGGACAACGCCTCCTTCACCATCGAGCGCTGCCGCGAACTCGAACGGACGCTGAACCACGACGTCATCGCCTTCACCACCAACGTCTCGGAAAACATCGGCAAACCGGCCAGCCGCTGGCTTCACTTTGGCCTGACCAGCAGCGACATCATTGACACGGCGTTCGCTGTGCAAATGAACGAGTCACTCAAGATTCTCATCGCCGACGTCAAGCGTCTCCGCAAGGTCATCGGGGCCAAGGCGCGCAAGCACATGTACACTCCAATGATCGGCCGAAGCCACGGCATCAACGCCGAGCCGACCACCTTCGGCCTCAAAATGGCGCTGATGTACGATGAGTTTGGCCGCGCACTCGAACGGCTCGAGACCCTCAAGCCGCGCGTCGCCATCGGCAAACTGTCCGGCGCAGTCGGCACAAGCGCGCATCTGTCGCCGAAGATCGAGGCATACGTCTGCCGCAAGCTCGGGCTCAAGCCAGCGCCAATTGCGACACAGGTCGTGCAGCGTGACATCCATGCGGAATTCATGACCACCGTTGCCATCGTCGGCGCAAGCATCGAGCGCTGGGCCACCGAGTTCCGGCACCTGCAACGCACCGAGGTTCTCGAGGCCGAGGAATATTTTGCCAAAGGCCAAAAAGGCTCGAGCGCCATGCCACACAAACGCAATCCGATCACCGGCGAACGCCTCACCGGGCTGGCCCGCGTGTTACGCGGCAACGCCGTTGCAGCCCTTGAGAACGTCGCCCTGTGGCACGAGCGTGATATCAGCCACAGCTCTGTCGAGCGCGTCATTTTTCCGGACTCCTGCACGCTGCTCAACTACATGCTCCACAAGTTGACCGACCTGACCAAGGGCCTAATCGTTTATCCCAAAAACATGGAGAAAAACCTCTGCCAATCGCTTGGCATGTGGAACTCCCAGTCGGTGCTGCTCGCGCTCATCCGCAAGGGCCTCACCCGCGAGGAATCGTACTCGCTTGTCCAGCGCAACGCCATGGAGACATGGAAAACCAAGCACGACGGCCGGGACGATGCCGACTTTTTGAAGCAACTCCTGTCCGACCCCGAAGTCGCGAAGCATTTCAAAAAGGGCGAACTCGAGTCCATCTGTTCCACTGATTTCCACTACAAACACATCAAAAGCCGGTTCAAAAAACTGGGGCTGTAACGAATGAATATCGACCGTGTCCTGCAATCACTTGCCAAAAATGAGGTGGATTACCTCCTTATCGGTGGTGTTAATTTTCTGCTGAGACACGCGCCTGAAATTACTTATGACATCGATGTTTGGATTGCCGATAACCCGAAAAATCTGGAACGCACCATTACTTTTTTGAAATCCAATAATGCCGAATGGGGTGCCACGGAAGATGACTGGAAACCGGTTCCTGACACGACGACTTGGCTAACGCTCCAGCCTGTTTTTTGCCTAACCTCCCCGATCGCAGCAATCGATATTTTCAGGGAAGTTAAGGGGCTTGAAAATCGGTATAATGTATGCAAGGCAGAGACTGCCAGCGGCGTCCCATTTTGGGCGTTGTCCGATCAACACATGTTGGAAGCCCAGTTGGCTTTACCTGTGAACCAACAAAAATCTCAACGGATTGAAGCTCTGAACAAGGCGATTAAAAATGCAAGCGATGTCTAACACGAAGGAACAGGAAGAAGCCAAACGAGAAAAGGCGTGGGATCCGAAGAAAAGGTGGAAGGTATTGCAGGAAACCATCGCCTGGATGGAAGCGAATTTGCCTCCTGAGCAAAAACGCAATCGCCCTCGCGTCCCGAAACAATTTTGACCGTGCCACAACTCGACAACAAAACCTTTGTGATCGTTGGCGGGACGACCGGGCTGGGTTTATCCGCCGCCCGGGCGTTTGTTGCGGCCGGAGCGAAGGTGGTGGTGGTCGGGCGAAATTCGGAAAACGTCGAGGCCGCAACAGCCTCGCTTGGCCAAGCGGGTCGAGGTTTGGCCGGCGACGCCACCCAACCTCATACTGCCGTCGAGGCAATCGATTTGGCCAAGCGGGAGTTCGGTGGGTTCGACGGCATGTACCATGTTGCCGGTGGCAGCGGTCGCCAGATGGGTGATGGCCCATTGCACGAGGTCACAGATGAGGGCTGGGCCAAGACAATCGAATTAAATCTCACCTCGGTTTTCCATTCGAACCGGGCCGCGCTGCAGGCGTTTGATGCGTCTGGCCAAGCGGGAACGATCCTGAATATGACCTCGGTGCTGGGCCTATCCCCTTCGCCAAAACATTTTGCGACGCATGCCTATGCGGCGGCCAAAGCGGCTGTCATTGGCCTGACAAAGTCGACCGCCGCCCACTACGCACCACAAAACATTCGCATCAATGCGATCGCGCCGGCACTGGTCGACACACCGATGTCCGAGCGGGCCAAGGGCAACGATGAAATCATGTCCTTCATCAGGACCAAGCAACCGCTGGACGGCGGACGCATCGGGGCTCCGGATGACCTTAACGGCGCGGCGGTTTTCCTGATGTCGGATGCGGCAAAATTTATTACCGGCCAAATGCTGGCTGTCGACGGCGGCTGGACCGTGAGCGAAGGAGGTTAGATGAGTTACACGATTGGAATCGACCTGGGGGGATCACACGTCAAGACCGTGGTGGTCTCGGGCGACGGCGAGACGCTGGCAAATCACAACCTGCCGTTTGATCCCAGCCTCAACATGGATTGGGGGCGCTGCATCAAACAGATCGTCAGTGACACCGAGGCCGAGCAATCCGCCCCGGCGCAGAGCGTTGGCCTCTCGGCTCCCGGCTTGGCGGCGATCGATGGGAGTTGCATCACCCATATGCCTGATCGGCTTGAGGGATTGATCGGCTTGAATTGGCAAGAGTACCTCAGGCTCAGCCAACCGGTTCCGGTGGTCAATGACGGCCACGCCGCACTACTCGGTGAAGCGTGGATCGGTGCTGCAAGGGGATTCAAAAATGTCATCCTGCTCACGCTCGGCACGGGAGTGGGTGGGGCGGCGCTGGTCGAGGGAAAACTGCTGCGCGGACGCACCGGCAAGGGCGGTCACTTTGGGCACACCAGCCTTGGCCCGGGCGAGCCGCTCGACATTTGCAACTGCCCGAATAGCCTCGAGTTGGCGATAGGCAATTGCTCCGTTCCGCAGCGCTCAAATGGCAGTTTTTCCCACACCGGCGAAATGATGAAAGCCATCGAGGCCGGAGATTCCGAGGCGGAAAAAATCTGGCTCAAGTCGATTGAAGATTTGGCCACTGCGATCTGCTCGTTTTCCAACATCCTCGACCCGGAAGCGGTCATACTCGGTGGAGGCATCGCCAACGCAGGCGACCGGCTTTTCAAGCCACTGCGTGAATTCCTCGACCCTATCCTCTGGAAAACCGATGACTACGAGTTGAAATTGCTGCCCGCGCAACTGGGGGATCTGGCCGGTGCGTACGGCGCGGCCGCGCACGCCCTCGATGCGTTAAAGACCAAGTAGCTTTTCAGCTGTCGCCACGGACTGCGCCTCGTCCGACTGCAGAATGGTCTGCCAGCCAAACCGCTTACCGGTCTCGATGTTTTCCGGCCGGTCATCGATGTAGAGGATCACGTCTCCCGATTCGCCGGTGCGTTGCTCGACCACGCGGTAGATCGGTTCGTCCGGTTTCATCCCTTTTTCCTCGAACGACAACACATAGCCGTCGAACCGGCTGTAAAACGGAAATCGATCGCGGATGTGCCCGATCGCAATCTCGTTGGTGTTCGAGAAAACGCAGGTGGGGATGCCTGCCACCTTCACCCGATCGAAAAATGGGATCATCCGTTCCATCGGCGAAAAAATATCCGCGAAGATCTCGACAAACTCGGCACGATTTCCTCGAAACCCTGCCCCGTCACGCACAGCGGCAAAAAACTCATCGGTGGTGATCAGGCCGGACTCGTAGTCAAACTGAATCGGCGAGTTCACTAGATCCTGCACCCGCTCCAGCCCGGCTTCGCTGCGGTCCGCAAACCGTCGGACCGCAATGCTGTAGTCGAAATCGACCAGCACTTTCCCCAGGTCGAACACGACCACTCTCGGACGCTGCCTGCTCACTAAACCTCCAGTTCCCTCCTCCCCTCAAGCGCCTGGCTGAGGGTGAGTTCATCGGCGTACTCCAGCCCGGTCCCGGCCGGCAACCCATGCGCGATTCGAGAGACTTCCACGTCCCGCTTGGCCAAGCGATTGGCCAGATAGTGGCTGGTGGCATCCCCCTCAACGTCGGTACCGAGCGCGATGATGACCTCGTCAATCCCGCCCTTGGCCAAGCGCTGCTCGAGCGCGTCGACGCGCAGTTCCTCCGGGCCAACGCCGTTCATCGGGGAAATCTTGCCGCCAAGCACGTGATAGTGACCCCGAAACGCGCCCGACTTTTCGACATTCAAAATATCGACCGCCCGTTCCACCACGCAGAGCACGCGCTCGTCCCTAGCCGGGTTGGCGCAGATGGCGCAGGGCGTTTTTTCGGCCAGGCCGCCGCACTGGCCGCACTCGACAATTTGTTGCCGCGACTCGACGAGCACACCGGCCAGGCGCTTGGCCACGGTGGTTTCCGCCTGAATCAGGTGAAGTGCCAAGCGCTCTGCCGAGCGCGGGCCGATGCCGGGCAGCCGGTTCAACTCGGCAACCAATGCCTCGAGCGGTTTGGGGAGCGAGGCCACGGAGGAACGATCAGAGCCCGGGCAAACCCATCCCGCCCATGCCGCCAGTCAGCTTGCCCATCTCCGACGCCTGAATTTCACGACCCTGCTCAAGCGCCTGATTGACGGCGCCCAGCACCATGTCCTCCAACATGGAAATATCTTCGGCATCGACGGCGTCCGGATCGATCTTGATCGACTTCACTGTCCCGTCGCAGGTGGCGGTGACCTTCACGGCACCTCCCCCGCTGGATGCCTCGACCTCCTTGTCGGCCATCTGGGCCTGAGCCTCCTGCATCTGCCGCTGCATCTTCGCGGCCTGCTTCATCAATTTGCCTATGCTTGCCATAAAAAAATCCCTCTATTTTCGCACCTCGACGATCCGGCCCTTGAACAGCTCCAGCGCCTTTTGAATCAGCGGATCGTTTTTAAAATCATCCGGGTTGATCTGCTCCGGTTTCGGTTCCCTTTTCGCCTTGGGCGACGAGGCGGCCTCCACCTCCGCAGCCGTCTCTGGCTCCGGCAGGTCGCCGATCGGTTCCAGCACCGGCTCCGGCGCGCTGTCCTTCGGCGGCGGGTCGTCCACAAAACGAAACTGCACGCCCTCGTGGCCCAGTGCCTTTATCTGCTCGGCCAACATTTCGTGGTTCCGCTGATTGTCGACCAACGCCAGATGCTCGCCACTAAGCCCAACCACGAACATTCCCTTCTCAAACGAAACCGGCTGGGCACGCTGAAAGTAAGTCTGCGTGAACGGGCTGGCTTTGCTAGCCCCAGCCAAAAGCTGTTTCCACAACGCCTGCAGATCGTCTGCCGAAACCGGTCCTTTTGCCGTGGCTGGAGCAGCAGTCGGAGCGGGTGCAGGCTTGGGCTCCGGAGCCGGGGCAGCCGGCTTGGGGGCGGGTGCTGCCGCTTGGGTGGATTGCGTTGGTGGGGGCGGACTGGCGGTGGGTGTGTCGGAGTCACGCAATTTTTGCAGTTGCCCGAGTACCTCGTCGATGCTCATCGCCGCCTTGGCCTGTGCCGCCTTAAGCAGCGATACCTCAAGTAAAATTTTCTTGGACGTGGCCAAGCGAAGGCGTCCTTCGCAGTCGGTCAACACATCCAACACACGGGACAGCGCCTGTTCGCTCGCCTGGCCGGTGCCATTCTTGAGTGCGTTGGCCTCGGCCTCGCTGATCTCCAGCATTCCGAGGTCGCCCTTGGACACGGTGTACACCAGCCGGTTTCGCATGTGCTCCAGCAGGTCTCCCACCAGTCGGCCGAGTTCCTTCCCCTGCCCGGCGAGAGCGTTGAGTTCAGTCAACACCTTCGTGGAGTCTCCCGCGAGGATGGCGTCCGCCAACGCGAACAACTGTTCCTGGGCCGTCAGGCCGAACATCGAGAGCACATCGCCTTCATTGATGTTGTCACCGCAAAAACTGATGAGCTGATCGAGCGCCGACTCTGCGTCGCGCATGCAGCCCTCCGCGCCGCGGGCGATCGCGTAAAGCGCCTCCTCGGCAGCGTTCACGTTTTCGTTCTCGCAAATGTACTTGAGATGTTCCGCGATAAGGTTGACCGGGATGCGCCGCAGGTCGTAGCGCTGGCAGCGCGACATGATCGTCGGCAGCACCTTCTCAGGCTCGGTGGTGGCGAACATGAACTTCACGTGCTCGGGCGGTTCCTCCAGCGTCTTGAGCAACGCATTGAACGCCTCCTTCGTGAGCATGTGCACCTCGTCGATGATGTAGATTTTAAACTTCGACGAGGCCGGCGCGTACATCACCGTGTCACGCAGTTCTCGGATTTCATCGATGCCACGATTGCTGGCGCCATCGATCTCCAGCACGTCCATCGACCGCCCCCCGGCGATCTCCTGTGCCTTGGGGTCGTCATCCGGGAAATCGACCTTCGGGCCGTCGATGCAGTTGAGGCACTTGGCAAAAATCCGTGCGAGCGTGGTTTTGCCGGTACCCCTTGGCCCACAAAAAAGATACGCGTGCGCGATCCGGTCGGTGCTGATGGCGTTGGCCAACGTCTGGCTGACGTGATCCTGACCGACGACATCGCTGAACCGTTGCGGACGGTATTTGCGAGCTATGACTTGGTAAGACACCTCCGAGACCCTACCTCCCCCCCGCAAAACTGAAAAGCGCAATGAGCTTGGCCAAGCGCTTGGCCAAGTCCGAACTTGTCACGCCCGGTGGAATCTGGACACTGGGCGCGCGCAAACGGCGCTCCCGAAGATGACACAACAAATCGAATCCCGCCTGGCTGTATGCAGTTGGTCCCTGCAGCCCGAGACCCCCGAGGCTCTGATCGCGAACCTCCGCGAAATCGGGCTTTCCCGCGTGCAACTGGCCCTCGACCCGCTCCGTGACAACCCGGATGCTTGGGAAAAAACGCCGGAACTTTTCGCCGCCGCCGGCATCGAGATTGTCTCCGGCATGTTCGGCACGATCGGTGAGGACTACACCACGCTCGAGACGATTAAGGATACCGGCGGCGTCCTGCCCGATCAGCATTGGGACGCCAACTGGGAGGGTATCCAAAAAATCGCCAACATCGCCGAAGGACTCGGCCTCAAACTCGTCACTTTCCACGCCGGCTTCCTGCCGCACGAGGAGTCGGACCCCGGTTTTGCCAAGCTAATGGGCCGCATCGAGCAAATCGCCGGGCTATTTTCCGCCAAGGGCATCGACCTTGGTTTTGAGACCGGGCAGGAAACCGCCGACACACTGAAGCTGTTCCTCGAGAAACTGAACCGACCAAGCGTCGGGGTGAATTTCGATCCGGCCAACATGATCCTCTACGCCAAGGGCGATCCGATCGACGCGCTGAACACGCTCGCACCATTCCTCAAACAGTGCCACATCAAGGACGCTACCCTGACAAAGGAACCGGGCACGTGGGGCGAGGAGGTCACCGTTGGCACCGGTGAAGTCGACTGGACGGCGTTTCTCACCACGCTCGATAAGCTCGGCTTCAACGGCGACTGCTGCATCGAGCGCGAAGCCGGCGATCAACGCATCGTCGACATTCGCACCGCCAAGGAATTCGTCACCCGACTCTGAGCCATGGCGAACGACAACGTGAACATCGGCATCGTCGGGCTGGGCTTCATGGCCGTGATGCACATCCGCGCCTACCGTCAGGTGGAGGGTGCTAACATCGCCGCCATCTGCAACCCAAGCGGCAACCGGCTCAACGGCGACTTCAGCGACGTCTTCGGCAACCTCGATTCCGGCGACCCGGTCAAGCTCGACATGTCGCAGGTTAAGGCCTACCAGTCGTTCGACGAACTGCTCGCGGACGACTCCATCGACGTCATCGACATCTGTGCCCCCACCCGCACCCACGTGGAACTGACCAAGGCCGCGCTGGCCACCGGCAAGCATGTCCTCTGCGAAAAACCACTCGCCCGCACGCTCGACGACGCCCGTGATATCGCCGATGCCGCGGCGAATGCCAAGGGGCTTTTCATGACTGCCATGTGCCTTCGGTTTTGGCCGCAGTGGGCCTGGCTGAAGGAAGCC
>DKGH01000073.1:22584-26257 GCA_002453165.1 Verrucomicrobia bacterium UBA6775
GGCGCGTACTTCGACGGCGAAGTTTCCGGCGGCGGCTTGTTCGATCTGCACGTGCACGACACCGACTTTGTGCAGCATGTTTTCGGCAAACCCAAATCGGTCTACTCGACCGGATTCACCAAGGTCAGCGGAGCGATCGACCACGTGCTCACGCAGTACGAGGTCGACTGCGGGGCCAAGGTCAGCGCCGAGGGAAGCTGGGCAATGACACCCGGTTGGGGCTTCAACATGTCCTACCGCTGTATTTTCGAGCGAGCCACAGCCGACTACGACATCGGCCGCGAGGACGAGCCGCTGCGCCTCTTCGAGGAGGACGGCGAAAAACAGGTGATCGAGTGCGAGGGCGTGGACGGCTACGTCGGCGAGATGGAGCACCTCGTCGAGTGCGTCCTGCTTGGCCAAGCACCCAGCGTCTCGGCAGCGGACGGCCTGAGCGCAGTGGAAATCTGCACCGCCGAGGAAGAATCGGCCAAAACCGGCCAAATCGTCCCGGTCAGCTGACACCGCTTGGCCAAGCGATGGTTTTTGCTCATTTTCGCAAAAAACCGCTTGTCACGCCGGGCGATTGGTGTACTTTCTCCGCCCCTTTTTTATGAAGGCAGACATACATCCGGAATACGTGGAATCGACCATTCGCTGCGCCTGCGGCAATGAAATCAAGACGCGTTCCACCAAGCCCAACATTCTCATCGGCATCTGCAACGAGTGCCATCCGTTCTACACCGGCCAACAGAAATTCGTCGATACCGCCGGTCGTGTGGACAAATTCCAACAGCGCATGGCCAAGACCAAGGCAGCCCGCGAAGCCGCCAAGGCAGCCGCCGACCAGAAGCGCAAAAAGACAAGCCACTAGGCCAATTTCAGCAGATCGCCCGCGGTGTACCCTCGTGTTCCCGCGGGCGTTCTCTATTTTTGGAGCATGAATCTCCTCCCCCACATCGAGCAATTTCGCAAACGCCGGGACGAACTGGAAAGCGCCCTGAGCAGCCCCGATGTGACCGCCAACAACAAACAGTTCCTCGAGTTCACCCGCGAATATTCGCGCATGAAGGATCTCTCCGAACTGGGAGAACGATTCCTCAAGGTCATCGACAACATCGCCGATAACAAGGAACTGGTGAAATCCGAGCCGGCCGATTCCGAGCTGGCCGAATTGGCCCGGGAGGAACTGCCGCTGCTCGAGGAGGAACACGCGAAGCTGGAACTGGAGCTGCAGTTCGGGATCATCCCGCCCGATACCACCGACTCACGCGACACGATCGTGGAAATCCGGGCCGGCGCCGGCGGGGCCGAGTCCGCGTTGTTTTGTGCCGACCTGCTCCGAATGTACATCCGCTACGCCGAAAGTCAGGGCTGGCGCGTCGAGCAGATGGACGCCAGTGCCTCCGACCTCGGCGGCTACAAGGAGGTCATCTTCGGCATCAAGGGGCAGGACGTTTTCAAGAAATTGAAATTCGAGAGCGGCGTCCACCGCGTGCAGCGCGTGCCCGCGACGGAAACGCAGGGGCGCGTCCACACGAGCACCGTCACCGTCGCCGTGCTGCCCGAGGCAGAGGAGGTTGATATCCAGCTCAACCCGGACGAACTGGAGATCAACGTCTGCCGCGCCTCCGGCCCGGGTGGCCAGGGCGTGAACACCACCGACTCCGCCGTGCAGATCCAGCACAAGCCCACCGGTATGATCGTTCGCTGCATGGACAGCCGTTCGCAGCAGAAAAACAAGGAGCAGGCCATGAAGGTGCTGCGCTCCCGTCTGCTCGAAATCAAGATCGCCGAGGAACACGCCAAGTACGCCGCGGAGCGCAAGGCACAGGTCGGCACCGGCGAACGCAACGAGCGCATCCGCACCTACAACTTTTCACAAAACCGGGTGACCGACCACCGCATCGACCTCACCCTCTACAACCTGCCGACCTTTATTGAAGGCGAAATCGAGGAGGTCGTCTCCGCCCTCCTCGCCAACGACCTCAAGGAACGGCTGGCCGCACTCGAGTAAATTTTATGGAACCGGAAGGACTGATTTTTGACTGCGACGGCACGCTCGTCGACACCATGCCAATCCACTTCAAGGCATGGAGCAGCACCACGAAGGTGCACGGGCTGGTATTCCCCGAGGATCGATTCTACGCGCTGGGCGGCGTCTCGCCGTTCGAGGTGCTTCGAATCCTGTCATCCGAGCAGGGCGTCAAGGTCGACCCCGAGGCGGTCACCCGGGAAAAGGAATCGCGCTACATGGAACTCATCGCCGAGGCGGATGAGATTCCGGAAGTCATGCAGATCGTCCGCGAGAATCACGGCAAAATCCCCATGGCCGTGGCCTCCGGTGGCACACCCGAAACAGTCGAGGGTATCCTCGATCACTGCGGTATCCGGCATTACTTCGATGCCATCGTCACCAGCGAGGATGTCGAAAAACCCAAGCCAGCGCCGGATACATTTCTCGAGGCGGCCCGAAGAATCAACGTTGCGCCAGAGAAATGCCGGGCGTATGAAGACGCCGACATGGGCATGAAAGCCATCCTCGCCGCCGGCATGGACGCGGTTGACGTACGCGACATGCTCGCCGCCAGCCAACCGAAGTGACCATCGCGAAGCACAGCGACCCCGCCTTGAATCTTAAAACTGAAAACTTGAAACTCCCCACGCTTGGCCAAGCGGCCCGTTGACCCATGAAAGGACTCCCCGGATTTCGCGACTTTTACCCTGAACCGGTTCCCACCCCGGATTCGTGGAGTCTCGATCTACGCCGCCACATCTTCGACACCTGGCGCGGCACCGCCGAGCGATACGGCTTCCGCGAATACGACGGCCCGCCCATCGAGGAACTCGACCTGTACACGAAAAAAAGCGGCGACGAAATCGTCGGCCAGCTTTACAACTTCGCCGACAAGGGCGACCGCAGCGTCTCCCTCCGGCCGGAGATGACCCCCACCCTCGCCCGGATGGCCGCCGCGCACACGCGCAACTACAAAAAGCCGATCAAGTGGTTTTCCATCCCTCAGCTTTTTCGCTACGAGCGCCAGCAGAAGGGGCGACTCCGCGAACATTTCCAGCTCAACGCCGACATCCTCGGCGAGGAAAACCTGGCCGCTGACGCCGAGTTGATCGCGCTGGTGATCGACACCCTCCGCGACCTCAAGCTCTCCAGCGACGACTTCATCATCCGACTCAGCAGCCGACGCGCCTGGCAGGAGTTCTTTGAAAACGGCGGCGGCAAGGAATCGGACGCATACGACTTTTACCAGATCGTCGACAAACTGGAGCGGGAAGATCCGGCCGTATCCGGCGAGAAACTGGCCAAGCTTGGTTTTTCGTACGACCAGGTAAACGACTTCATCGAGGGCGGCCAACCAACCGACGAACTTTCCGCCATCATCGGCAACATCGAAGCCCGTGGCTTGGGCGACTTCATCAAGGTCGACTACCGCATCATACGCGGCCTGGCCTACTACACCGGGCCGGTGTACGAGGCGTTCGACAAGCGCGGCAAATTCCGGGCAATCGCCGGCGGTGGCCGCTACGACCACCTCGTCAATCTCGTCTCCGGCGGCAAGACCGACCTTACCGCGCTTGGCTTCGGCATGGGCGACGTCGTGCTGGCCGAACTGCTCAAGGATCGCGGGCTCGTCCCGCCGCTTGGCCAAGCGCTGGACGCCTTCGTGCAGATCACCGA
>DKGH01000173.1 GCA_002453165.1 Verrucomicrobia bacterium UBA6775
ACAGATTTTTTCAAAGAGTGTTTTTTCCATCGTGCCTCAAGCGCAGCCTGAATGAAAAATTGGCCGATAGCCAGCCGAACCAATCGAAAAGACTTTACAAATTGTTAGTTCACAATATTTTATCGGTAGCCCAATGAGCGACAGGCTATATTATTTCAAGGCCGGTGACGGCAACGAGTACGGCCCGATCTCCGCCGAGGAAGTTACCGCTTGGCAAAAGCAGGGCCGGATGAATAGCGAGTCCCTCGTTCGCTACGAGGATTCAAATGACTGGGTGCCGCTGGTAAATATGCCCGAGTTGACATCTCCAACCGTCTCTACACCTCCGGTACTTGTCACTCAATCAATTGAACCTCCCACACAACAGCCCGTTCGATACGAGGAACACCGAGGTACAACGATTCTGATACTCGGAATTCTAAGCCTCATGATGTGCGGCTTTTTCACAGGCATCCCTGCATGGATAATGGGCAAGGGAGACCTCGCCAAAATGGATAGAGGGGAGATGGATCCGGAAGGGCGAAGCATCACCATGGGCGGCATGGTATGCGGAATAATAACCTGTGTTTTGTCTTTATTATCAATCATATTACTGGTTGCCTTTATAGCCTTGGGTATTGGCCTCGAATCCATGGGGCACTAATCCGATGAGACTATATTATTTCAAGGCCGGTGATGGCAACGAGTACGGCCCGATATCCGCAGAGGAAGTTGCCGCTTGGCAGAAGCAGGGTCGGATGAACAGCGAGTCCCTCGTTCGCCACGAGGATTCAAACGACTGGGTACCGCTGGGCCGTATGCCCGAGTTGGCCTCCTCTCCGCCGCCTCCACCTTCCAATCCTCAGTCAACGTCCGCGTCAAGTTCGGGGATCGGTATTCAAACGTCCGTTGACGAACAGAACTACGATGAGGATCATCGCGGAGGACTCATACTGGGCCTCGGTATCGGGGGCTTGGTACTTTCGATCACTTGTTGCTGTACACTGCCATTACCTATTGGGCTGTTAATCGCAATTCCGGCCTGGGCGATGGGCTCATCAGACATGCGTAAAATGAACGCGGGGAAAATGGATCCAAGTGGTAAAGGGAATACAAAGGGAGGTTTAATTTGCGGAATCATCGGCACCATCCTCTCGCTCATGGGCTTACTCCTACTTATCGCAGCAGTTGTTTTCGAATTCTCCACAGATGAATTCGACAGTTTTATGCCTAGATAGTTACGCCTCTACGTCGTCGGCGCCGCTGGCTTTCTCGGTTGGACAGCCGGCGCGGAGCCAGCCGTTGACGAACGGATCCAGTTCCCCATCCATCACACCCTGCACGTCGCTTGCCTGCACGTTGGTTCGCAGATCCTTGACCATGCGGTATGGCTGGAACACATAGCTACGAATCTGGTTACCCCACGAGATGCTGCCCTTGTCGCCATAGAACTTTTCCATCTCTGATTTTTGCTCGTCCTCGCGCAGGGCGGTGATCTTGGCCATGAGAATGTTCATCGCTGTCGCCCGGTTTTGATGCTGCGAACGCTGGTTTTGACAGGCCACGACCAGCCCGGTCGGGATGTGTCGAATCCGCACCGCGGTCTCCACCTTGTTGACGTTCTGCCCACCCTTGCCGCCGGAGCGGAAGGTGCCGACCTCGAACTCGCTCGGCGGCAGTTCCTCCTGCTCGCTCTCCTCAATCTCGGCGATAACATCGACGCTGGCAAAACTCGTGTGGCGCCGCTTGTTTGAGTCGAATGGCGAAATGCGCACGAGGCGGTGCACGCCGCGTTCGGCCTTGCAGTAGCCGTAGGCATTCTCGCCGCTGATCAACAGGGTGGCGCTCTTGACTCCCGCGACTTCGCCCGGCAGCAGTTCGCTCACCTCCGCTTTCCAGCCGCGTTCCTCGGCCCAGCGTTGGTACATGCGTAGCATCATGCTGGCCCAGTCGCACGACTCCGTGCCGCCGGCACCTGCGTTGATCGAGAGGATGCAGTTGTTGCGATCGTGCGGCCCGTCGAGCATCAGCTCCAGTTCCAGTTCCTCCAGTCCCTCGGCAAAGCCGGACAGATCCTTTTCGATTTCCGTGCGGATATCCGTCCGGGTGGCCTCATCCTCGGCGGCGGCCATCTCGAGCATGGTCTCCATGTCGGACTGCTGCGACTCGGCCTTGAGGAGCGGCTCGATGCGGCGCTTGATCGCCGATGACTCGTCGACCAGTTTTTGGGCGTAATTGCGGTTGTCCCAAAAATTATCCTGCGACATCTCCCCCTCGATCTCAGTCAGGCGGTTTTGAGCCTTGGGAACATCCAAAAATTTCCGAAGATGCGCCACCCGATCAGCGGTCACCTTCAATTGTTCCTCAATCTCCTCAAACATAGGGCGGGCAATGTACGGTCGCAATGTGAGGTTTCAAGAACCAAGTTCCGCTTGGCCGCGATCCGTTATCCCCAGATGCCCTGTTCCCGGAGCTGCTTCTCGGCCTGCTCGGCCCAGCCGCGGTTGGCCGCCGGGCTGGCCGGGCTGGGGTGCAGCACGCGCCCGATCTTCACCGGCGCTTGGCCAAGCACCTCCTCCGCCTTCTTTTCCGCGAACCCGCCGACGGCCACGAGCCATTCCGGCTGCACGATTTCCACCACCTTGGCCAAGTGCTCGTTGCACACCGCCTCCAGTGGCCGGGTCTCGACTGCGGGCAGCTTGTCCGGCGTGCGGTTCCGGCCGGTCTCCTCCAGAAACGCCAACGGACAATAGTTCACCACAAAATTCCCGGCAAAAAACGCCTCCGGTTGGCCAAATTTTTCGGCAAAAAAGCCCCAGAGCCGCCTGCCGCTCACTTCGCTGCGGGGGCATTGCAGGCCTTGGATCGGGCGCTTGGGATGCTCTCTGGCCGGTTTGCCAATCGGAGCGTCGATCTGCAACCAGTCGCGCACCGCCGCCACTTCGCCAAACGGCACACCCACCTGCGCCATGCCAAACGGGCCGGGATTCATCCCGAGAAACACCACCTGTTTTTTGCCACCGCCGTATCGGGTCAAAAACTGCTCGTGCGCCGGCCAGGCATAGTCGAGCGGGTTGTAAACAAACTCCACCGGCGGGGCGAAACTCAGTCGGTTCACCGCATCGCGAAGCTCAGCGGCGGCGGCGATCAATGGGGAGGCATCGGAATCCTGCGGCACGCCGCCCTTATAGGCGCGGTTCGCACCCTTTGCCAAGCTCTTGGCCGAGCGGTTTTTGGGCTGCGGTGGCAAGCGGAGCGCGACACCTCTTTTTCGGTTAAACTGTTTGGAGGATTCCGGTGCCCGGTACGTTTATCAACCTGAGAAATAAAACCAAAAGCGCCGTCGCCGCTTCGCTCTGCCGGTATACTCCAAATGACCAAGCGCTTGACGGCCAAGCCGCTAATCGACGTAGACGAATTCGTTGGTGTTGAGGAGGACTCGGCAGAAGCCGTTGAGGGCGGCGGCCGGGTCTTCCGCTTGGCCAAGTAGATCGCAGAAGTGTTTGGCCTCCTCCGGGCTGGGCGATCGGCTCAACGTATACCGGTAGGCCAGGCGAACCTGCTCCGGCACGCTGCGGCCGGCCTCGCGCAGCACGCGCTTGGCCAAGGAGGTGGCCTCCTCGTTCACGAAGTCACCATTGAAAAGCGAGAGCGCCTGCAATGGCGTGACCGAGGTGCGGCGGCGCGGCCGCGACTCGTCGCACACGGTGGAGTCGAACGCCTGCATGAACGGCATGTTCAACGTGCGCTGCTGGTAGATGTAAATGCTGCGCTTGCGCCCCTCGTGACCAACCTGCGTGTCCCACTTGTTCTCGGAATATTTCACCGTCTCGGCGATGTCGCCGGGTAGCGGCGGAAAAATCGGCAACCCGTACAGCTCATTGTTGAGCCGCCCACTGGCGGTGAGGACGCTGTCGCGGATGGCCTCGGCGTCGAGGCGCCGCTGTTCATAGCGCCACCAAAGATCGTTAAGCGGGTCGGCCGCCGAGGCGGTTTCATTCACGACGAATGACGACTGCCGATAGGTGCTGGAGGTGACGATCAGCCGGTGCATCGCCTTGAGGCTCCAGCGCTGGTTGACGAACTGCCCGGCCAGCCAGTCGAGCAACTCGGGGTGCGTCGCGCCGCCGCTGAGTTTTCCAAAATCACTCGGTGTCTTGACGATGCCGCGACCGAAGTGGCGGTACCACAGGCGGTTCATCATCACGCGCGCGGTGAGCGGGTTATCCGGTCTGGCGATCCAATTGGCCAGCGCCATTCGGCGGCTGCGCGTGGGCCAGCGCTTAAACGGGTCCAACCGGATCGCCGCCGGCTTGGTATGGCCGGTGACGATGCTCGGGAAACCGGCCTTCACCACCTTGCCGTCGTTGTCGAACTCGCCGCGCAACTTGACCCTCGTCACCGGCACGCCCGGCTCGTACGGCGGCCCGAACGAGTGGCGCAACGACATCGCCTCGGGCTGGAGCCGCTTGAGGCTTTGTTTCACGAACCGGTCACGGTTCTCAAGGCTGTAAAAGAGATCGCGTTCGTTCTTGGTGAACAGGTCATTTGAATAGTCGTAGACCCGGTCGCGCAGCTTGCCGCCGGCACCATCCGGGGTGACGAACGTGGACAACATGGCCCCACCGCCGCCCACCGCAAACCCGTACACCTCGCCTTTACTCTCGGCGGAAAAGATGACCACCATCGTTCCGGCCTGATCATCGAGGAACTTGGCCAAGCCGCCCCGGGCGATGCTGCCGAGCAGGAAACTGTTGTCGAAGTAAACCGCGGGCGCCTGGCCAAGCCGGCTCATCTTCGGCTGACGCGCCGGCTCCGTCTGGCCAAGCGCGGTGCCGGTGACCTTGTCCACCCAGGCGGCGATGCGGCTGCCCTCGGCCGGGTTGGGGGTCTCGGCGTTGGCGTCGATGTCCCCGGCGTCCAGCCAGAATCGCAGCCCGTCCGTGGGCGGTTCCGGCGCCTGCCCCTCGCCGTGGTAGCGGGCCTTCACGTAGCGATCGAGTGCCCCGCGCTGCTCCTCATTAAGCACCTGGCCGTAAATCAAAACCTCGGCAAACGCCCCCTTGTGGTCGCCGCCTCTCGCCCGCCCGTCCCCCTCGGTGTAGGCGCCGAGTGTGATGTGTTCCGGCTTGGGCAGGTCACCAAACCACTTGCCGTTGTTTGTGCCGCTCTTGCTGCCGTAGCGCTGGGCCGGTTTGCCGTCGGTGAAGTAGGACCACGCCTTGCCGTCGGACGAGGCCACGGTGTAGTGCGGTTTGCCGTCAGTCACGTTTGCCGGGTCATAAATATAGTCGTTGCCCAACCCGCCGCCGATGGCCTGCAGACCGAACCCCGAGGCTTGGCGGGGGATGCGTTTTTCCAGCTCCTTCGTCAGGCTCGCCAGTTTTGTCTTGGCCTCGCCGACCTGTTTTTGCAGGCGGGCGCGCTTGTCGTTGATCAGTGCCTCCTCGTGTGCGCGATAATACCGCGCCGGCAACGGGCCGCCGATCTGGAAGCCGTCTCCGCGTAGCGGCGGCTGAATCTGCACCGTGGAGAAGAACGCCTGCATGCGGTAAAAGTCATCGATCGGGATGGCGTCGTATTTGTGGTCGTGACACTGGGCGCAACCCATCGTGAGCCCGAGGAAAACCGAGCTGACCGTCGAAGTCATCTCGCTGAGCAACTCGTGACGGGTGCGATCCCCGCGCGGCTCGGTGAACGGCGCCAACCGCAGAAACGTCAGCGCCACGGTGCGCTCGGCGTCCATCCCCGGCAGTTCACCCGCACCCATGATCTCGTTGAACTCGTCCCCCGCAATCTGTTCACGGATGAACAGGTCGTACGGTTTGTCGCGGTTGAGCGAGTCGATGACGTAGTCGCGGTAACGCCACGCGTGCGGCGTGTCGGGGTCGCCCTCGTAGCCGGCGGTGTCGGCGTAGCGGGCGAGGTCCAGCCAGTAGCGCCCCCAGCGTTCGCCGTAGCGGGGGTCGTTGAGCAGTTGATCGACCAGCCGCTGGTAGGCCAGCGGGCTGCGGTCGTTGACAAAGGCATCTGCCACGGCCGGCTCGGGCGGCACGCCGAGCAGATCAAAATAGAGGCGACGCACCAGCGCACGGCGCTTGGCCAAGGGAGCCGGCTCGATGCCCCGGGCCTCAAGCTTGGAAAGGATGAATGCGTCGATCGGGTTGCTGACCCAGTTGGTGTTCGTCACCTCCGGCGGTGTCACCGCAGTCACCGGCGTGAACGGCCAGCGCTTGGCCATCTGCGGTTCGGTTTCCTCCGCTTGGCCAAGTACAGTCAGTAAAAAGATCGCGGCAAGTGTGGCGAATCGTCGCATGAATCGGTTCAATCTGGGCGAAAACTAGGCTCCTGCCCAAGCGAATGCAACCCGCTGTTTTCTAGAAAGGTCGAAACATTTTACCAGCCCCCAATGCGGTCAAAATGGCGGCACCAACGAAATACCAAATCACATAAAAAATGACCGTGCTGATTATGGAGATTACCCCTCCCTTTACGATGCCGATCGACTCCTCGTCGATCTCTATGAAGCGTCCAATCACGTATGCCCCCACCAGGAACTGCCCCAAGTAGACGTATAACGGGTTCAACCCCAACCTTATCGTCACGATCATGAATCCCGCCGTGCAGGCCAAAACGATGGACATCATGAGGTAGGAAGCCTTAAAGGGAACCGCTTCGTCATAAATGGCCTTAACAGCCAGCATTAAACTGGCCGCCAAGACCGGAACCATCGCCCCAAAAAGAATGGCCGCCAGCATGAATAGCCCCTGTATCAACCCACCCACTCCCGGCACAAACGACCCAAGCAGAAACATGAAAATGGCACCCACGATCAGGCCGGCTATTATCATCGCTTTCGGCATAGCCTTAATGGTTGCACGGAATACAATTTACATCAACTAATTTTATTAAATCTTTTATATCAACATCTTAGTCATTGCGGCATTGAATATCGGGGCCGGTTCGCTACGTTCCCCCCGCGTGAATGATTTCAAAAACCGGGCTGGACGGGGCCTTTTGCTTGCGTTGGCGTTCCTTGCCGGGCTGCCGCTTGGCCAAGCGGTGACGCTGATCGATTATGAGTCGTCGTGGCACCTCTGGCGTGGGCAACGCGCCCCGAGCAAGCCGGATTACTGGGCGTGGAACAAGCCGGACTTCGACGACTCCGGCTGGGAAACCGCGGTTTCGCCGATTTTCTTTGGTGAAAAAGTGAAGGGCGGCACCGAATTGACCGACATGAAAAGCAAGTACAACTCGTTTTTCGTCCGGAAGAAATTCGACAGCCCCGACCCGGAACACATCACCTCGGCCACGCTGCGTGCCAAGGTCGACGACGGGTTCGTCGCCTACATCAACGGCACGGAGGTGGCGCGATACAACGTCACCACGGAAAAACCAAAGTACAGCAGCAAGTCCACCAAGGCGGCCACGGAGCCGTTGCGATTTCTGAACTACGAAATCGACGACTTCAAGTCGGTGCTGAAGAATGGCGAAAACACCCTCGCGATCATCGTGCTGAACCAGCGCCGCACCAGCCCGGACGTCATGTTCGACGCCAAGCTGAGCGTTGTGTCGGACGAGAGCGATCCGCCGATGGTCGCCTCCACCCTGCCCCCGCGCGGACTGGCGGCGGACCTCGAGCAAATCACGGTAAATTTCGACGAACCGGTTGAGGGAGTCGACGCCTCCGACCTGTTGATCAATGGCAAGCCGGCGCTGGCCGTGACCGGCGGGGGACGGACGTGGGTGTTCGAGCCTGGGCCACTGTCGCACGGCAAGGTCCAGCTGACGTGGGTGCAGGATCACGGGATCACCGACCAGGCGCTTACGCCCAATGCGTTCAAGGCAACCGCCGTCGGGAACAGCTGGACGTACACCTTCGCCGACGACAACCCACCTTATATCCGACGCGCCAATCCGCCCGCGGGGCTGGCAGTGAAGTCGCTGGACGCGGTGGAGGTCGAGTTCAGCATGCCGGTGAATGGCGTAGACGCGGCCGACCTGCTCATCAACGGCCAGGCGGCCAAGTCGGTGAAGTCGCTTGGCGCAAACCGGTACCAGTTTGCGCTTGGCCAAGCGGCCTCCGGCGAGGTGAACATTTCGTGGGCGGACAGCACCGGCATCACCGGCGGCAACCCATTCGAGAAACCGTTCCTGCCGCTTGGCTGGTTTTATCGCGTGGACCCCAACGCGCCGCCGCCGCCGCGCATCGTCATCACCGAAATCATGTATCATCCGATCGAGGAGCCGGAGTTCGACCGCAAAGGCAAGCCGGTGCTCGACCTCTCGGAGGACATCCACGAATTCATCGAGCTGCACAACTTCAGCCAGGACACCGTCGCGCTGGACAATTGGCGGATCAGCGGTGGGATCGACTACGCGTTCCCGGAGGGGACCAGCCTCGAGAGCGGCGAGTTTGTGGTGGTCGCCCGCGACCCCAAGCGACTGGCCGGCATCAAGGAATACAAGCTCGCCGGCAAAAAGGTGCTCGGCCCGTACGAGGGCGTTTTGAGTAACAACGGCGAACGAGTGCGGGTGGAAAACGCAGCCGGCGACACCGAGGACAGCGTGCGCTACTCCGCGCAATTTCCGTGGCCCATCGGGGCGGACTCGATTGGCGCGGGGCCGAAATGGACCGGGATCGACCCGATGGAATACCAGTTTCGCGGCAGCTCGCTGGAGCGAATCAACTTTTCGCTGCCGGGAGATGATCCGGCAAACTGGGTAGCGTCGCCCCTCGAGAAAAACGCTACGCCGGGCCGCCTGAACCACATCACACGCAAACGCTCCATGCCACGGCCTATCGTGACCTCGGTGCGCGCCATCAATCGCAACGGCAGCATCGTGATCAGCAAGACGGACTCTGTCCGCATCGAGGCAAAGCTCTCCGATAACAAGGGTGTAAGAGGCCTGAAGCTGGAGTACTTTTACGACAACCTCGAAAAGGAGGGCGAAACCAAAGTGCAACAGGAGATGACCCTCTCGAGAGGCGTCTGGGAACACACATTGCCCAAGAAAACCGACCGCACGCTGGTGCGCTACCGGTTGCTAGCAGACTTCGGCAAGGGATCGGAGATCATCTCTCCAAGGCCAAGCGACCCGTACAATTGGCACGCCTATTTCGTGATGCCACGTTCGACCGGCTCTAACCGGTACTTCGAGTTGATGGTGCCCCGGGCAGGAACCAGTCAGCTCGCAAAGAACATGTCGGCCAATCCCCGCAGCGGCTATCGACCGGCTAGAAACGTCAAGCCGCGTGGCCCATGGAACGATACCGTGCACGGAATCCTCGTTCACAAGGGTGTGGTGCGCGATGTGTACGCCCGTTGGAATGGCAGTTTTTTCCGGCGCAACAGCGGACGCAACTCGTGGAAGATTCGACTGCCGCGCTACAACCGATTCGACGGACAGAGCGACCTGATGTTCACCGACAAGGATAACGTCACCGTGGCAGGGCATGCGCTATATCGCGCGCTTGGGCTGCCCACCTCGAACACCGAGTGGATCGATGTCTCCATCAATAAGCGTAAGATGCGCCGCCTGCTCGTTGAGGATCACAACGACCGGATGCTTGAGCGCTATCACGAGGATCAGATGCGCCGCAACCCCGGCACCGAGCTGGAGCCGAACGGCCACATATTCAAGTCCAGCGGTATCCTGCAAGACCTCGGCCCATATGGTCGCGGTGACGGGGTCAAGCTGCCGCCCCGGGACGGCTGGACGCCGCTGCAGCGTTACGAGTGGATTTACTCCTCCAAGAACCAGGACTGGAAGGGCCACAGCGAGTTGCAGGAATTGATTGACGGCTTGGCCAAACACAAGAACAACCGCACTCGGCTCCGCAAGTGGTTTCAGGAAAACTGGGATATAGAGGCGCTGATGAGCTACATCGCCGTGCGCAACTGGATGGGCACGTGGGACGATACCGTGCACAATTTTTACTTCTGGCGCCGGGCGAACGGGCGCTGGGGCATGTTGCCGTGGGACTTTGACAACGACATGCAGGGTGGCTTCATTAACAAGTCCATCTTCATCGGCGAAGCCGGCAACGCCCACACCACGCACGGAACGCACACGGTGAAAAACGCCTTCTTCAAGGCATTCCGCGACGAGTATAAGGAGCATCTTTACTACCTCAACAATACCCTGCTAACACCTGACAACCTCCGGCGCATTGGCCTTTCCGGCTACGTCACCTATGCGCGTGGCCGACAGGCCAGCATCAATAAGCAGTGCGGCAAGTTGAAGATCCCGGTTCAACCCGTGGCCACCCAGCTCACTGGTGGCGACTCGATCTACTCCCCCGCAACCATGGTCGTCAGTGCGTTTGAAGGCGGCGAGGCCAACGTCGATCACGTCAGCACAATCTGGTCCATCCGCGCCTCCGACGGCTCATTTACCTATCCGGTGTTCAAGAGTGAATCGACCGATAAACTCACCGAGATGCCGGTGCCGTTCGAGCTGCTCGAGTTCGGGCGCACGTACTACTGGCAGGCGGTGTACATCGACTCGAAGGGCCGCAAATCCCTGCCCACCGCCGAGGCCAGTTTCCGCTACGGCGGCCATGCCAGGGCGGCCGACCTCATCGCGCTCAAGGACGAGGAATGGCTTTACAACGCTGAGGGCAAAAGCCTCGGCACCGCCTGGCGCAAGGAGGACTACGACGACTCCGCTTGGCCAAGCGGGAAGACTTTCATCGGCAAGGGCACGGCCCGGCAAAAATACAAGATGGCCACCACAATCGAGATGGGGCCGCGCACGTTTTACTTCCGCAAATCGTTCGACTTTGACCAGCCGGCGGCCGGCGGCGAGCTTCAACTGCAGTACCTTGTCGATGACGGCGCGGTGTTTTATCTAAACGGCAAGGAAATCCACCGCGTGAACATGAAGGATCGCGGCAGCATTCGCTACACAACCCGCGCCTTGAGCTCGGTACGAGACGCGGAATTGAGCGGCCCGATCCAACTCTCGGGGAAGAATCTCAAGCAGGGCAAAAACGTCTTCGCGGTTGAGGTGCACCAATACTCCACCAACGACAGCGACCTCGCGTTCGGGGCCAGCCTCGGGGCCACGGTTGAGAGCCTGCCTGATGGCATCATCCTCAACGAGCTGATGGCCGCCAACCGCGGCTCGGTGAAAAACGGGGACACCAATCCGGACTGGATCGAGCTGTACAATCCGACCAACCGCGAGATCGACCTGGCCGGCGCCGGACTCGGCGATGGCGTCAGCGAAAAGCCGACCTTCTTTTTCCCGGCCGGCACCCGGCTCGCCCCGCAGGCGCACCTCGTCGTGTGGTGCGATGACGCAAAGAAGCAGCCCGGCCTGCACTCCGGATTCGCCCTCGATGCCGATGGACAAAACATCGCACTTTGGTGGCCGGGCGATGACGGCTTGAAAATACAGGACGCCATTGGCTTTGGCCCGCAGGCGGACGACCTCTCGATCGGGCGCTCCCCCGACGGCGCTGGCCCGTGGGCAATCAACGCCCCCACCCCCGGCACCGCCAACACCGCGCAGGATTTGGGCAGCATCAAGTCGCTCTCCATCAACGAGTGGATGGCCCGGCCCGAAAATGGCAGCGATTGGCTGGAGATTTACAACCGCTCCGCCCTCCCGGTCCCGATGGCCGGCTTGAAGCTCTCGGACGACCCGACCCAGCTCGACAAGACCGTACTGCCTCCGCTGACCTTCATCGCAGGCAACGGCTACCTGCGTTTCATCGCCGACAACGACCCGAACGACGGCGCCAACCACGTTGGCTTTCGCCTGAGCGGCCGCGGCGAGGAAATCGTCCTGAGCGACACGAAGGACAAGACGATCGACTCGGTGATATTCGCCGAGCAGTCGCGCGGTGTCTCCGAGGGACGCTACCCGGACGGCGACAAGTCGATCGTCACCTTCCCCAACAGCGCCACGCCGGGGCAATCCAACCTCGTCATTGGCGACGCCGACGAGGACGGCCTGCCGAACCTTTGGGAGAACCTTTACGGGCTCGACCCGAACGACGCCTCCGATGTCCACCTCGACCCGGACGGCGATGGGCACAGCAACCTCGAGGAATTCATCGCCGGCACCATGCCCAACGAGGCCGCCAGTGTGCTTTGGCTGCAGTTGATCCTGCACCACGAGGCCGCCGTCGTTTCATTCGAGGCGCAGCCAGGCCGCACCTACGTGCTGTGGAGCACCGGTGCCGTTGCAGGGGGCGAGTGGATCAAAGTGCAACAGTTTTCGCCGCAACCCGAGAGGCGCATCATCTCCTACGAGATTCCGGCCGAACACCGGCCGATACCGAACGGCTACTTCCGGCTCACCATCCCGGCGGCGGGAGATTGATTCATCATGAGCGGAGTGACGGCAGCCATCGACTCGCCGGGGTTGGAGATCATCATCCCCGCGCTGCTGCTAGTCGTGGCCATCTTTCCCTTTTTGCTGAACGCAAATCGAAACCAGGCGCTTGGCCTGCTTGCCGCTCCGCTCCTGCTCGCGCTTGGTCTGGGCTACTTGAAATACCAGGCCGACCACACAGCGGCCGTTTCCGAAGGCGAACTCCTCAGGGCCACCCCCGCTCAGGTTCGGCTCAGCCCGGACGCCGACCCCGGCAATGCCTACACCTCCTCGCAAACTTGTCGGGCCTGTCATCCCGGTGAGTACGATAGCTGGCACAAAAGCTACCATCGCACGATGACGCAGTTGGCCAAGCCGGACGCCGTCCTGGCCAAGTGGCACGGTACCGAACTGCCGCTTGGCGAAGCGCGACTGCACCTCGAGAAAAAGGGGGACGAATACTGGGTCACCACCTTCGGGCTGGACGGCATCAAGCAGGCCGTACAGCGCATGACCATGACGACCGGCTCCCACCACCTGCAGGTCTACTGGGTTGGTGACAAGGCCGGCAACATGCAGCATCCCTTCCCCTACGGCTGGTTGATCTCCGACCAAAAATGGGCACCGGTCGAGGACACCTTCCTGCGCAATCCGCACGGTGCCCCGGTCGATGCCAAGTGGAACAAGGTCTGCATTGAGTGCCACTCCGTCGCTGGCAAGGCGGCCGTGTCGATGACGCGTCAGGGCCAGACCGCCAGGACCGAGGTCGCCGAGCTGGGCATTTCCTGCGAAGCCTGCCACGGCCCCGCACGGGAACACATCGCCCACTTTCAAAACCCGTTCAATCGCTACACCGGGCGCGACAAGGCGAAGGCCGCGCACGGCATCAAAAACCCGGACACCGGGAAAATGGATCATCGGAAATCCGCTCAGGTTTGCGGCCAATGCCACTCCTACCAGTTCACCCCCAACCCGCCCAAACGGCTCGCGCAGGGGCCGAGTTTTCTCCCTGGAGGCGATCTGAATGCCGCCGCAAACGCCGTCGCCGTCCAGCCCAGTAAATTCACCGGTGCCCCGCCGAAATCGCAGGCGGAAGCCAAACAGTTTGCCGCCAGCCACGGTCATCCCCACCCGGGCGGCGAATGGTTGACCGACCGGTTCTGGCCGGACGGCATGGTGCGAGTGACAGGTCGCGAGTACAACGGCCTGCTCGACACGCCCTGTTTCCAGCGAGGCAAAATGTCCTGCCTCTCCTGCCATTCCATGCACGGCTACCACGACCGCAACGACCAACTCGCCCCCCGGATGGAAACCAACGCGGCATGCACCCAATGCCACGAGGACATCCGCGAAAATCTGACTGCACACACAAAACACGCCGCCAACTCCGCCGGAAGCAGTTGCTACAACTGCCACATGCCGCACACGACCTACGGCCTGCTCAGCGCGATCCGCAGCCACCAGATCGACTCGCCCAGCGTGGCTGCCCAATTGAAAACCGGGCGCGTCAACGCCTGCAATCTCTGCCACATCGACCAGTCACTCAGCTGGACCAACGGGCACTTGGCCGAGTGGTACAACCACAAGCCAGCCGAGCTCAATGCCGAGGCCAAGCTCATGTCCTCCGTACTTGAGATGCTGCTTAAGGGTGATGCCGGCCAACGCGCCATCGCCGCCTGGCACATGGGCTGGGAGCCGGCGCGACAAGCCTCGGGCGGCGACTGGCAGGCTGGCTGGTTACTGCGCACACTGGACGATCCCTACTCCGCCGTCCGCTACATCGCGCACAAGGCGCTGCAGGCTGATCCCCGCTTGGCCAAGGCGGAGTTCGACTACGCCGCGCCCTTGGCCAAGCGCACCACGCAGATTCAAAAAACCCGGGCCGACTGGGAAAAACAACTGCCCGACCAAACCGGTGTCGCCCAGCAGATCGAGCTGTTGATCGATGGACAGGGCAAGCCGATCGAGGCCGAAGCCCGGCGCCTCGAGGCCAAGCGCAACAACCGTCCGATGACCCTCCAGGAATGAGTAAACAAAAACCAACCCGCCGCGAACGTAGCGAACAACAAACCCAGACACCCCCGGCCAAGCCGGCCGCCACCGCACCCGCTCGCCTGCCCGAGGAGCTGCGTCATTTCAGATTCGGCTGGTGGTCACTTTTTGTCTTCGTCAGCCTCGGCGTGCTGCTTGAAGCCTTCCTCGCATTTCGTGTCGGTTGGTACATGGACACCGGAGCCAACGAGACGCACCGACTTATGCTGCGGCTTGGCCACGCGCACGGCACGCTGCTGTCGCTCATGAATATCGCATTCGCCGCCGGGCTTACGCGGATGAATCTTGATGGGGCCGTCCGCCAACTGGTCTCCCGTTGCCTGACCGCCGCCACACTGCTGGTCCCCGGCGGGTTCATCCTCGGCGCTCTCGTCACCCACGGCGCGGAGCCGGGACTGGGTATCATTCTGCTCCCCGTTGGCGCCCTCTTCCTCCTCGTCGCCCTCTTCAAGCTGGCAAGGGGCGTGAGGTAATCAAAACAAATCCAGTTGGTCGCCTTGGGGGCGGCGGAAGTTTGCTGTGGACAATTCGTGCCGCCGGCCATTCAGCTTGGCCCTGCGAACGGCGATCTCGAACATCTGCGTGATCTTTTCCGCGTGGATGCCTCTGCCGGTCATACGCCTGCCGAACTGGCTCTCGTACAGCTCTCCGCCCCGCATCGATCGCACTTGATTCAGCACCTTATCTTTTCGGTCGGGAAAATGTTGATCCAGCCACTCTCCGAACATCGGCGCGACTGCGTGTGGCAGGCGCAGGATCACGTGCCCGGCACTGGTCGCTCCTGCCTCGGCGGCGGCGGCGATGATCTTCGGGATCTCGTGATCGTTGATCGCCGGGATGATCGGGGCCACAAGCACACCGGTTGGGATACCGGCCCCGGACAACTCCCGTATCGCCCGCAACCGGGCCACTGGAGGAGAAGTTCGTGGCTCAAGAATACGGCGCAATTCCGAGTGCAGCGACGTCACGGAAATAAACACGTTCACCGCGTCGTAATTCGCCAACTCCTGCAGCAAATCGAGGTCGCGGGTGACGAGGGCGTTCTTGGTCACAATGCCCACCGGGTTACGGCACTCGGCGAACACCTCAAGGCAGCGGCGCGTGAGCTTGAGCCTCCGCTCGATCGGCTGGTAACTGTCGGTGTTGGGACTCAGCGCAATCGGCTCCGGCCGGTAACTGCGCTTGGCCAATTCCTGCCGCAACAGCTCCGGTGCGTTTTCCTTCACCACAATGCGCGACTCAAAATCCAGCCCGGAGGAAAAGCCAAAAAACTCGTGCGTGGGCCGGGCGAAGCAGTACACACAGCCGTGCTCGCAGCCGCGGTACGGGTTGATGCTTAGGTCGAACGGTACGTCCGGGCTGCTGTTCCGCGTGAGCACGCTCTTGGTTGCGTCCCGGTAAAACTCGGTTCGAACCGGCGATGGCTCGAAGTCGTCCATCCCGTCCGGGTCGTTCTCGAGCGACAGCGACTCAAACCGGTTCGCCGGGTTGCTGACCGCGCCCCGGCTCCGACGAAGCGGCGTGTTGTGTGAAAAATCGCTCAAAACCGTAGTGTTCCCCTTGGCCAAGCGTGGGGCAAGTTATCCTTTTCTTGCCATGGCGGAATGCAGTTTTTATGTTCCCCGCCCCGATGGGAGACCATTCCGACCTATCAGATATCCGGGCGCAATTTCTGCCCTCGCTCGACCCCGATTTTCAGCCCATTTCGCTGGTTTTAAGCCAGGCCAGGCGGCGGATAGCCAATGGCGCGAATGCAGTCGAGCTGACCTTCCTGCTTGAGCGCCTGCCCGGCGACCGCTCCGTGCATCGTATCAGTGTGCCCAACCCGGCCGACGACGATTCCGGCGAAGTGGAGCGACTGGCCGAGCGGATTTGCAAATTCCTGCTCTGGCAACAAGGCGCGAGCCGCGTGGGCATCCACAGCAGTGACGGCAGCGACCGTTTGGCCAAGCGCTTGGCCAAGGTGTACAGCGCCGACGGCGCGCGTGCCTTTGATGCAGACATGATGCAGCGCACCTATGGCCATCCGCTGGTCATCGAGTCGATTGACCAGGCGGAGGCCGAGGCGACCGACACCGCCAAGGCGATCGGTGGCCATCTCGACGGCTGCCGCATCGGGTTCGACCTCGGCGCCAGCGACTACAAGCTGGCCGCCGTACAGGACGGCGAACCGGTTTTCACCACCGAGATTCCGTGGGACCCCCGCGTCGAGGCCGACCCCGCGTGGCACCGCGCCAAGATTAACGAGGGCCTCAAGCTCGCGGCGGAAAAGCTGCCGCGCGTGGACGCCATCGGCGGCAGCTCGGCCGGGATCATCGTCGACTGCGAACCCCGCGTGGCGTCGCTGTTTCGCAGCGTGCCGGACGGGCAGTTCGCGGAAAGAGTCCGCCCGATTTTTCGGAGCCTTGGCGAGGAGTGGGGTGTCCCGTTCGAGGTAGCCAACGACGGCGATGTCACCGCATTAGCCGGCGCGATGTCGCTAAAGACCAACGGTGTACTGGGCCTCGCGATGGGCTCGAGCCAGGCGGTCGGGTTTCTCGATCAACAGGGCCGCATCACCGGCTGGCTGAACGAGCTGGCCTTTGCGCCGGTGGACTTTCACCCGGCCGGCCCGGTGGATGAATGGTCCGGCGACATCGGTTGCGGCGTGCAATATTTTTCACAGCAGGGCGTGGTGCGCCTGGCCAAGCTGGCCGGCATCGACCTGCCGGACGCCCACCCGGCGGTGCAGCTCAAGCATGTGCAGGAGCTGCACGAGGCCGGCGACGAACGGGTGCCTCCGATCTTCGACGACATCGGCATCTGCCTCGGGTATGCGCTTGGCCTGTACGCGGAGTTTTACCACTTCAGCCAACTGCTGGCGCTTGGCCGGGTAACCTCCGGGCGTGGCGGCGAACAAATCGTCGCCCTGGCGGAGGAAGTGCTGCGCGGGGAATTCCCCAAGTTGGCGGAGAAGGTGCAGTTGCAGTTGCCGGATGAGAAAAGCAAGCGCGTAGGTCAGGCGGTCGCCGCGGCGAGCTTGCCAAAACTCGGCGCATGACCGAACTTGGCCAAGCGGCAGCCCAAGCCGCCCTTCTCCAATCGAATTGAATCCAACCCGATGATTTCATTCTCCAACCCGAGTGCCGACCTGTTCATCCCCGACAACGCCGAGCCAAGCCAGGCGCTTGGCCGCACAACGCACCTCGGCATCGGCGCGCATCAGGACGACCTCGAGGTGATGGCACTGCACGGCATCCTCGCCTGCTACCAGTCGGACGAACGCTGGTTCGGCGGCGTGACGGTGACCAACGGCTCGGGCAGCTCGCGGACCAACCAGTATTCCGATTACACCGACGAACAGATGTGCGCCGTTCGCGCCGAGGAGCAGCGCAAGGCCGCAGTCGTCGGCGAGTACGCGTTCATGGCGCAGTTGGACTACCCAAGTTCAGTGGTGAAACAACCCGGCAGCCCGGACTTCGCGAACAATCTGCAGACGATTTTTTCCGCGGCAAAACCGCGGGTTGTTTACACGCATAACCTTGCGGACAAACATGACACCCACGTGGCGGTGGTCGTGCCGGTGATTCAGGCGCTGCGCGACCTGCCGGAGGCCGACCGACCAGCCGAAGTCTACGGCGTGGAGGTGTGGCGTGACCTGAACTGGCTTATCGACAGCGAGAAGGTGCTGCTCGACATGAACGATCGACCGAATCTCGTCCGAGCGTTGATCAGTATTTTTGATTCACAAATCACCGGCGGCAAACGCTACGACCTCGCGCTCGAGGGGCGGCTCCGAGGCAACGCCACGTTTTTTGATTCACACGCGGTCGATGAATCGAAGATGGCCAGCTACGCGATGGATTTGAAACCGCTGGTCGATGATCCCTCGCTGGACATCGC